>DASZSJ010000137.1:0-14998 GCA_035548675.1 Solirubrobacterales bacterium
ACGAGGATCTCGCCGTCCTCGGCGATCCGCACCTCGCAGCCCGGGAACGGTTTGCCGATCGTGCCGACCTTGAAGTCGTCGGGGGTGGAGATCGTCGCCGCGGTCGAGGTCTCGGTCATCCCCCAGCCCTCGAGCACGAGCACGCCGGCGGCGTCGAAGAAGCGCAGGATGTCGGGGTTGATCGGCGCCGCGCCCGAGACCGCCAGCCGCAGCCGGCCGCCGAAGAGGCCGCGGATTTTCGACAGCACTTTCTTGTCGGCAAAGGCGTACTCGCGGCTGAGCAGGAAGCCGGGCTTCCTGCCGGCGCGTTCGGCCTCGCGCATCCTCGCCCCGACCCGGATCGACCAGTCGAAGATCGCCTTTTTGAGGCCGCCCTCTTTCTCCATCGCGCTGGTCGCGGTCGTGTAGATCTTCTCGAAGATGCGGGGGACGGAGGGAAAGTAGGTGGGTTTCAATTCGGCCAGGTTCGGCAGGATCTTCAGCGGGTCGCGCTCCCAGTAGGCGATCGTGGCACCGAGGTCGAAGCTGCCGAACTGGATCAGCAGCGCGAAGGAGTGGGCGAGGGGGAGGTAGAGGTAGGTGACGTCTTCGTCCTCGATGACGCTGGTCTCGTTGACCATGTCCAGCATCGCCCGGTAGTTGCCGTGGCTGATGATGCAGCCCTTGGGCGGCCCGGTCGTGCCGGAGGTGTAGATGAAGGTGCAGATGTCGTCCTTGGTCACCGACTGCCAGCGCGCCTCCCACTCGGACGCCTCGCGCGCCGCGCCGCGGGCGGCGAGGTCCTCGAGCGAGATCGCGTCCTCACTCGAGCCGGTCATCCGCACGACGTGCTCGAGCAGCGGCAGCTGGTCGCGCACGGCGCGGATCTTCTCCAGCTGCTCATCGTCCTCGACCACGACCACCTTGGCGTCGGAGTTCTCCAGCACGTACTGGCACTCCTCGGGCGAGTTGGTCTGGTAGATCGGCACGACGACGGCGCCGGCCGAGAGTGCGGCGAAGTCGAAGTAGGTCCACTCCGGGCGGGTGTTGCCGAGGATCGAGACCTTGTCGCCCTTGGCCACGCCGAGGTCGATCAGGCCGAGCGAGAGCGAGCGGACGATCTCCAGCACCTGGTCGAAGCTGCGGTCGACCCAGGCCTCACCCTGCTTGTAGCGAACCGCGGGGGCGCTGCCGTACAACTTGGCGGAGAGCGGCAGCAGGTCCGCCAGCGTCGACGACTTGGTCCCCCTCTCCATGCGGGGGGAGTCTAGTTAAGAGTCAGCTCGGGTGGGCCTGGTGTCGCTGTCGCTGCCCCGTCATGCTGCGCAGCGAGGCCTCGAAGAGGGACCTGTCGATGCGGCCGTGGAAGATGGGTATGCCCATCTGCATGCACTTGCCGATCACCTCCTGTCGCTTCATCTGAAGCTCCTCGGCAAGCTCTGACGGGGTGAGGTGATTGGCCACGGCTGACCTCCCTTGTCGTTGAAACTGGGTAGGCACCTGTTTACTCCTGGTGCCGGACGCTGTCAACCGGATTGCCCCGCGCATTGGGGGGCCCACCGCATCGAGTCGGGATAATGCCCCGGTGAGCGCTACCGCCGAGAGCCAGGGCCCCGAGCCGGCGGCCGTGCCGATCCCCCGGCGGGGCCGGGTTTGGGTCGTGCTCGCGCTGGGCATCGGCCTGCTGGTGCTGGGTTACGCGATCGTCAGCATCGCCACGCAGAAGGCCGGCCCCCAGGTCGTCCGCCTCGACGGCATCTCCGAAGCGCAGGAAATCTTCGGCGGGGTTCCCCAGGAAGGGGACCGGCTTGGCTCCTCCGACGCGCCGGTCTCGATCCAGATCTTCAACGACCTGCAGTGCTCCAGCTGCCGCGAGGACTTCCTCAGCACGATCCCCGGCCTGGTCGACGGCTACGCCCGGCCCGGCGACGTGAAGCTGCTCTACCGTCACTACTCGAACAGCGAAAGCCCCGAGGAGCTTGGCTTCTACGGAGCGGAGGCCGCTGCCGAGCAGGGCTACGGCTGGCAATACACCTTCCTCTTCTTCCGCAATCAGGACGAAGCCGAACGCTTCGGCGTCGACCAGGACTTCCTCGACTCGATCGCCGGCGGGATCGAGGAACTGAACGAGCCCGAATGGCTGGACTACCTGGAAGAGAACGGCGGCCCGAACGGGGCGATTGGCGAGAGGCTGCAGGGCTACGAGGAACTCGGCCGCAACCTCAGCATCCGCACCGGCCAGGCCGCGATAGTCAGCGGCCCGAACGGCACCGAAACGCTCCAGGACGGCCCCACCCTGCAGCAGATCGAAGCCGCGATCGAAGCCGTCAGGTAGCCCTCGCGGCCGGGTCTGGGATAATCGCGACCTCTCGGGGCGTGGCGCAGCCTGGTAGCGCGCACCGTTCGGGTCGGTGAGGTCCCCGGTTCAAATCCGGGCGCCCCGATATTCGCGGCACGATACGTGCTGCATTGAGTCCATGAGTCGCTCTCTTCACGTCTCGATGACAGTTCTGCCGCTGCTCTCCAAGTCGTTCGAGGTGGAGGATGGTTCGCGGAGAGGTCTTTCGGCTGCCAGCCCTGCGTGGCGCGCGCGGAAGAGGAGAGCAACTCGACGAGATGCGAGCCGTAGGCGACGCGCCTCCATGGTCTTGAGCATCTCACCATCTCCGATTGGCGCGGCACGCACCCGCGAAAGCGATTGCGAGGCTGCGTCTTGCGCCTGCCCCCGAGGGACCCCGACCGCTGAGAACTTGAGTTGCGGGTTCGCCACCTCCCAGACGGTGACGGTGTACGGATCAACGGGAAACGGCCATCCTCCAGAATGTGGCGATGGAGGTCGGAGGCCGACCACATGACATCGCCAAGGAGGCCGGCGAGCCCACCGCCGGGCCGTTGATCGAGCTGTCCGGCGTCGCCCGTCGCTACGACATGGGCGAGGTGACGGTGACGGCCCTGGAGGAGGTCGACCTGAAGGTCGAGCGAGGCGAGTTCGTTGTGGTCCTCGGGCCCTCGGGCAGCGGCAAGACCACGCTGCTGAACATTATCGGCGCTCTCGACTCGCCGACCGAGGGCAAGATCCGGATCCAGGGTGAGGACATCACCAGGGCCTCGCGGGCGGAGCTGTTCGAGTTCCGCCGCCGCATGGTCAGCTTCATCTTCCAGACCTTCAACCTCTTCCCGGCGCTAACCGCGCTGGAGAACGTCGAGTTCGGAGCCGACGTCAGCGGCCGCGGCGAGGCCCGCTGCGTCGCCGCCGAGACCCTGGAGCGCGTCGGCCTGGCCGGCCGCGGCGGACACTTCCCGCACGAGCTCTCGGGGGGCGAGCAGCAGCGGGTCGCGATCGCCCGGGCGCTGGCCACCCGCAACTCGATTCTGCTCGCCGACGAGCCGACCGGTGAGCTCGACTTCCGCACCGGGGTGCAGATCCTCGAGTTGCTGCATGAACAGACCCACACCGAGGAAACCGCGGTCCTCGTCGTGACCCACAACCGTGAGATTGCGCGCGTCGCCCACCGGGTGATCGAGCTCTCCAGCGGGCGGATCGTCGCCGACGGCGCCAATCCCGGCGGGCCCGCCGACATCTCCGAGCTGCACTGGTGAGATGAAGCGCCTGAGGCTCTGGCTGCGGTGGTCGCTCCGCGATCTGCGCGGCCGCTGGGCCCTGGTCCTGGCGATCGGGCTGGTCCTGGCGATCGGCACCGGCGTCTACGCCGGCCTCGGCAGCATGAAGTACTGGCGGGTCGCCTCCAACGACGCCAGCTATGAGGCGCTGCACGCGCACGACCTGGAGGTCTCGCTGACCGAGGGCACGAGCACGCCGGCCGGCTCGCTCTCGCGCCTGGTGTCCGGCATCCCGGGGGCGGGCCCGGTCTCGGAAACCGAGGAGCGGCTGCACTTGCCGACCCAGGTCGAGGTGCCTCGCCAAGGGGCCGAACCGCTGCTGACCCCGGCAGAACTCATCGGCTCCCCGCTCGGCCCGGAAGGTTCGGCGATCGACAGCGTCTACGCCTCGGCGGGCCGGGCGCTGCGAGCACACGACGAAGGTCGCCCCGTCGCCGTTCTCGAGCGCGCCTTCGCCGAATACCACCACCTGCCGGTGCGCGGAGTGCTGCGAATGCCGGGCGGCGGGCGCCTGCGCTATGTCGGTCTCGGCGGCTCGCCGGAGAGCTTCATGGTCACCCGCCCCGGCGGCGGCGAATTCGGGGGAGCGGAGGCGCAGTTCGCGATCGTCTTCACCTCGCTGCGGACCGCCCAGCGGATTGCCGGTGGCCCCAGGGTCAACGACGCGGTCCTCAGCCTGCGGCCGGGCGCCGACCTCCGCGCGGTGCGCCGCCAGCTCGAGCGCGCGCTCGCCGCCGCCGGGCTCAGCGGCGAAGTGACGACGCTGGCCGAAGACACCGCCCATCGCGTCCTCTACAAGGACGCCAGCGGCGACCAGCAGATGTTCGATGTCTTCGCCTTCCTGATCCTCGCGGGCGCCGCCCTTGCCGCTTTCAACCTGGCGACCCGGATCGTCGAGGCGCAGCGGCGCGAGATCGGGATCGGGATGGCGCTCGGCGTGCCGGCTCGTCAGCTGGCGATTCGGCCGCTGCTGCTGGGCGTGCAGATCGCCATCGCCGGCACCGTGTTCGGCCTCGCGCTTGGTCTGATGATGGGCGAGGTCTTCCGCGGCGTCCTCGAAGACCTGCTGCCGCTGCCGGTGATGAAGACGCCCTTCGAGCTCGGCGTCTTCCTCCGTGCCGCGGCGGTCGGGCTGGTCTTGCCGATCCTCGCGACAGCGATCCCGGTTTGGCGAGGTCTGCGACAGACTCCAGTGGAGGCGATCCGGGTGGGGTTCCGCTCGGTCCGCGGCAGCGGCGTCGCCGCCCTCGCCAAGCACCTGCGGCTGCCCGGCTCGAGCATCGCCCAGCTACCGCTGCGAAACGCCCTCCGCGCTCCGCGCCGCACGCTGCTGACGGTGCTCGGAATTGGCGCCGTGCTCAGCGTCCTCGCCGCCTTCATGGGGCTGATCGACTCCTTCGACGCGACGGTCGACCGCGGTGAAGCCGAGATCGCCCATGGCAACCCGAACCGCATAGTCGTCTCGCTCGATGGCTTCCACCGCGCCGGCGCGGCACGGCGGCTGGTCGCCCGGGCGCCCGGGGTGGTCGACGCGGAACCGCAACTGACACTGCCGACGACGCTCTCGGCGCCGGGCCGCGAAGCCTTCGAGGGCTCGCTGACCCTGCTCGATTTCCAAAGCCCGATCTGGTCGCCGACTGTGGCCGCCGGGCGCCCCCCGGTTCCCGGCTACCCGGAAGTCCTGATCTCCGAAAAGGCGGCCAACGACCTCGGCGTCGGCATCGGCGACTCGATCACGATCTCCTACCCGCGGCGGCGCGGTGGCGGCTTCGAGGAGGCTCGCGCGAGCGTGCGGGTCAGCGGCCTGCACCCCGACCCCTTCCGCACCTTCGCCTATACGGACCCCACGGTGGCCGCGCTCGCCGGCCTTCCGGACCTCGCCAACCAGGTCTCGCTGACCCCGCGCCCGGGGGTTGGCGAGGAGCGAATCGCCCGGGCGCTCTTTCGCGTCCCGGCGGTCGCTTCGGTCGAGGAAGCAATCGCGAGGACGAAGTTCGTCCGCGACCGCCTCGAGGACTTCGTCGGGGTACTGCGGCTGATCGAGGCCTTCGCGCTGGCTCTGGCCCTGCTGATCGCCTTCAATTCCTCGGCGATCGGGATCGACGAGCGCCGCCGCGAGAACGCGACCATGCTGGCCTTCGGTATCACCACACGCCGGGCGATGGCGCTGGCGGTTGGCGAGAGCCTGATAGCCGGTGTGCTCGGCACGATCGCCGGCCTCGCCGGTGGCTACCTGGTGACCAGCTGGGTCGTCAACCAGACGCTGCCGGAAACCCTCCCCGACCTCGGCCTGGTGGTCGAAATCGCCGCGAGCTCGCTGCTCGTCGTCGCTGCCGTCGGCATCGCCTCGGTCGCCCTTGCCCCGCTGCTCAGCGCCCGCCGGATCCGCCGCATGGACGTGCCTTCGACGCTGCGCGTCATGGAATAAAGCCGGACAGGCCCGGCGAGCCGGTGTGCGGGCCACGGCCGCACGGCGACATCGGCGATCTCATCTGTGCGTCTAGCGTGGCGAGTATGGGGGCAACTTCTGTCCACGCGTTTGCGCTGCGGTGGTAGCCGGCCCTCTCGTCGTCGCCGCGCTCGTCGTCGCCGCGCTCAAGGCGGCCGAGGCGTCTCACGGCGAGGCGAGTGCCGTGCGGGCCCGACGCGCAGTGCGACTTGGATGGCCCAAATCGTCGCCCCCTACGACCGCGTACGCGCGACCGCCGGTCCGGACGCGTGGTTCCCGACTAGCCGACGCACGCCCGCTGGGCGGCTCGGCTGGATCGTCGCCCACTGGGCGGCCTTGCGACGCACGCCATGTCCGATGGTCTGAAGCTCATCCGCGCGCCGCGATCCGTGCGATCATTTGGCGACCGTAACCCGGGGCGTGGCGGCGGGAGCGCAGCTTTTCCGCCTCTCCCGGGTCTTTGTTGGGACGCATGCGCAGACTCCTGCTTATTCCACTGACGCTGGCCGTGCTGGCGCTGACACCGGCGATGGCCGGGTCGCTGGTCGTGCCGCCGCGGGGGTTCATCGGGATCTCGCCGCAGGGCTTTCCCGACGGCGATGACTACGAATTGATGCGGGAGGCGGGCATAACCTCGGTTCGCCTGCCGATGAACTGGGCTGGCATCGAGCCGCGGGCGCGCGACCGCTTCGACCCCGACTGGAGCTTCCTCGACGGCCAGGTCCAGCTCGCCGCGGAAAACGGGATGACCCCGTTCATGTTCGTCTGGGGGACCCCGGGCTGGGTCTCACCCAATCTCGGTGCGGAACCGATCGTGAGCGCCCGCCAGCGCCAGCAGTGGTTGCGCTTCCTGCGCGCCGCCATCCTGCGCTACGGCCCCCGCGGCAGCTTCTGGCGCGAACACGGCGAGCTGCCGCGCCGGCCCGTACGCCAGTGGGAGATCTGGAACGAGGAGAACATCGTCACCTTCTCCAAGCGACCGGACCCGAAGCGCTTCGCCCGGTTGGTCCGCATCTCCGGAGGCCTGATCCACCGCCTCGAGCCGAACTCGACCGTGATCCTCGGTGGGCTCTTCGGGCGGCCCCTGCAGATCCCGCCCAACGTCTCCTCGGAGGGCTTCCTCGCCGACCTCTACCGGGTGCCGGGGATCAAGCGCTACTTCGACGGCGTCGCCCTGCACCCCTACGTCGCCGACGCCGCCGCCCTGCAGGGTCAGATCGAACGCCTGCGCACGGTGATGACCCTGAACGCCGATGCGACGACGCCGCTCTACGTGACCGAGATGGGCTGGGGCTCCGACGGCTTCGAGTCGCGTTGGGAGCGCGGGCCCAGGGGGCAGGCGCGCGAACTCGACCGCTCCTTCGCCCTGCTCTCCGGCAACCGCCACCGCTGGCGCATCGGCGGCGTCTGGTGGTTCTCCTGGACCGACCAGGTCGGCTCCTGCCAGTTCTGCGACTCCGCTGGCCTGCTGACCGCGAAGCGCGAAGCCAAGCCCGCCTGGTACCGCTTCAACGCCTGGACGCACGGCAATGCGGCGACGGTCCCGCGTGCGTCGGCGCGGGCGCTGCGCGCCACCCGCAACTGACCGCGTCGGTCTCGGCCGCCGCCTTTCCGGCTGGTCAAGCTCCGCCGGTTTGACAGTGTGGACTTATCCCCCCTGGGGAGTTACCTTTTTTTCGGTACCACCGCGATCGGGGGGCTCATGGCTTGGATAGACATATCCGCGATTGCCGTCGCGCTCGCCGCGCTCTGCGCCTGGCTCGCCGTCGTCCTCCTCTTACGCGCCCGCCGTGCCCAGCGGCACTTCGAGCTCCTCGCCCAGGTGGCGGCCGTCTCCGAGGCGGCCGGGACGCTCGAGCAGACCTTCGAGGAGATCTGCGACCTCCTCGTCCCCGAGGTCGCCGACTTCTGCATGATCGACACGATCGAGGGCGGGGAGGCGACGCGGGTCGCCGTGCGTTGCTCGGAGGACGCCCCCGCCGGTGCGGCGGAGGGCCTGGCGGCGCGCTCCCCCTCGCTGCCGGGATGGATGGTGAGCGAGGAAGGCGGTTCGCTCGAACCGCGCTTCTACGAGCGGGTCTCCGAGCGGGACCTGCGCGAGCTCGCCCACGACGGGGGCGAGGACCTCGCGTTCCTGCGCAGCCTGGGCATGCGCTCGGCGATCACCCTGGCCCTGCAGGCGCGGGGCCAGGTGAAGGGAACGCTGACCCTGGGGGTCGCCTGGTCGGGGCGCCGCTACAGGCGCGGCGACGTTCACTTCGCCTGGATCCTCTCCGGCAGGGTCGCCCTGACCCTCGACAACAGCGGCCTCTTCGCCGACCTCGAGCGGGCGGAAGCAGCGCGGGCCGAGATCGCCGAAACCCTGCAGCACGGGCTGCTGCCGCCACCGCTTCCCCATATCCCCGGCTGGTCGCTGGCGGCGATGTACCGGCCGGCGGGGGCCGAGAACGAAGTCGGCGGCGACTTCTACGACGCCTTCCCCGTGGCGGACGGTTGGATGCTCGTGATCGGCGACGTGACCGGTCGCGGCGCCAGCGCCGCGACGATCACGGCCCTGGCGCGCTACACCCTGCGCACCGCCGCCGCCCTGACCAACGACCCCGTCGTCGCCCTGGCGACCCTCAACCGGGCGCTCCTCGCTCGCCACGACACCGCGCTCTGCAGCGTCGCCGCCCTCGCCATCGACGAGGACCCCGACCGCCCCGTGCGCATGGCCGTCGCCGGCCACCTGCCACCGCTCCTGGTCGACGGCGAGGACGTGCGGGAGATCGGCGGTGCCGATCCGGTGCTCGGCGCCTTCCCGGACGGCGAATGGCGAATCGACGCGAGCCGCGTCGAGGCCGGCCAGCAGCTGGTGATGGTCACCGACGGGATCGTCGAGGCCGAGGGGGAGGGCGGGGCCGGTCGCTTCGGCGAGGCGCGCCTGCGGGCCGAGCTCTCGGGCTCCGCCTCGCCCGCGGCGGCCGTGCAACGCCTCGAGTCGTCCCTGCGCGCTTTCACCGCCGGCTCGCTGGACGACGACGTCGCGATCCTCGCGATCGCCCGCTCCGCCGAGAGCGACGGCGCCGCGGAGATGGCTCGGGAGCTCGTCGGGCACGGCGATGCCTGAAGCGCCGGAGGCGCTCGTCGGCCGCCTCTTCAACGCCTTCAACCAGCGCGACGCCGAGGCGATCGTGGGGCTCTGCTCGCCCCGCATGGAGTTCTTCGCGGTCACCGGCGAGGAGCTGGGGCGCGACGCCCCCTACGTCGGCCCGGACGGGCTGCGCGACTACCTGGCGGACGTCGAACGCTTCTGGGAAGAGCTCCTGATCACGCCGGGGAGCGTGGAGCGACGCGGCGACTGGCTGCTCGTCCACGGCCGCGTCTACGTGCGCAACCGCGAGCTCGGGATCCGCGACATGCCGGTCGCCTGGATCTGGCGGGTCGAGGACGGCCTCTTCGTCCGCGGCGAGGTCTTCGCCGACCCCGCCGGCGCGGTCGAGCGCTTCGCTCAGGCCGCCGCCTGAGTCTCGGGCTGCCGTCGCACCGCGGAGAGGATTTCCTCGGCCAGCTGCGAGCCGTCGCCCGGGCGCAGCGGCGTCGCGCTGACCCGCAGCACGACCCCGCCCTCGTCGACTTCCTCGAGCCTGACGCTGGGCGGGTAGCGGGTCGGCACCTGGACTGCGCCGAGCAGTCGCTCCTCGACGCGGCGGGGGCTGGCCTCGTGCGTGAAGCGGGCCCGGAAGTCGACCCGGGGCGGCTCGCGCAGGGGCACGACGACGAGGCTGATCAGAACGCTGTTCGGTACCTGCAGCCGATCGGCCCCCTGCACCAGGGTCGCGTAGAAGAGGCCGAGCGAGCTCACCGTCCCTTCCAGCGAGCCGGCCAGCGCGCCACCGACGAGCCGCACGCGTTCGCCGACCCGGAAGGGCCTGGTGCTCTGCAGGACGATGCCGGCGAAGAGGTTGCCCAGGGTCTGCTGGGCCGCGAGGCCGAGCACGATCGCGGTGAAGGCGCCGCCGACCGCCAGGGTGGCCGCGGTGACGCCGGCGATGCGCAGGGCGAGGACGACGACGGCGCCCATCGCGAAGAGGCGGATCAGGAAGCCGAGGGTGCCGGCCGTCGCCGGATCGACCCGGCGGAAGAGGCGGGGAGAGGCCCAGCGCACCAGCCAGTGGCTGGCGGCCGATCCGACCACGATCAGGATCGCGACGGTTGCCGCTCGCACCCAGGGGCCGTAGCCCGGGAAGAGGTCCGCCCGCCGCCCGTAGACGACGAGGGTGCCGGCGATCGTCAGCAGCGCGACGAGCAGCCAGCCGAAGGCGCGGCCCGGCGAGCGCGTTTCGAGCTCGTGACCGAGCCCGGCTTCCTGCCAGGTGTGGGTGCGGGTCTCGAACAGCTCGCGGGGCAACCGCCGGCGTGGCGCGGGGATCAAGTGCTCGTTCCTTCCCGGGTGGGCGATCGATGCGCTCAGCCGACCGCTACCCGCGGGGATGACACGGAAACTGCCGTTTTACGGCCCTGGGCCACGGGTACCGATTTGCCTAAGGACTCGACGGCTATGCTCGCGGTGCGCGGGGACTGGCCTTCGGCGAGCGACAGGCGACAGATGGCAAACGGCTCCACGATCAACGACAAGCCAAGCGGGCTGCAGATCAAGCTACCGGCGAAGGCGGAGAACGTAGCGGTCGTCCGGCACGCGCTCGCCGGCTTGGCCGAGCAGATCGGCATGGACGAAACCGGCGTCGCCGACCTGAAGACCGTGGTCACCGAGGCCTGCATGAACGTGGTCGTGCACGCCTATCCGCAGGGGCCGGGGCCGCTGACGGTCGAGGCGGACCCCGACGAGGATGGGCTCACGGTGACGGTCAGCGACAGCGGGGCGGGGATCAATCCCCAGGCCGACTCGGAGCGCAACAGCCTCAAACTCGGCCTCTCGCTGATCGCCGCGCTCTCCAGCAGCTTCAGCATCTCCGGCGGCCTCGACCGCGGCACCGAGGTGATGATGCGGGTCCCGCTCAGTGGCGGGGGGGCGAACGGCGCCACCGCCGACCGGCACGAGCTCTCCGTCGCCTCCGGCGCGACTGAGCTCAAGGTCGGCCGCGCCGAGCTGCTCGAGCCGGTGCTGGCGAGGCTGGTGGGCGCCCTCGCCGCGCGGCGCGACCTCTCGGTCGAGCAGGTCTCCGACGCCGTCCTCGTCACCGACGCGATCGCCGACGCCGCGCCCGGGCGCTTTGCCGACGGCTGCGTGCGGCTCGGCTTGGAGGAGAGCGGCGAGGGCCTCGAGCTGCGGCTCGGCCCGATGGAAGACGGCGCCGCCGCGGAGGTCCGCCGGCAGCTCGAGGTTCCCGCGGTGGGCGGCTCGCTGGAGGGCCTGGTCGACGAGGTCGGGGTGGAGAGCTCCGGCGAGGGCGACTACCTGATCGTTCGCTTCACCGCTGTCCCCGCCGCTTAGTAGGAATTGGCGAAACCCGCGCGCTAGTAGGAATTGGCGAAACCCGCGCCGCCTAGCCGCGGCCTTCGTCCAGCGCCCGTTCCTCCTCGATCCGCTCGCGGATTCGCGCCAGCGCCCGCCTCAGGATGCGGGAGACGTGCATCTGCGAGTGGCCGATGCGCTCGGCGATCTGCGACTGGGTCATGTCGTCGACGAAGCGCAGCCGCAGCACGACCCGCTCGCGCTCCTCGAGGTAGGGCAGGGCGGCGTCGAGGGCGATCCTGCCCTCGACCAGCTCGAAGCGCTCGTCCTCTTCGCCGACCCATTCGGCGGGGGGCGCTTCGTCGGATTCTTCGGGCCCGGCGGGGCGGTCGAGCGAGAGCGGCCGGCGGTTGTGGTTCGCCTCCATCACCTCGAGCACGTCGGTCTGCTCCAGGTCCAGGCGCTCGGCGATCTCACCGACCGAGGGCGAGCGCTGCAGCTTCTTGGTCAGCTCGGTGATCGCTTTGTCGACTTCGGCCATGCGGTCGTGCAGGCCGCGCGGCACCCGCACCGTCCAGACCCGGTCGCGGAAGTGCCGCTTCAGCTCGCCGAGGATCGTCGGCGAGGCGAAGGCGGTGAAGGGGATGCCGCGCTCGGGGTCGAAGCGGTCGACGGCGTTGAGCAGGCCGAGGTTGGCCACCTGCAGCAGGTCGTCGAAGGACTCGCTGGCGCCGCGGTAGCGCAGGGCGAGCCGCTTGGCGAAGTCCATGTTGCGGCGCACCAGCTCTTCGCGCACGGCGGGCTCGCGGTCGCGCGCGAAGCGGTCCCAGAGCTCGCGATCGCCCGCCAGTTTCGGGTCGTCAGGCTGTGCGGCCACTTGCCGTCCCACGCTAGCAGGGGGCTTTCATCGCTCGACCGGCGCGTACTGGTCGCGTTTGAGCCGCTTCACCCGTCCCTCGAGCGTCGCCTCGCGCAGGGCACCGCGGAAGCGGCCCGGGCCCCAGTAGCGGCCGCCGACGCGGCGCGCCAGCTCACGCCGGTTGGCGCTGCCCCTCTCGGCCAGCGCCCGCTCGATGATCTCGATCTCACGCTCGCGGTCCGTCGTCGTGTCGGGCGCCCACATGCGCAGGCCGGGGGAGGTGGTGAGGCGCCCGGGCCCGGGCCGGTAGCGGCGCATGCCGGCGCTTTCGCGAGCGCGTCGCTGAGCGACGCGCTGCCTCCGCTCGCGCTTCCCCTCGTCCTCGCCCTCGACTCCCTCGGCCCCCTCGCCCTCGGCCGTCAGCGGCTCGGCGACGTCCTCCAGCTGTCTCTGCTCGGCCCTGACGCCGAAGAGCAGCTCGGCGATGCCGCCGACGGTCATCACCGCGGCGCCGATCAGGAAGCCGATCGCGACCTGGCCCTGGTCGCCGCTGGCGATCAGGTGGCCGAAGAGGAGCGGCCCGGCGATGCCGCCGGCGGCGGTGCCGACGGCGTAGAAGAAGGCGATCGAGAGCGCCCGCGTCTCCATCGGGAAGATCTCGCTGACGGTCAGGTAGGCGGAGCTGGCCCCGGCCGAGGCGAGGAAGAAGATCGCCAGGACGAAGGCCATGAAGGACCAGGTGGTCAGCGAATTGCCGAGCAGCAGGATGCCGAGCACGGCGGTCAGCGCGGCTGAGGCGAGGTAGGTGAAGGTGACCATCGGCTTGCGCCCGACGGTGTCGAAGAGCCGCCCCAGGGTGAAGGGGCCGAGGAAATTGGAGAAGGCGAAGATCGCGATGTAGATCGGCACCGTGCCCGAGGCGACGTCGAAGAACTCGCCGAGCAGGGTGCCGAGGTCGAAGGTGACCGCGTTGTACATGAACGCCTGGCCGACGAAGAGGGCGAGGCCGAGCGCCGTGCGGCGCGGGTACTTGGAGAAGGCGGTGCGGGCGATCTCACCCAGGGGGATGACCTTGCGCTGCTTGACGGTGAGGCTGTCGTCGGGCTCGGAGAGGCTTTCCCCGGTCTCCTCTTCGACCGCGCGCTCGATCTCACCGACGATCCCCTCGGCCTCCTCGTCGCGGCCGTGGATGAAGAGCCAGCGCGGGCTCTCCGGCACGTTGCGGCGCACGAGCAGGATGCCGACGCCGAGCGCGGCGCCGATCGCGAAGGCGAGGCGCCAGCCGAGGTCGGCGGCGAAGAGCGCCGTGTCGAGCAGGGCGATCGAGGCAAGCGCGCCGCCGGCGGCGCCGAGCCAGTAGCTGCCGTTGATCATCAGGTCGACCCGGCCGCGCACCCGCGCCGGGATCAGCTCGTCGATCGCCGAGTTGATCGCCGCGTACTCGCCGCCGATCCCCGCGCCGGTGAAGAAGCGGGCGGCGTAGAAGTACCAGGCGGTCCAGGAGAAGGCGGTGGCTACCGTGGCGGCGATGTAGACGCCCAGCGTGAGCAGGAAGAGCTTCTTGCGGCCGAAGCGGTCGGTGAGCTGACCGAAGAAGAGGGCGCCGCTGCAGGCGCCGCCGACGTAGAAGGCGGCCGCGGTGCCGATCTGGCTGGCGTCGAGCGTGATCCCGCTGCCGTTTTCGGTGAGGCGCTGGCCGATGCTGCCGACGATCGTCACCTCAAGCCCGTCGAGGATCCAGACCGTGCCCAGGCCGAGCACGATCATCCAGTGGAACTTCGCCCAGGGCAGGCGGTCGAGTCGGGCGGGAATGCGGGTCTCGATCGTCCCCAGCTGGGCAGCCGAATCTCTCCCTCCGTCGGTCATGCACCGTGACCGCTACCCGCTGATGGTCAGTTCATGCCGTCGCGTGCTTGCCCTGCCCGCCAGCGGGGTACGCAGAGCGTGGCGCCGTTAGGCTCCCAGCCGACTTCGCATACCGATTCCAAAGGAGACGCCAGATGGCCTTTTCGGTCCCCGACCTACCGTACGCATACGACGCGCTCGAGCCGCACATCGACGAGGCGACGATGCGCGTCCACCACGACAAGCACCACCAGGCCTACGTCGACAAGGCCAACGCCGCCCTCGAGGGCACCGAGTGGGCCGATCGCGACGTCGAGGACGTCCTGCGCAACCTCTCGAGCCTGCCCGGGGACAAGCAGGGCCCGGTGCGCAACAACGCCGGCGGCCACTACAACCACACCCTCTTCTGGCAGATGCTCAGCCCCGACGGCGGCGGTGAGCCGAGCGGCGAGCTGGCCTCCGGCATCGAGTCGACCTTCGGCTCCTTCGACTCCTTCAAGGAGGAGTTCAAGAACGCCGGCGTCGCCCGCTTCGGCTCCGGCTGGGCCTGGCTGGTCAAGGACAGCTCCGGCCTCGCCGTCGTCTCGACGCCGAATCAGGACTCGCCGATCTCCGACGGCAGCGTGCCGCTGCTCGGCTGCGACGTCTGGGAGCACGCCTACTACCTGAAGTACCAGAACAAGCGCCCCGACTACATCGACGCGTTCTGGAACGTGGTCAACTGGGATTACGTCGCTCAGCGGTTTGGCGGGGCTGAGGGTTAGTAGGCCGATCCCTTGTCGTTCAAACGGGGATGTAGAGGCATGGCGGGTATGCCTCTGCGGAATTGATGTCGCCCGCGCCCGCGCCG
>DASZSJ010000138.1:0-3600 GCA_035548675.1 Solirubrobacterales bacterium
CCCGTCCCGGCGAGCCTGATCGAGCGCTTCCAGTGGGCCGAGGAGCTGACCGCCGCCAACGAGCGGATCACCTTCTTCGTCCCCTTCAACTACGGCGGGCGGGCCGAGATCCTGCGCGCCGCCCGCGAGTTTCGCAGCGGCGGCGAGGAGGAGTTCCGCGCCCGCCTCTACGCGCCGGAGATGCACGATCCCGAGCTGGTCATCCGCACCGGCGGCGAGCAGCGCCTCTCCAACTACCTGCTCTGGCAGGCGGCCTACTCCGAGCTGATCTTCAGCGAGGAGCTCTGGCCCGATTTCTCCCGCGACTCGCTGTGTGCGGCGATCGCCGAGTACGAAGCTCGCGAGCGGCGCTTCGGCGGCCGCTGAGCGGTCGTTTCCCCGGCTCTCGCTCGCACATTAGCCGCTCGACCTGATCGCCGAGGGCCAGTACCTGCGGGTAGCGCGCGTCGTTTCCGCGCTCGAGGAACCGATCGCCACCTGAGCCTTGGCGCTCGACGTCGACCGCGTCCGCGTCGCCAGCGTCTGGTTTCGCCATCTTCCACACCGTGGATCGGTCTGGTGGCGCTCGGACCCCCCACCCGACGGCCGCTGGCAGCGCGGCTCGGCGATCGCGGGCTTCTACCTCGCCGACTCGCGAGAGACAGCGTGGGCCGGGTGGTACCGGCAGATCGACGAGCTGGCGCTGCGGACCGCCGACCAGTTGCCCCGAGTGGGCCTTACTCGCCCTCGGCCCAGTCCCGCAAGCGGCGAGATCCTCTGCCTCTTCCGCGATCGCGCCGAGGTGGCTGGGGTCAAAGCGCTGCCACCGCCTGCGATCCAGCTCAATCCGCCGCCGCGAGCCTGAAGCGGTTCACGTCGTCTCGACGCCGGGCCCTTCTAGCCCGTCGCCACCTCGAAGGCCTCCTCGGCGCCGATGAAGGGGGTCAGGGTGATGTAGACGGCGTGGGGGACCATCTCGGCCAGGCGCTCGGCGCCCTTCTGCTTCACCCAGTCATAGAAGAGGGCGTAGAGGGCGCCGCCGATCGCCTCGGCGGTGATCGCCGGCGCCTCGGGCGCCAGCTCATAGCCCGGCGCCAGCAGGCCCTCCATCCCTTCGGTCACCTGCTCGCGTTTTTCCAGCGCCTGTTTGCCCGCCGCGTACATCTCAACCGCCCCCAGCCGCGCGTACTCGGGCTCCCCGACGCCCCAGGAGAACATCGCCTGCTGCGTCGCCTGCACCGCGTGCTGCCAGTCGGAGGAGCGCCGGAAGGCGGGCAGCGCCGCCGCCAGCATCTGCGAGGAGCCGCTGTCGATCGCCGCGACCATCGCGTCCTCCTTGTCGGAGAAGTGCTCGTAGAAGGTGCGCTGGGAGGTCTTCGCCCGCTTGACGACGTCGGCGACGGTCGTCTCCGGGTAGCCCTTCTCGGCGACCACGGCGGCCAGCGCCCGCAGGATCCGCTCCGGCGGGTTGGAGGCCGCCTGGCGCTCCTCGAAGGGCAGCGCCTGGCGGTGGCGGCGGCGCCCCGCGCGCAGCGGCCCGGGGGGTGGGGGGTAGAGGAAGATCCATTCCCACAGCTGCGGCGCCAGCTCCGGCAGCTCGGCCTCCTCGCCGCGGTAGAGGCGCTTGTGGATCACCTTCTGCACGCCGCCGATCAGCGCCCTGACGATCTCCGGGGGCACTCCCGCGTGCCCGCCCTGCTCGAGCAGGCGCGCGACCAGGCCCTCGAAGGCGTCCATCGTGCTGTCGACCACGGCGATGCCGCCGCTCGCCGCGTAGACCTCGACGAAGCACATCTTCGCCGCCGCCGGCTGGGCGACGATCCGCCCGAGCAGCGCTTCGAAGGCCTTCTGGGCCTGCCCGAGGTCGATCTCCTCCTCGCCCGCCATCCCCGCCTCGATCACGTCCAGGGACGGCTGCACCAGGGCCGAGATCGCCGCCAGGAAGCACTCCTCCTTGTCCTCGAAGTGACGGTAGAAGGAGCTGCGCGAGACGCCCGATAGTTCCACCAGGTCCTCGACCCTGGTCGCCTCATAGCCTTTCTCCGCGACGGTCGCCACTATCGCCGCGAACAGCCGCTCGCGCTGGTTCTTGTCGGACTGCTCGCGTGGCGTCCCCCGCCCGGCGGACATCTTTCGGTCCCGCAGCTTCTCCGAATCTCCCCATGGCGTCCGCACCATCGGCGAGACGATATCCGCAGCCTTGGCCGTCTTAGCGGCTCGTCCCCATGGCCTTTCGATGGTGGTACGCGTGCGGTCGCATGTAGGACATTTCGTCTCTCCGATCTGCCCTGCCTTTTCTCATTATAAAGCCATTACTACGGCCTTTTCAAGGGATGCCAGCGGACCGCTCGGTGCAGTTGTCTTGACTTTTTGGTCCGTGTATGTTCTCATTGTCTCGGCCCGCCAGAGCGCACCTTCTCCGTTGAGGAGTTGCTCTTGTGGGTGGAGGAGAACTAGCGGCCGAGCCTCGGCCAGGGCGACCCGAACACCCGGGTCGGGCGGGGCCGAACCGCACGGGACAAGGAGAGACCAATCCCCATGACAGGTGACCCCACCGACTTCGACACCTCTAGACGGCCGCACGCCGACGCGTGAACCGCATGCTTGCCCGCCTCACTATCGTCTTTCGCACCGCTTTCGTGCAGCGCGCCGGCGACCGTGCGGCTGCACCCAGGTCCGACTCACTCGTTTCTTCTCATGCAAGTGGTGCGCATGCAGGCGGTCTCCTGCGCCTTGTTTTTCTCGGCGTGCTTGCCGCAGCATTCGTCCTCCTGCCCACCGCGCAGGCATTTGCCCACGAAACCCTCAAGGTCGAAATCGAAGGTGAAGGCGCGCTCGTCAGCGCCGGCCCCACCTACGAAGGCACGCCGCCGATCGACTGCCACAGCCCCACCCAGCTCGGCGACGTCTGCGAAGACGAAATGAGCGACGAAGGCGAAGGCTATGAAGCGGTCAACCTCAAAGCGCTCCCCGCCTCGGGCTGGGAATTCGTCGAATGGGTGATCGTCGAAGGGACCGCCGAAGCCTGCGAAGAAATCAGCGGCTTCAACTACTGCCTGGCCTACTCGGAACCGCCGGGCTCAGGCGGCGCCACGGTCAAGGCGGTCTTCGCCGAAGAATCCGGTCCGCCCCAGCCGCTGACGATCGAAGTCGAAGGCGACGGCGAAGTGACCGGCACCGGCATCACCTGCACCGAAACCGGCAACGGCACCGCCGCCTGCGAAGAAGAATTCGCCGAAGGCACCCAAGTGCCGCTCACCGCGACCGCCGACATCGGCTCGCACTTCGTCGGCTGGACCACGCTCGAAGGCGACGCCGGCAGTTGCACCGCCGCCACCGCCTCCTGCGAAACCGGCGAACTGAACGCACCGGCGAAGCTGAAGGCGGTGTTCGCCGAAAATCCGCCCCAACCCCTCATCGTCGAAGTCGAGGGCGAAGGTGAAGTCAGCGCCACCGAACCGCCGAACCCGGTCTCTGGCGAAATCGACGGCTGCGAAGAAGCGGCTGGCGAATGTTCAGCCGAATACGCCGAAGGCATCGAAGTGCCGCTCACCGCGACCGCGGAAACGGGCTGGCACTTCGTCGGCTGGACCACGCTCGAAGGCGACGCCGGCAGCTGCA
>DASZSJ010000139.1:0-6936 GCA_035548675.1 Solirubrobacterales bacterium
GCGAGCGAGCGGCCGGCGGTGATCTTCGCCCGCACCAAGAAGGGCTCGGGCGTCGCCGCGGTCGAGGACAAGGACGGCCAGCACGGCAAGCCGCTGGCCGATCCCGAGGCCGCGATCGAGGAGCTCGGCGGCGCCCGCGAGGTAAGCGTCGAGGTGGCGAAGCCGGGCGCGGCGAAGCCCTTCGAGGTCGCGCGCGCCGCGGTCGAGCGCCCCGCCTACGGGGCCGGCGAAGCGGTGGCCACCCGCGGCGCCTACGGCGACGCGCTCGCCTGGCTCGGCTCGATCGACGAGAGGGTCGTGGCGCTCGACGGCGAGGTCGGCAACTCGACCTACGCCGAACGCTTCGCCGCCGCGCACCCGGACCGCTTCTTCGAGATGTACATCGCCGAGCAGCAGATGGTCGCCTCGGCGATCGGCCTGCAGACGCGCGGCTGGAGGCCGTTCGCCTCCTCCTTCGGCGCCTTCCTCAGCCGCGCCTACGACTTCGTCCGCATGGGCGCGATCTCGGCCGCCGACCTGAAGCTCTGCGGCTCGCACGTCGGCGTCTCGATCGGCCCCGACGGCCCCTCGCAGATGGCGCTCGAGGACATCGCCTCGCTGCGAGCGGTGTTCGGCAGCGTCGTCCTCTACCCCTCCGACGCCAATCAGGCCGTCGCCCTGCTCGACGCGATGCGCGAGCACCGCGGCATCAGCTACATGCGCACGACGCGCGAAAAGACGCCGGTCATCTACGGGCCCGAGCAATCCTTCGCGATCGGCGGCAGCGAGGTCGTCCGCTCCGGCGACGACGACGCGATCGCCCTGATCGGCGCCGGCATCACCCTGCACGAATGCCTCGAGGCGGCCAACGCGCTCGCCGAGAAGGGCATCGCCGCCCGCGTCATCGACCTCTACTCGGTGAAGCCGGTCGACGCCGCGACGATCCTCGCCGCGGCGGCGGAGACCCGGGCCCTGGTCACGGTCGAGGACCACTGGATCGAGGGCGGCATCGGCGACGTCGTCGCCGCCGTCCTGGCCGAGAACGGGGTGGCGACGAGCCTCACCCGCCTCGCCGTCACCGAGCGCCCCGGCAGCGGCCCGCCCGAGGCCCTGCTCGCCGCCGCCGGCATCGACGCCGAGCACATCGTCGCGGCGGCGGAGCGGGCGACCGCCGGCGTGCAGCCCCTCGCCGGCTGACGGGTCGGCCGCTCAGAAAAAGACCGAGGGGCCGATGCGGTCTTCCTCGTCCCACCGGCACTCCGGCGGAATGCAGCTGAGCTGAAATCCTGGCAGCAGAGGGTCGAGGACGCGATCGATCAACGAAGCGTCCACCGAGAACACGTATGAGCTCTTCATCAGCCTGAGGCTCTCCAGCTCGTCGTCGTGGAGGACGATCAATTCGGTCGACTCTCCGGGCTTGTGCAGCCTGAACATCACCTTGCCGGCGTCAGTGCCTAGATAGGTGGCTTCGAAGGAGCCCCCTTTCTTCAGCTCTGCAATCGCCTTCGGGCGGGGCTCGGGGAACTCGTGCTGGCGGGCGCCGGCGAGGATGACGGCGACGATGGCGATCGCGATCGTCAGCCGCCATAGTGGGAACTTCGCTCCATCGCCGTCGGCGAGGAAAGCCCGCACCAGGTAGAGCGCGTAACCGATCAGGCAGGTCACTGCGACGGCGACGAAAAGGCCGAGCGTGTCGAAGGGCACGATCAACACGGTGATCGCGCCGATCACGAGGGTGGGGACGAAGACATCGTGTTCGAGTGCATCGTTGAGCCGGCGCGACACCGGGCCCGAGCGTTCCTTCGTCATCCTGGCGAGAGCGACGAGGCCGAAGCCGAGCAGGGCCAGGAGCGCCCCGCCAAAGAGGACCGAGATCGCCAGCTCGCGCACTCCGGCGGCCCCGATCTGCGCTTGGGGGAGCAGCGGCAGCACCTGCTCGGGTGGAAGGCCACCGCGCTTCAGGCGCTGCCACTCGACCGCATAGCCGGCGACGAAGAAGAAGGCGCCGAGCCCGGCCACGGCAGCGATTGCCTTGCCGGTGCTGTCGAACGCCTCGGAGACGCGTGCGCCCGCTCCCTCGCCGACCTTGCCGAGCGCTTGGGGCGCAGCGAGCACCGGCCCTTCGCTCTGCCCGGCCTCGCTCAGGTCGCCCTCCTCGGCTCCCGCGGCCCCGGTCGCTCCCTACGCATAAGTCGCCAGCCGCACTGTCTCGAAGGCGAGCACGTCAGCTGGCGTCCGCGCCGCCGTACGAGCGATCACGGTCACCTTCGCCGCCTCGACGTCTCGCTTCAGCAGGGCACGCAGCGCGTCGGTCACGGTGACGATGCGAGTCGCCGGTTCCAGTTGGTGCGGCGGGCGCAGGTCGAACGGATCTCGCTCCGAGGGGATGTCGCAGTGGCCGACGTCGCCGAAGCAGCCGCCGTGGCCGAAGACGAAGAACGAGCCGACGTAGGCGCGATGCTCGGCGTCGGCCTCGCGAGCGACGCCGCGCGGGTCGAAGAAGACCTGGGCTTCGAAGGACGGGCCGGAATGGTCGAGGCCGTAGAAGATCAGGTCCGCCCGGTCGAACGGGCGCTCGGGCGGGGGCAGCTCGATCGCGCTGGTGCTGAATCGTTCAACCATGGCCCGGCCCCGCAGCGGCGGTGGTGGTGGCGGCGTAGTCGTAGCCAAGGCTGCTCGCGTCGATCGTCTGGCGGACCGTCAGTGGGAACGGAGCCAGCGCTCTGTCCAGTAGTCGTGCCGGAATACCCGCCCCGGGGTGGCGGAGTTGCCAGAGGTACCAGAGCCGGTCGATCATGCAGTGATGGGCCCAGAAGATCGGGTCGTACGCGGCGGTGGCGATGCTTTCCATCGTGCCGCCGACCCAGACGTGGACGCCATCGTGGATGCTCTCGAGCTGGGTCTGAAAGGTGAGGAAGTCGCGGTTGCCGAGGATCGCCTCGACTTCGGCCGGGGTGGGCAGGCGACCGGGGGCGCCGGGGGCGCGCTGCGTTCGCGTCTGGCTCGGGCGCTCGCGGCCAGCGGGCTGGATCGGGGAGTCGAAGAGGGGGTTCTTCCTGCCCTCGACTCGCTGGCGGCTGTAGGCAGCCGGAATGCCTTCGGCGTGGTTGTCGGTCCAGTCCCACCAGGGCAGGGTCACGCCGGGCACTCGTTCCTGCAGCGCCTTCTCGAACAGGTAGAGATAGGCGCGGTGCCAGGGAAGGAAGAGCTCGTTGTGATGGGTGCAGGAGATCGGCAGCGGCAAGCCGTGGATTCCCGCCCAGCGCTGGTAGCCGCGGTCGTCGCCGATCGCCTGCGCCGCGCTCACCGCGCCGCGCAGGTCGGCGAGCTGCCCGGCGGTCAGGCGTCGCGCGCTGCGGCGGTGGCGGAGGGCCCGCGGGGCCTGGACCGCGCTGGGTGAGGCCGTGCTCATCGGCGCCTCCGTGCCCATGGCAGCAGCCGGGTCCGTCCGCGCTGCCTACTGCCGCTGCGGCGATGTCGCAACCGCAGCCCGGCGAGGCTGCCGGCGGTTGCGGCGAGCGGCGCCAAGCTCAGTGTGGTCTCCTCGATTGGGATTCCGACGATGTGGGCCAGCATCGCGGCCACCCTCTCAGATGTGTACCAATGGTGCAACTATTTGGAACGTTCTAATCTCTCAATGCCATCATCCCGCTGAGATTGTGAGAATTCACTAACAATTCGCTAGTCTCTCGCTCACTTCGAATTGGGCGCGGAATTGCGCGCCCGGCGGCGCGCAGGAGTCAACCTGTGTCCGCAGAAGGGAGCGCGGGCATGGCCAGGCTGCGAAGGCGAAAGAGCGAGGGGGGGGAGCCGCCGAGGCGAGGCGGCGACGATCCGCGCCGCCCGCGACCCGGCGGCAAGCCGATCATCGAGCTGCGCGACGTGACCAAGGTCTACCCGGGCGGCCACATGGCGCTGGACCGGGTCTCGCTGGCGGTCGACCGGGGCGAGTTCGTCTTCCTCGTCGGCCCCACCGGTTGCGGCAAGTCGACCCTGATCAAGACCCTGATCCGCGACGAGGCGGTCACCGACGGCACCGTCCGCATCGCCGGCCGCGACATCGGCGCCCTGCCGGAGAAGAAGATCCCGCAGCTGCGGCGCAACATCGGCACCGTCTTCCAGGACTTCAAGCTGCTGCCCGACCGCACCGTCTACGACAACGTCGCCTACGCGCTGCAGGTGATCGGCGCTCCCCGCGCCCAGATCCGCTCCAAGGTGCCCGAGATCCTGCGCCTGGTCGGCCTCTCGACCAAGCTCAACAGCTTCCCCGACCAGCTCTCCGGCGGCGAGCAGCAGCGCGTCTCGATCGCCCGCGCCTTCGTCAACCACCCGCCGCTGCTGCTCGCCGACGAGCCCAGCGGCAACCTCGACCCGGTCACCTCGATCGGCGTGATGCAGCTGCTCTACCGGATCAACAAGACCGGCACCACGGTCGTCGTCGTCACCCACGACCGCGAGATGGTCGACAGCATGCGCCGCCGCGTGATCGAGCTGTACGAGGGGCGCGTCGTCCGCGACGAGGTCGCGGGCGGCTACACGGAGGAGTCGACGACCGAGTTCGGCGTGCGCATGCGGGCCGAGCTGGGCGTCGCCCCCGAGGGCCAGACCAACGGACACGACGCGCTGATCTAGATGTCCAAGCTCCCCTTCTTCATCGCCGAGGCGTTCCGGGCGCTGCGCCGCAACGGGGCGCCGAGCATGGCCGCGATCGTCACCACTGTGACGACGGTGATCCTGCTCGGCGTGCTGATCCCGATCTTCCAGACGACCCAGGCCAAGAGCGAGCAGGTGCGCGAAAGCCTCGAGTTTCGGGTGGCGATCTACGACGACGCCACCCACGGCGAAATCGCGGCGCTCGAAGACAAGCTGGCGGCGATCCCGCACGTCGCCTCGGTCAACTTCATCAGCAAGGCGGAGGCGCTGAAAGAACTCGAAGACGACCTCGGCAAGAACAAGAGCGAAGACCTGCTGGCGCAGCTGCACGACAACCCGCTGCCCGCCAACTTCCAGATCAAGGCCGACGACGCGAGCAACCTCGACTCGGTGCGGGCCGCGGTCACGCCGCCCGGGCCCAACGGCAAGCCGCAGCCGATCTCGCCGATCGTCCAGGACGTCTTCGACCGCCAGCAGCAGTCCGAGCAGATCGAGCAGGTGACGAGCGCGCTGAAGATCGTGCTGACCGTGATCACGGCGCTGCTGATCGTCGCCTCGCTGATGCTGGTCGGCAACACGATCCGGCTCTCGATCTACACCCGCCGCCGTGAGGTCGAGGTGATGCGGCTGGTCGGGGCGACCCGCTGGTTCATCCGCTGGCCCTTCATGATCGAGGGGGTCGTCGTCGGCTTCGCGGGCGGCCTGATAGCCATACTGATCCTGTGGTTGGGCAAGATCACGATCGTCGACCCGCTGAGCGACACCTTCTCGTTCCTGGCGGCCCAGAACAACAGCACGCTCTCCTTCCCCGCTCTGGTGGCGATCCTCTTCGCCGCCTCGGTGCTGGTCTCCGCGATCGGCTCCGGCGTCACGCTGCGCCGCTTCCTGAGGGTCTGAGCACGCGGTGAGGGGGTCGCGGATCGCGGCCCTCGCGGTCGCTCTCATCGCCGTCCTCTGCGCCGGGATCTGGCTCGGGGGGCATCCCGCCAAGCTGCCCGAATTCCTCCGCGACCGCTTCGTCGACGACCGCGCCGGCCTCAACCTGGAGGCAAGCGAACTGATCGAAGACAACTACTTCCGGCCGGTGGGGTCGACCGAGCTGACCAACGCCTCATTGCAGGGCATGGTGCGCGAGCTGCGCCGCCGCCACGGAGACCGCTTCTCCGACTACTTCTCCCCGGAAGCGCTGGCGCACTTCAACGAAGCGATCTCGGGCAGCTTCTCCGGCGTCGGCCTGACCGTCTCCGAAGTCCCGCAGGGCCTGCGCGTCGACAGGGTCTTCCCCCATTCGCCGGCGGAGCAGGCGAGGATCGAGAGCGGCGAGCTGATCGTCTCGGTTGACGGCGACTCGATCGCCGGGGTGAACAGCCAGGTCTCGACCGAAAGGATCAAGGGCCCGGAAGGGACCGCGGTGACGATTGGCGTCAAGGACCCCAAGACCGGCAGGGTGCGCGAGGTGCGCTTGAAGAGGGAGGAGATCGCGCTGCCTGTGGTCTCGCACGAGTTGAAGGAGGTGGGCGGTCGCAAGCTCGGCTACGTGCGCCTGATCACCTTCAGCGAAGGCGCTCATGCGCTGCTGCGCAAGGCGGTCGAGAAGGTGCAGGACGAAGGTGCGGAAGGGATCGTGCTCGACCTGCGCGGCAACGGCGGCGGCCTGCTCGAGGAGGCCGTCCTGACCGCCAGCGTCTTCCTGCCCCAGGACGAGGTCGTCGTCACCACCGATTCCCGCACCCAAGGTCACTCCGTCTACAAGACCGTTGGCGACGATCTGCCGGCGTCGCCGCTGGTCGTGCTGATCGACCGCAACACGGCCTCGGCGGCCGAGATCCTCACCGCGGCGCTCGCCGACAACGCGGACGCGACGGTCCTCGGCACCCGCTCCTACGGCAAGGGGGTCTTCCAGCAGGAGATCGGGCTCTCCAACGGCGGCGCGCTGAAGCTGACGATCGGCGAGTACTTCACGCCGGACGGGGTCAATCTCGCCAAGAGCCACGGCATCCACCCCGACGTCAAGGCCGCCGACGACCCGCGCACCCGCCCCGACGAGGCGCTTGACCGCGCCCTCGGCGTCCTCGCCCGCGAACGATGAGCTTCCGCTGCGCCTCTGCTCCGATATGCGGGGATGAAGCGCACCGGAAGGGTGGGGTGCGATGAGCAAGCGGGACTGGCGCTACTACCGGGAGCGACAGCGGGCGCGGGGGAGGCGGCGCCGTCGCGAGGCGCCGCGCAACGCGCGCGAGGCGGTCGAGCGGCTGCTCGAGGAGGGGCTCGGCCGGCGCGGCTTCGCGGCGGCGCTGGAGGTCG
>DASZSJ010000140.1:0-3533 GCA_035548675.1 Solirubrobacterales bacterium
GCCGGCTTTGACGTATTTAACCTTCCCAGATGGGAGAGCTGCGCTCAGCGGGATCGCGAAGGAAATCATGGTTTTCGCCTCAAATTCGCCCGCGCCGAGTTCTTTCAATTCGGGCAGGATCCAGGATCCGGTCTCGGTCACGTTGGACCCCAGCGGCGCTTTGATGTTGCCTTCGAGGCCTTTCAGCGAGGTGCCGGATCCCCAGCCACCGCCGGTCTTGGGACCGTAGATTTCATAGGTCGTGGTGTTGATGTAGAAGTCGCCGACGCTGCCGACGCCCGCCGCGGGAGCACCGGCGCCGCTGCGGACCGAGCTGCCGTTGGTGCCGGCAGCTCCGGTGGCACCCGCTGCACCCGTGGCCCCGACATCACCCTGCGAGCCCTGTTTGCCTTCGGGGCCCTGGGCGCCGTCTTTGCCGTTGGCGCCATCTTTGCCGTTGGCGCCGGCGGGGCCAGTTGGGCCGGCCGGGCCGGTGTCGCCCTTCGGCCCCTTCGGACCCCGGGGGCCCTTCTTGGCCTTGGCCGAGGCGGTGGCCTTGCCGCCGCCGGAGGAGTTGGTGGCGGCGTAGGCGCCGCCGAGCATGGCGAAGACGAGGGCGATCACCGAGATGACCCCCGGGATGCCGAAGCGATTCCGTAGTGGCGAGAACATCTAAATCTCTCTCCTTGTCCCGTGAGCCCCTCTGCCAGCCGCTTCCCTTTGCGGCTTCCGGCGAGGCTCGGTTGTCCCTGTTGCACTCCCCTGCCCGTCCCTGCGGGCAGCGGTGGTGGAGGAATAGAAACAGATCAGAAGTTCTAAGTCAAGAGCTGTACCGAAATAGGCGTGAAACGTCTCCGTTTTTGGAACGTCGCGTGAGGTAGACGCGCCGTTAGGCCGAGGCGGCGGCGATGCGGCCGGCGTCGGTGACGCCGAGGAAGGGCGTGAGGGCGACGGTGATCGCGTCGGGGAGGAGCTCGGGGAGGCGGTCGGTGCGGTCGACGACGACCCAGCGGGTGATCAGCGAGACGACGCCGGCGATCACCGCCTCCTCGGTGTCGAAGGGCGGGCCGTCCGGGCCCTGGGCCTCGATGCGGCCGGCGCGGAGGATCGGCGCGAGGGCGGCGACCTTCTCGCGGTGGTGGTTGGAGACGGGCGGGCCGGCGGCGAGGGTCTCGACCATGCAGAGACGGGCGAGGGCGGGCTCGGAGGCGAAGAAGTTGAGCATCGCGGCGAGGGCGGCAGGGACGTTCTGGGGCCACTCGCCAGCCCGCTCGACGGCGGCGACGATGCGGTCGCGCAGGTTGTCCATGACCGTGTCGTAGGTGGCGATGAAGCAGTCCTCCTTGGAGGAGAAGTGCTCGTAGAAGGTGCGGCGGGAGACGGCGGCGGCCTCGATGATGCGGGCGACGCTGGCGTCGGCGTAGCCGAGCCGTTCGACGGTCTGGGCACAGGCGGCGATCAGGCGGTCGCGGTGGTTGGCCGCGACGAACTCGCGCGAGAGGCCGTGGCGCCCCGGGGGCAAGCGCGCCAGCTCGGGGGCCGGGGTCGGGGCGGGCTTCTTGGCTCGCTCGCTGCTCATCGAATCTCCTGCAAGTCGGTCCGCCGACGACTCGGATCGCGCCGCGGCGCTGAACGCCTCATCGGTGAACAATAGTGTTCCACGAGGCGCTTCCCTTGCCATCGGGGGGCCGCTCGCGGGTGCAGCGGCGGAGCTCCGCGAGGGCGAGGTCGACCCCGAGGTAGGGGCGGAGGGCGAAGAACATCAGCTGAGGCAGGAGGTCGCTCGGCTCCTCCCCCCTCCCCCGCGCCCCTTCGTCACGCGCCCGCGATATCGCGATCAGCTCGAAGACGGCGCCGCCGATGCCCTCGGCGGTGGCGCGAGTGAGGGAGCGGGGATCGTCGAGATGGCGGCGGCCGCGGTCGATCAGCTCGATCAGCGCCTCGACGTCGCGGTCGCGGGGAGCGCGGTCGGCGTCGGCGAGCGTCCTCGTCAGGGCGGCGCGGACCTGGTCGACCCAGGCGACGGCGAGGCGATCGCGGTCGTCCGCGGGAGCGGGCCCGGTCACCGGAGGCCCCCGGTCCCCCCGCCGCGAGGGCGGGGCGCGGTCAGTCGGAGGACTGCGCGGCGAGGCGAGCGGCGGCGTCGCCGACGTAGGGCGTGAGCAGGAACTCGAGCGCCCTGGGGAGCAGTTGCTCGATGCCCTCGGGGTCCTCGGCGAGGCGGCGGCCGACCATCCAGGCGAGGCCGCCGACGGTGATGTCCTCCAGCGACTGCGGGTACTCCGCGGCGGCGGCGAGGCTGTCCCGCCCGCTGCGCAGCAGGTCGGCGAACTCGTGCAGCGTCGCCTCGTAGCGGGCCAGCGCCTCGGGGCCGGCGCTCTGGGACTCGAGCAGGCAGACCCGGGCGAGGGTGAGGTCGGCGGCGAGGTGGGCGAGCAGGGCGGTGAGGGCGGCACGCGCCTTCTCCTCCCAGGGGTCCGGCGCGGCTTCGATCGCCTCGCGGGTGACGCGCAGCGCCCCCTCGGCGGCCCGGTCGAAGACGGAGAGGAAGAGTGCTTCCTTGCTCTCGAAGTGCTCGTAGAAGGTGTGGCGGGCGACGCCGGCGGTCTTGACGACCTGGTTGAGCGAGGTGGCGGGATAGCCCTGGCGCGCGACCAGGTGGACGATCGCGTAGCTGAGGCGGGCGCGCTGGTTCTGGGCGACGAAGTCCGCTGGCAGCTTGTGGCGGCCCGGCGGCATCCGGGTGAGGCGGCCGATCTCCTCCTCGGGCGTCAGCGCCATCGCGGCAGCCTAGCCATCGGGTCGGAGCTTGTGAGGTTGGGTGGAGCTGGCACGAAAACCCCCCTTTAGGCACCACCCTGTACCGGATTCTAGCGCCTGTGTCTTCGGATGTGCAAGCGGGTGGCATTCCAATCGACCTCCAAGCAGCGCCACCCGCGGCCCACCCGGCCATGGTAGGACGGGGCGAGAGGGAGGGCAAGGGCGAGGCTCAGCCTCGGTCCGCACCGCGCGTCACAGCTGGCCGCGCAGCGAGCCCGAACCCGCGGACTCGATCCGCTTCAGCAGGCGCGACATGGCGGCGGCTCCCGAGTCATCCGCGAACCAGGGAATCTCAGCCGTTTCCAGGATCCGGTGGGAGAAGCGAGACACCCGCGGGTCGGGAGCCTCCAGGTAAGCCACCGCGGTCGAGTCCTCGGTGGCCCGCCGCGCGTTGGCGCCGATGGTTGCGAGGTCGAGCTTCCGCGCTTCGCGCGGATCGGGCAAGCACACAGCGCGAACGCGGAGGTCCCCCGCGCGACCGCCCTGCCGCCGCAGCTCCCGCTGAGCTTCCGCGCACAAAGGAGCTTCGACGTAAGCGGTGACGACGGCCCCCTCGGCCACCCCGTCCGCTTCACCGCACCCCGCCATTCCGACCAGGGCAGCACAAGCTGTGACGCCGATCGCCGTACGAGAGACCGCGACCCGCTTTGCCTTGCCCAAGACCGAGAGGGCTCGGGTGGCCCTCGTCAAAACACTCAAGCGAGGCTCCCGCCGAGCGTTTTGAGGAGGGCCAC
>DASZSJ010000141.1:0-8385 GCA_035548675.1 Solirubrobacterales bacterium
GCCGGCTTTGACGTATTTAACCTTCCCAGATGGGAGAGCTGCGCTCAGCGGGATCGCGAAGGAAATCATGGTTTTCGCCTCAAATTCGCCCGCGCCGAGTTCTTTCAATTCGGGCAGGATCCAGGATCCGGTCTCGGTCACACCGATTCCCAGAGGAGGAGCGACGTTGCCGGTCGGCCCGGTGAGGCCCGTGATGCCGGTCGGCCCGGTCAGGCCGGTTGCTCCGGTCAGGCCGGTTGCTCCGGTGGCGCCGGTGAGGCCGGTCGGCCCGGTGGTGCCTTTGGCTCCGGCGGCTCCGGCAGCGCCGGCGGCTCCAGCGGCGCCGTCCTTGCCGGCGGGGCCTTGCGGACCCTGAGGGCCTTCCTTGCCTTCCTTGCCTGGCTTGCCTGGCTTGCCGGCGTACTTCTTCGCGATCTTCGTGACTTCACTCTTCTGCTTACCGTTCAACCCGGCGGCCGCGATGGCGGTGCCCGCGAGCGCAGCTATCAGCGCGACCACGGCCACGACCAAGCCTGCCGTCCCGAAACGGGCATGAAGCTTCGAATACATCGAACCCTCCCTGTTTGAGTGCCCCCCGGGTTTCCCGTCCCGG
Source organism: Solirubrobacterales bacterium (assembly GCA_035548675.1). GTDB lineage: Bacteria > Actinomycetota > Thermoleophilia > Solirubrobacterales > 70-9 > VRUE01. The sequence goes on from DASZSJ010000141.1 coordinate 593, forward strand.
GCTTGTGTCGGGACGGTAGCGGAACGAAATTCGCGTTGTCAAGGTACGTAGAAGTCTAGAAAGGAAACGCCCGCCGTGCGCGAGGCACGGCGGGCGTTGTTGAACCGCAGTGCTACCGAGCAGCTATTCGCTGGCTTTGACAGCCGCGGCGTCACCCGTCTCGAGGACGCCTTCGAGGATCGCCGTATTGGTGCCGGCCGCGGACGGCAGGCCGACGATCGAGTTGACGAACGGGTCGATGAGGAACGAGAGGAGTCCTCCGCACCCGCTGGCGCCCGGCGCCGCGAACGAGTTGTTCACGAGCTGGCCACCGCTGAGTTTGACCAGGGTGCCCGTTTCGTTGACGAACAATTCGCCTTTGGAGCCATGGATCGATTTGTTGGGCGGCGGCGGCGAGGTAGCACCGGTCGTGAAGTCGATCGTGACCGGTTTGCTGTTCGAGCCGATGTAGCAGCTGCTGCCCAGGAACGGGTTGCTCAGCTTGATCTTCACCGGCAGCGACAGGGCGGTGCCGTTTTCGATGATCAGGTTGAGCGTGTTCACTTTGATCGCGCTTGCCGGAGCGGCAAGTTCGACGGTGGCGGTGACGCCGGTGAGTCCCTGGTTGATTGTTTCGTTGAACCAATTCTTGAGCCAGCTCGGCCACCAACTCGGGGCTTCGACGCCGAGCAGACCGCCGGGTACGGGCTGCGGGGTTTTCGACAGCGTGTTGCCGTCCTCGGCGCCAACGAACGTCGATTCGCCTTTGGCGTTGAATTCGAGGCCACCCTGCAGGATCACCGGGTTCACCAGAGGAACTTTTTTCGCACCCATCTGGAAGTAGCCGCCGTTGGATTCCGAGAACACGCAGGCCGCCACCGTGGCGTGGCTCAGCGGACAATCCCCGAACGGGGCGAATTCGCCCGTCGGGTGGTGGGGCGAGGCGATCGCCTGCGAGGCGGGCACGAGCATCATCGACGCCACCAGCGCGGCTACGAATAGCCTTCTCATTGACTGGTCCTTTCCTGATTTTGGTTTGAGGGCACGGCAAGGAGAAGCGGGCGACGGCGTTCAGCCGCCGCACCACGCGCAATAGGTCCATCCCCCGTTGCCACCGAAATCGCTCCTCCCGACGGCTCCCACTCACAGGAACCATGCCGTTCCCAAAGGAATAAGGTCTTGTACCAGACGAGAGAGTTTGATGCAACTGTGTTTCGACTACTCGTCCGCTGACGACGCCTGGCGGACCTGCTGTGAGCTCTGAAGGGCGACGGCCGGGCTCAGGCCAGGGTCGCGCAGGTGGCGAGGCCGTACGCGGCCGCTTTGGCGTTGACTTCCTTGAAGGGGGTGGTCTTCGGCCCGCCGGCGACGCCGGACGGGTCCGATTCCCCTTCGCCGATCGCCGTTTCGAAGCCGCTGACGATTTCCTGCGGCACCCCGATCGCGGCGAGTTCCTCGGCCGCGGTCTGGATCGGCGGCAGCGCCACCTCGATGACCACTTCTTCGAGGAACTGCTGATCCGGCTTGCCCTGCTTCGATTTGCCGGCGAGCTTGGCGAGGGCGGCGGTCTGTTCCTTCTTCGCCTTCTTGCAGATGGCTTCGCCCTGCTTGACGATCTGCGCCTTGGACAGGCTCGCCGTGCTGTCAGAGCCGCCGCCGCAGGCCGTGGCCAGCAGCCCGGCGACGAGGCAGGCGGCGAGGGCGGCGGCGATCCTCGCCGGCAGCCCGGATATGAGAGAGAAGGCCTGAATAATATGGGGACCGTAGAGCAATTGGCGAACCGGCGTGTAAGGAGGGTCAGCCGTCGAAGCCGATCCGGTCCAGATACCCGGCGGCGACCGCGGCGGGGTTCCTGCCGTCGATTTCGACCCTGGCGTCGAGCTCCTGCATCACCGCCAGGGTCAGGCCCTTCTGGGCGGCGACGATCGTGGCTTCGAGGTCGGGTCCCGCTGCTTCGACCAGCTCCTCGGTGGTGACGAGGATCGCGTTGCCGGCGGGGAAGAGGCGCCTGTCCTCTTCCAGGGTGGCGAACTTGCTCCTGTCGGCGAAGAGCCGGCCGTCGGTGCTCGGCACCATCGCGAGGTCGGAGAACTTGCTTTCGAGGGCCTCGAAGGGTTCGGTGTCGGGATCCGAGACCTTGTAGATGAAGCCGCCGAAACCGAGGCCGTAAAGGCGTTCGAGCCCTTCCACGCAGTTGATCGCCTCGTGACAGCCGAAGGGGCCGACGATCGTCAATTCCTCCGACTGGCCCTGGAGGTCGGAGACCCGTTTCAGCTTCCGCCGGTCGGCGAGCGGCCGCAGGGCGCCAACCAGGTTGGTGAAGGAGAACGGCGTCGGCGGGAAGGCGGTCATGCCGCGCTTGCCGAGACGGGTGACGGCCTGCCGGTAGGCCTTCTGCGGATCGGCGGGGGGCGCCGCGGCGCCGCTGCCCCAGGTGAGGCCGGTCGGGGTGCTGAGGTGTTCGGGGTAGGCGGAGATCCTGCCTCGCTCGAGCGCTTCTTCGGCGCTTTTCGGCCCGGCGGGGAGCCTGATGGTCGGTTCGACGTCGAAGCCCACCCGTTCGAGGGCCTGGGTGTAGATCTGGCCGAGGATCGTCTCTTCAGCGGTGTCGCCGGCGCCGATCGTGATCGGCGGGCCGCTGGAGCCGCCGCAGGCGGCGAGGCTCGCGGCGAGGGCGAGGGCCAATGCGGCCGCGGCTCACAGCGCTCCCTTTCTCGTCCCCGTCCTCACTGTGATTGGGAAGTATTGAATACTTAGTGAGGCTTATCAAGGTCCGCTGAGGTACCCGGATCGGCGTGTGACTGGGTTACACACCGTTTCGCAAGCCGGGGGCTAGGGTTGCCGTCCGATGCTGAAGCCGCTCGTGGAGCCGTCACTGGACCCGTTCCCCGCCGCGGGGCGGTCGACGTTCGAGCGGAACGTGCTGCCGGCCTTCGCCCGCTGGTTCGTCAACCGGCTGGATGCCTGCCGGCCGGACTACCTGGTCCCCGCCGAGACGAAAGGGGCGCGATTGCTCGAGGCCGTCTCGGAGTACGCGCGCAACGAGCTCGGGACGGCGATCCAGGTGCCGATCGTCTACCGCACGGCGCTCGCCTACATCGACGCCGAGGAGTTGCGCGGCTGCAGGGTGATGATCCTCGACGACGCTCGGCGGACCGGGTCGAGCCTGGCGCGCCACCGGGAACGGGTCGAAGCGTGGGGCGTCGAGGAGATCCAAGAAGCCGTCTGCGTCGCCTACGGCGAGGACGGAGAGGACGACGAGAGCTGCTTCCGCGTGATCAGCGACCGCGAGCTGTATCGCGAGTACATCTGGCAGCTGACCGAGTTGATCTGTGCCCGCGGCCTACCCCCGGAGGTCGACCACCACATCTTCGAGATGCGTCTGCCCGGCAGCCTCCCCCTCATCTGGGGCGAAGTCGAAGCCGCACTGGGCCAGTTCGGCGTGCTCGGCGTGGACGCGCCGGAGAGGGACTGGGGCGAGGTGCGGGGGCTGACGCTCCACGTCCCGCGACTGCCGGGGGTCGCCGCCCACCCGAGCGAGGGCGTGGTGCGCGACGAAGGACCGAACAAGCTGCGGCTGTTTCCCGCCGACTCGGGGAGCTTGGTGCACGTGGTGCCGGTCTCGTTCCCGGCCATCGACCTGCCGGCTGCGGCCGGCGACGGATTGGCGGTCGAGACGGTGCAGGAGATCGTCGCCGGTTGGACCGGGCGAAGCGGGAGCGTCGGCGACTTCCTCGCGCGGGCCGCCCGCCGGCTCGACCCAGAGGGCGTGCTGCGAATGGTCTCCGCCTCAGCCGAGACGGACCTGGTCTGTGGCATGGCCAGGGTGCTGGCGGCCGTCTTCAGCGACAAGGCGATCTCGATCAGGCCCCAGGGGGCGCAGTTCGTGCGACTCTACGGACCCGAGCAGGGACCGCGGGTCGCTTCGCAGATGGCGATGGAAGTCGACGCGGCGGGGCGCGGGGTACCGGTGCAGTTGGAGCGGGGCGAGCAGGCGGTGCCGCTGTTCCTGACCGCCGACGTGGTGGACCGCACGGAGAAGCTCGCCGAGGGTCTGAAGGGCGAGTACGACCGGCGCGCGGCCGAACCCGATTTCTGCGCCGACGAGCAGGTCGGCAAGTCGATGCCCGAGATCGCCGCGGCGGTCGGCAGGAACGGAGCGGACAGCCTGATGGCAAGCCGCTGCGTGGACTTCGGGCTGGCGATGACGACGCTGGTCCCCTACATCGACGAAGTTCCGATCGAGAGCGGCATTCGGGTGCTCCGCAAGTACCGAGTGTCGGAGACGAACAAGGACAAGATGTTCGCCTTCGAGGACATCTCCGTCGTCTACCAGCGGATCGGGGAGGAGACGCTGGCCTACTTCTCCTCCTACCTCGCCGACCATTCGAAGAGGTTCCGCGATTCGAACCTGCCGCTGGACGTCGCGGCCGGACTGATCGGCGTGATGCGGTCCCTGCTCGAGAAGATGAAGATCCCGCTCGGAGTCGAGCCGGGAAACCCGCTGGTGGTGGCGCTGCGGCGCAAGCCCGAGATCGTCGGACCCCGGGAAGTCGAGTCCGAATACTTCGAGTTGGAGGGTGCGGGGGGAACCACGTGCATAGTGCCGAGCCCGCGCTTCCTCGAGAAATGCGGCGAGGACGAGTTGCGGATCGACCGCTGGGACATCACCGAGAGCCTCGAGAACTTCCTCGATTTGATGCTGCCGCTGATCGACGGGATCGAGCCCCGCGAGCGCCTCGACGAGGTGCTGCGCGGGTGGGCGATGAGCAGCGACAGGATGCTGGGGCTGACCCACGCCCACGGCGCGATGGAGCGGCTTGTCGAGCCGCTCGAAATGGCGCTGAACCGGGTGGTCCGCGGCAACCCTCACGAAGAGGCGGTCGGCCTCGCATCCGAGGTGCACGGGATTTGCGACTCGGCCCAGCAGGACGTCCGGACGCTGGCGGGCGATTGGGCGGTGGCGGCGGAGAGCTGCTGGGATCGCCACAGCAAGCGCGTCACGGGGCTGCTCAGATCGGGGGCCCCACCGGCGGACACGGGCTCGCTGTTCGATCTGCCCCTCGCCCTGTTCTCCGCGGCGGCCGCAACGGGATACCTCACCGCACGCCTCGACCGCATCTCGGCCCGGGTCTGGCGCGGCCAGGAGGAGGCCGAGGACGGGGAGAAGATCGACGAGATCGGCCGCAAGTGCAGAGAGCTGCAGCGCGCCCTGGCCTCACTGGAGGAGGTACCGGAGACGGCCAGAGACGCGACCGCTACGCGGGACTCGATCGTCGCCGTGGCCGACGAACTGCAGAGGCTGGTCGGGACTCTGGGCGCATTCGGCGCGGCGCTTGCGGGGGACTTCCGGGGCCCGAAGGGAGTGCGGCACGTGCAGGACGGCGAGAATGAGCGCGACCGGGTGATCCTGTTCATGGACCTGGCAGGCTCGTTCGTCCACGCGATCGAACACTCGCCCGAGGAAAACCACGCCTGGAAGGAGCTCGCTCTCGGCTGCGCGGCACAGTGGGGAAAGGCGTTCGGGGCGGGCGAGCCGCACGACCGCGAAGGCGATGCGATGTGGCTGGAGCTCGAGGACGTGGGCAGCGCGCTTCTCTGCGGGGCGACGATTCAGATGCACGCCCACGCGCTGCGCTCAACCAGCGTGCCGCAGCTCCAATGGAGCCTGAGGATGGCGGTCGACTTCGGCCGAATCAAGAACGGTGACGGCGGCAACGCGATCGGGCTGGCGCTGGACCGTCCGGCGACGCTCGCCAAGAAGGTGCGAGACGAGGACTCGGTCGAGCGGGTCTTCGTGACGCCGGATGCCCTCAAGCGCTGCTCGGGGGCAGTGCGGGAAGAGCCGGTGTGCTGCCCGCTGGGCGAGGTGATCGAGCTGGCCGAGACGGAGGGCGACGGGGCGTCGATGGAACCGTCTTCGATCGACGCGGAGCGCGCGGTCGCGGCGCTGGCGAGCAAGATCGACGCCGTGGCCGCAAGGCTGATCGAGGACGGGGCGTCGGAACTGGACGCAACCGTGGAGGGGGCCGACCTTCAGGCCGACGAGAGCGCCGCGGCCGAGGAGGCGGCGTCCTCCTAGCGCTCGAATCTCAGGCGCGGCCCAGGTTCAGCAGCGCCCACTCGCCCATCGTCCTTCCGGCGAGCAGGGCGGCGACCTCCCAGGAGATCATCTCGGGGACGGCAGCGGAGCAGAGACGGGAGACGGGAACGTTGCCGCGCGCGCGGACGAGCGTTCGCGGGGGGACGGGAACGACGACCGGAGCGTTGAGGCGAGCGGGAGCGACCGGGGTCGGGAAGCTGAGCCCGCGCACGCGGGCCGCCTCGGCGTCGCCGAGCGGGAACGCCGGTCGAGCGTCGGCGGCGGCGTCCCGGAGGCGGCGGCGCGCAACCTCGGAGTCGATGCCGATGGCCGGGGCGTCGGCGAGGACCAAGGCCCGCTGCAGGCCAAGCGACACCGCCTCGGGTAGGTCCAGGCCAGCGGCGGCGGCGGCGGTCACGAACCCATGAAGGGCAGGGGACGGCTCAAGGCGCACGCCTTCATCGTGTGTCGAACGGCGGTGGCTCGACCGCGGCCGCCGCAGAGGGGTGAGATGTGCCTTGCTGGTGTCCGCCATCGGAAAAATCACAAGCTTGTGATTTATTTCGCCGGAGTATGTCCCGCACCCCCGACGGAACCGTTCCCCAGCCCCGCAGCGACACCGCCCTGTTCGCGCATTACGCCTACAAGCTCGAGGACGCGAAGACGCATGACCTGAATCGCTGGGCGAGCCGGGTGGGGCTCGCGGTTGGCCGCGATGCGTTGCGCAACGCGCCGAAGCACGCGGCTCGACTCGACCGAGCCGCGGACCGGGACGCCGTGGCGGCGCCATGGCTGCGCGTCGACTGGCACGCCCTTGACTTCTTCATGGCGATGGTCCGCCTTCAGCTCATCGCCCCGCGGAAGTCCGACCTCGACTCCCTCGAGGGACTGGAGGGGATCGTCGATCTGTATGTGGCAGGGGAAACCGCGTTGGCGATCGTCGTCTTCGAGCGGCGCAGCGATCGTGAGTCGCTGCGGCTGCGTCTCGGGGACTTCGGAACGATCCTCGATTGGGACGAGGTCGACGAACATCGACCGGGAGCGCTGACCAGCACCTTCCGTGGCCTCGCCCGGGCGGCCAGCCTCCGTGAGGGCCTCGACCTCCGGCGGGGCCCAGGCGGCTGACCGGCTTCTAACAGCCCATTTGGCGTCGATATCCGCGCAGCGCACCGCGGAGCGGCGGCTACTTGCTCTCGACGGCCTTGGTGTCGATCGCGGTCGCCTTGGCGCGCTCGCTGCGGCGGTGGCGGAGGAGGACGGGGGCGGCGTAGCCGATCAGAGCGCCGACCAGGAGGAAGACGGCGAGGATGACGATCAGGGGGGCCTCGAAGGAGGCGAAGAGGAGGTCGAAGCTGACCTGCTGGGAGTTCTGCAGGCAGACGATCGCGGCCAGGGCGGCGAGGGCCGCGATGATCCAGGCGCGCCAGTTGATCGGCTTCTTCTGCTGGGGCGGCACCTGGTCAATCCTACGGCTCGGGGCGGGCTGGGTCAGGCCGCGGCGGTGAGGGCGCCGGGGAGCTGGCGGCGGGAGGCGATGCCGAGCTTGCGGTAGGTGTTGGAGAGGTGGACCTCGACGGTCTTAGGGGTGACGAAAAGCTGTTGGGCGATGTCGCGGTTGATGGCGCCGGTGGTGGTGGCGCTGGCGAGCAGCGCCTCGCGGGCGGCGGGCTCGGCCAGCGGCGGCTCGAGCAGCTGGCGGACGACGCCGAAGGGGAACTCGCGCTCGAACTCG
>DASZSJ010000142.1:0-85842 GCA_035548675.1 Solirubrobacterales bacterium
GGTTCCCCGGACGCTCAACGCGGCCGAAGGCCGTGTGTCCGGGGAACCCACCCCGACACCACCTTCTCTGGATGCCGCTGCAGCCGGACCAGGGGGCACGGCGCCGTGCGTGCCGGCAGCGGCGCCGTGATCGGGCGCCGTCGCTTCGTGGCGGCGCCCACCCCCCTTGCGGTCCGGTCCGGAGAGCGGGGCCCCGACCTGGATCGTCACCACGGCCGAGGCTCCGGCTCTGTCGCCCGGAGTTGTGACGCCGACGACCACGTCGTAGCTGCCGCGGCGGCCGAAGCTGTGGCTCGCTTCCGGCCCGCTGGCCGAGTGGCCGTCGTCGAAGTACCAGGAGTATTCGAGCTGCTCGCCGGCGCCGGCGCGGGCGACGATCGCGCTGAAGGAGACCTTCCGCCCGGGCCTCGTGCGCAGCGTCGATGCCCGCGCGCGGACGCGAAGCGGGGAGCCCCTGCGCAGGGACACGGTCACCCCCTTCGGCGCCGTGAAGGAGTCGTTCGCGTTGAGGTCACCCGCGGCGGCGCTCGGCCTGAGGAAGCCGGTGCCACCGGCGGTTGCGTAGAGCACCGGCGGACCGTCGCCGAAGGCGTCCGCATCGAGCGCCTGGTGGCGGCTGAGCAGGACCGAACCGCCCGCCGGGCGCTGGACCTCGACGTAGGAGAAGGCGTAGGGGTCGATTTCCGCCGCGGCGAAGATCGCCGCCAGCGAGAAGCCAGTCAGGGTGACACTGCTTTCGCCGCCCGCGTCCTGCAGGGAATAGGGACGGCCGACGACGTCCTCCCTGCCGGCGAGCGCGGCGAGGGAGAGCGTCTGCTGGCCGCCACCCGGCGAGATCACCGTCACCTGGGCGTCGTCGGCGCGCGCGCCGCTCGCCAGCGCGCCGCTCGCCAGCGCCGCCGCGAACGCGGCGACGATCGGGCGAGCGCGACCGCCGCTCAGCCGGTTGTGAACGAGACCGAGAAGCATCCGAAGCCGTTGTTGGGGGGTGGGTAGAAGCCGGCGAAGACGGCCTGGCCGTCGTTGGTGAGCGAGCCCCGGATCGGCGCCCCGAGGGTAAAGGTGCCGGCTGGGCCCTCCGCCGGGGCCGAGGTGAGCGCAAGCGAGAGGATCGCGGCCCGCTTGTCCGGGTAGGCGAGTGCGCCCTCGCCGCGCAGGCGGAAGATCGCCCGCGAGGCGGAGCCGTTGATCTCGATCTCGGGATTGCGGGTGGTCAGGTCGATCCCATGCCCGAGGTACTTGAACCTCACTCCGCCCAGGCCGTAGAGCGCGGCCTCGCCGCTGGCGCCGTCGTACCAGCCTTCGGCAAAGGGGAAGGAATAGGAGTAGACGAGGGTCGGGTCGGTGCTCGCCGGGCGGTCCGGGCAGGGGTGGCTGCTCTCGGCGATCGGCGCGCCGGCGCTCGCACCCTCCAGGGTTTCCGGCGCGGTTTCGGTGTTGGCGTAGCGGATCCAGGAGTCGCGCACGTGCCAGGTGAGGGAGGCCGAGGTGACGTCAACCGCGCTGGCGGGGCGGGCAAGGCGCGGCGGTTCGTCGCTCAGCGGCCCCGGCTGCGGCGTGCGATCGAACACCGTCGCGGCGCCGACGCGCATGGTGGCGAGGATCCCGCCGGGCACCTGGGCTCCCAGCTTGCGGCGCAGGGTCCGCAGGGTTCCACGCCGCCAGGCGAGGCGGGCGCGGTGGAGCTGGGCGGTCCCCTCGGCGGGATCGATCAGGAGCCCGCCGGCCGGAGCGCGCAGGTCGAAGAGCACGCGGCGCTTGTCGCCACCCAGCTTGCCGCTAAGCGTGGAGGTTTGGCCCAGCTGGACGACGAGCGAGGAGAGCCTGACCGCCCGCCGGCTGCGCCCCTTCCCGGCGAGGAAGCGAAGCGCCCCCTGGGTGGTGAGCGCGGCTTCCCCCGCCTCGATCTCGCCGCCGCCGATCTGCAGCCGCGTCTGGCGCCCCACCGTGTCGGCTCCCCTGACGCCGGCAAGGGCGATCCCCCGCTTGCCGAGGGTCCGTGCCTTGGCGGCGGTGACGGTGAGCGTCGTGTTGCCGGTCGGCCCCGCCGCGCCCGCCGGAGCGGGCGCGGCAAGGGCAGCCGACAGCGCCAGGACCACCGCGATGACGGTCGCGCGGCGCATCGAGCTACTCGGTCGGGTGGACGATCGAGACCGTCACCTTGTTCAGCGGCGTGCCGGCGGTGCTCAAGCTGATCAGCGCCAGCGCGGCGCCGCCGGCTGCGGTCAGCTTTGCCGAGCTGTTGACCGAGTCCTTGTCGTCATCGCCACCGCCGATGACGTTGTCGGCTCCGGGGTCGGGGAACGTCCAGGTGACCGTCTCCTCGCCGGCTCCCGGTCCGGGCGTCGTGACGACGGTCATGCCGCCGGTTGCCAGGCTGGCGATGTCGACGCGACCGCTGGTCCAGGAGGTTCCGACCCGGCTGGCGACATCCATCGTCAACCGCGATTTGTCTCCGTCGATGACGATCGTGGGGTTAGCGAGCACCGTGCCGAAGCCATGCGCTGTATTGCAGAGACCAACCGAACCGGTCCCGTGCAGGACCAGCCTGGCGGGTGAGCCGGCTTCGTACTCGCCGCCCGTGGCGGGCCAGGTGAAGAACTTGCCTTCCCCGGACATGCTCACTGAATCGCTGCGCGTCGCACCCCCGGAGAGGTTGAACACGCCGTTGCTGTTGACGGTGGCGCGCAGGCTGTTGCGAAGCCCCCAACTGATCGCCCCGTTCGTCAATGCCTCCGGCGTGGACAGGGCCGGCAGCGCCGCGGGCGCGTCCGGTGCCACTGGCCAAGAGGAGGCCGTAGCTGACGAGGCGAGATCGCAGGCGCTGGCGAAGGGCCAGCTCACCGGCGTCGCCGTGCTCGCGGTGACGGTCAGCGGTTCGAGCTGGTCGCCCTCCTCGTAGTCGCACGGCCCCGGGTTGTGGGGATCGCAGAGCTGCAGTGCCTGCTCACCGGCCGCGGTCAGCGTTAGCGGCAGGTCCGACCAGGTGACCGTCCGCGCGTTTTCGTTGTAGAAGGGACTGGCGCCGTCGAGGTCCAGCGTCGCCAGGTCGACGCGCTGACTCGGGGTCCAGACGCCGCTCATGTTGGTGTCGACGTCGACGGTGAGGCGCGATGCGTCCCCGTCGATGGTGACGGTTGGGTTGGAGAGGGTGACGCGGAACCCGTGCGGCGAGTTGCAGAGCACAACCGTTCCCTGGCCTTCGACCACAGCGCGGTCGTCGCCGGCGTCGGCTGGATCGCCGATCTCATAGCCACCCGAGTCAGCCGGGAAGCTGAACGTCCCGATCTGGGGCGCGGGCGGCGGCGGGTTGAGGACGGTCGCCGGCGCGATCGGCACCAGCGAGCCACCTGAGATTTCGACTATGTAGTAGCGCAGGTCGCCGCTGAGTCCCCATTCGACCCCACCGCCGTCGAGCGCCACCGGGTTGTCGAGCTCAGCGCCGGGAGCCGGGGCGGCAGCGGAGCCCTCCGCCTTGCTCGTGACCTTCAGCGCGCACTGCTGCGCGTAGGGGTCGACGATCTCGGTCGGGGTCGGCTGCTGCGGCTGCTGCTCGCCGGACTTGGGCTCGTCCGCCGCCTTGGCGGCGGCGGCAAAGGTGGCGTCAAGCGCGACCGTGCCCAGCTTGCCCGCCGAGACGCCGTCGAGACCGAGCCGGGAGCGCAGCGCCCGGGCGCCCTTTCCGGTCAGCGAGAGCGGCGCTCGCGCGAGCTTCAGCGAGGACGCGCCGAGCTCGGGCTTGCCCTTCGCACGGAAGAAGACGAGGCGCCGCTTGCCGAGCTTGGCGCTGATCGCCGTGCCCTTACCGCCGACCTGCAGGATCAGGCCGCGCAGGCGGACCGCCCGTCTTTTCGAGCCGACCTTGATCGCGCCGCGAGCTCGGACGGTCGCCGCTCCGAGCAGGTCGACGCGAGTGATCGGCAGGGAGGTCTTGGCTTGCGGCAGCGACCTCACCGCGCCTTCTTCGAGCGTTAGCGAGACCGTTCCCTCGGCGGGCATGGCCAATGCCGATCCGGTCGTCAGCGACGCTCCCAGCGCCAGTGACACGAGCGCGGCGAGCGCTGTGCCGGCGCGGCTGTTGCGGGTCGTTTTCCTGGAACTCATCTTCGGAGGAGCCTCCTGTCCTCTGCGGGCGCGCCCGGCACAGCGCGTCGGTTTACGTTCTGCGGTGATTAGGGAACCCTAATAAATTCAGACTAACAACGTAGGAATTAAGATGCGCTGCGCTTGGCGGCTGCTGAGCGCGTCCAGGCGACGTGCAGGGCCGTGCGCCCTTCGTGCTCGACGAGGCGGGCGTCGGCGCCCCAGGTCTCAGCCAGACGCTCGGCTCCCAGCACCTCGGTCGGCGGTCCGGTGGCGATCGTGCGGCCCTCCGAGACGATCACGGCGGTGTCGGCGACCGCCGCGGCCAGGGCCAGGTCGTGGACCACGAGCAGCACCGTGAGGCCGTCGGCGACGAGGTCGCCCAGCAGCGAGGCGATCCCGATCGTGGCGCCGAGGTCGAGCTGGGAGGTCGGCTCGTCGGCGATCAGCACCGGCGCCTCCTGCGCCAGCCCGATCGCGATCTGCACCCGCTGCAGCTCGCCGCCGGAGAGGGTCGCCAGCTGCCGCTCGGCGAAGCGGGTGACGCGGGCGCGCTCCATCGCCCGCTCGATCCCCGCGCGGTCCGCGCCGCTGAGGCGGCGCAGCGGGCGCAGGTGCGAGGAGCGCCCGATCGTCACCGCTTCGCGCACCGTCACCCCCGCCGGCACCGGCATTCGCTGCGGGACGAAGGCGCGGGCGCGGGCGAGGTCGCGACCGCGCATCGAGGCGATCTCCCGGCCCGACCAGTGGACGCTGCCGGCGCTCATCCCCTGCAGGCCGGACACCGCCCGCACGAGCGTCGACTTGCCGGCGCCGTTGGGGCCGACGATGGCGAGGAGCTGCCCGCGCTCGAGGCGGAGGTCGGCGCCGCGCAGGATCGGCGTGCCGCCGATCTCGACCTCGACGCCGCGCGCCTCCAGCAGAGCTGTCTCGCCTGTGGCCGGTCGCACCATCAGACGACCTTGCGCAGCAGCCAGAGGAAGAGGGGCACGCCGAGCAGGACCATGAACGGCCCGACCGGCATCTCGATCGGCGCCCGCAGGGTGCGGGCTAGCGTGTCGCCGGCGGCGAGCAGGGCGGCTCCGCCGAGGGCCGAGGCGGGGACGACGAAGGTGTTGCTCGAGGTACCGCCGGCCATCCGCACCACGTGCGGGACGACCAGGCCGAGGAAGCCGAGCAGGCCGGCGATCGCCGCCGAGGCGGCCGCCAGCAGCGCCGCCGCGATCGCCGCTCCGAGCCGGATCAGGTGCGGGCGCGAGCCCAGCGAGGCGGCGACGTCGTCGCCGAGGGCGAGCCGGTCGAGCGGGCGGATCAGCAGCGCCGCGCAGACGAAGCCGGCGGCGAAGTAGGGCCAGATCGTGCCCAGCTCGTCCCAGCCGCTCGAGGTTAGGCCGCCGGCGATGAAGAAGATCGCCGAGGGCGCCCGCTCCGGGTAGGCCGCCAGCAGCCCGGTCGTGCCGGCGGTGAAGAGGGAGAGGATCGCGATCCCGGCGAGGATCACCTTGCCGGTCGAGCCGCGGTTGTGGCCCGACCAGGCAACCGCGAAGACCAGCGCCGCGGCGAGCAGGCCGAAGAAGAGCGCCCCCAGCGGCAGCAGGGCGATCGAGCCGGGGAAGAGGATGATGATCAGGATCGCGCCGAAGCCCGCGCCGCCGGTGACCCCGATCACGTCGGGCGAGGCGAGCGGGTTGCCGAGCGCCCCCTGCAGGATCGCCCCGGCGATCCCCAGCGCCGCCCCAACCACCATCGCCTCGGCCGTGCGCGGCAGGCGCAGCGTCTCGATGATCTGCTGGTTGGGGCCGCTGCCCCCCTTGCCGAAGACGATCTCGATCACTTCGGCGAAGGGGACCTTGACCGCCCCCAGCGCCAGCGAGGCGACGACGGCGAGCGCGAGCGCGGCGAGCAGGCCCGCGAAGACGAGGGTGCGGCGGGCCAAGGGCGGTCAGTTCTCTAGGTAGACCCGCCGCACCTTGCGGATCGTGCGGGCGACGTCGGTGCCGGCCTGCAGCAGTGAGTTGTCGACCGAGATGTAGATGCGGCCGTTGCGCACCGCCGAGGTCGTCGACCAGGCCGGGTTCGTGCGCAGGTATTCGGTCAGGCTCGGGATGTCGTCCTCGTTGGCGTGGGGGACGGCGATGATCACGTCGGGGTCTTCGGCGACGACGATCTCGTCCGAGATCCGCTCGAAGCCCGAGCCCGAGCTGACGCCGCCGGTGAGCAGCCGCCCGCCGGCCTTGGTGACGATGTCGCCGCCCCAGCTGTTGGGCAGGAAGACGAAGGGGGTGCGGCCGACGCCGAGGATCAGCATCACGGTCGGGTGGGCGGAGATCCCTCTGCGCGCCTGGGCGACGCTCTTCTTCATCGACGCGACCAGGGCCTTGGCCCGGGCGCGGCGGTTGACGATCGCGCCGATCACCTTGGTCTGGGCGTAGGCGCCGTTGAGCCGGAACGGCTCCTGGACGAGGACGCGGATGCCGAGGTCCCCCATCGACTCGTTGCCCTTGGCCCAGGTGCGCGAGGAGAAGACGAGGTCGGGGTCGAGCGAGGCGAGCTGCTCGAGATTGGGCCCGTTGGGGTGGGAGAGCGGCAGAACGGGCACGCCCTTCACCTTCGGCGAGAGGCGTTCGTTGCCGCCCAGGGTCTGGCCGACGCCGACCGGCATCACGCCGAGCTTAACCAGCGTGTTGGCGGCGAATGGGGTGAGGGCGACGATCCGCTTCGGCGGAGCTTTCTGCGCCGCCGCGGCGCTCGCCGGCAGGCAGAGCGCGAGCGCCAGCAGGGCCGCCAGCAGCGCTCGCCTCATGCGGGCACCTTGGCGTCGATCACGGTGTAGTTGCGAACTTCGCTGCCGTGGGCGAGCTCGCCATCGGCGTGGCGGTGGCTGAGCTTGAAGAGGTCGCTGTTGACCCAGGCTTTGAAGGCCTCATCGCTCTCCCAGCGGCTGAGGACGACGTACTCGCCGGCCCCCTCTCCCTCGCGCCGCAGCAGCTCGAAGCCGACGAAGCCCTCGGCCTTGTGGACGTGGCTCTCGCGCTGGAGGAAGGCACGCTCGAACGCCTCGCGGCGCTCCTCGTGCACCTGCACCACATTCATGACCGTTACCAACGTTGGGCTCCTTTCGGTGCGCGGCGCCCCTGCCGGTAGCAGGCCCTTAGGACGCCCTAATTAGGTTTCCCTAATTAGGGTAGCCAAAGAATTCTCACTCGGCGTTGCCGGTGAGTACCTCCCTCGCCCGGTGGACCAGCTTGACCGTCGCCTTGCGCAGTCCCTCGGGTCCCTCGATCGGCTCCTCGTAAGCGACCCGGACGGGGACTTCGCCCCCGCGCGCCTCGACGATCAGGTCGAGGCCGGTGCGGTCGGCATCGAGGCAGCGGGCCGCGGTCGCGTCCGGGCAGTCACCCAGCGCTCTCGCCATCTCGAGCAGCGCCTCGGCGTGGTCTTCGTTCAGGTGGGCGATGGCACGCGCGGCGCCTTCGCTGACAGGATCGTTTGGCTTCATGATTAGGGCACCCTAATAGAGTGCCGCCGGAAGGGCGCGCTAGGGCTTTGGTGGGACCTGCGGCTCGCCGAGCCCGTAGGTCTCGTAAGCCCCGAACTTGGCGAAGGTCTTGTGGGTGGGGCCGTGGTAGTCGGAGGAGCCGGTGGGGACCAGGTCGAGCTCCTCGCAGAGCCTCAGCAGGTGCCTGGTCTGCCCTTCGCTGTGGGTCGGGTAGAAGGCCTCGACCCCGTCGGCGCCGAGCGAGCGGATCAGGTCCTCGACCTCACCCGGGTCATCGATGTCCCAGTAGGGATGAGCGATGACGGCGACGCCGCCGGCCTCGCGGATCGAGGCGATCGCCTGCTCGGCGCTCGGCCAGCGGCGTGGGACGAAGGCCTTGGCGCCGGGTACGAGGTACTCCTCGAAGAAGGGGCCGAGGTCGCCGCTCGCGCCGGCGGCGCGAGCGATGTGGGGGCGGCCGATCGAGAGCGCATCGCCGGCTTCGCGGATCGCGTCCTCGAGCTTGACTTCGAAGCCCCACTTGTTGAGCCGCCCGATGATCTCCTCGGCGCGGTTGACGCGTTCTTCCTGCGCCCGCTCGCAGGTGGCGGCGATCGCCGCGGTGTCGATCCAGTAGCCGCAGATATGCAGGTCTTCGGCGTACTCGTGCACGCACGACATCTCCACCGCCGGCACCAGCTCAACCCCGAGCTTCTCCGCCGCGGCCGCCGCCTCGGCCACGCCCGCCACCGCGTCGTGGTCGGTCAGCGCCAGCGTCGTCACCCCCGCTTCCCAGGCCTGCGCCACCACCTCGGCCGGCGCCAACTGCCCGTCGGAGACAGTCGAGTGAGACTGGAGCTCGATCAGCATCAGGCCGGCCACCCTAGAGCACCGCATCCGACGTTGACCCCGCCCCGGTGTGGTCAATGTCGGATGCGCATCCAAGGGCTCGACCGAAGGGTGTGGCGGTGACGCAGGCCCTCGATGGTCGGTGACAGGTCGTGTCGCGAGGGGAGATGGGGGTGCCCCTGGACTGGCGGATACTCAAAATCGCGCGCCAATTGGCACGCGATTTGTCAGGCCAGGGGTACCCCCATCTCACGCCGCGCCACAAGCCGCCCCTCTCCCGCCCGTCCGAATAGACTGCGCCGCCGTGTTCCAGAAGGTCTTGATTGCCAACCGCGGCGAGATCGCGATTCGGGTCGCCCGCACGCTGAAGGAGATGGGCATCGACTCGGTCGCCGTCTACTCGGAGATCGACCGCGACGCCCCGCACGTGCGCGAGGCCGACGAGGCTTATCTGATCGGCCCGGCTGTGCCGGCCGAGAGCTACCTGGACATCCAGAAGATCATCGACACCGCCAGGGAGGCCGGCGCCGAAGGTATCCACCCCGGCTACGGCTTCCTCGCCGAGAACGCCGACATGGCGCGTGCCTGCGCCGAGCACGGGATCACCTGGATCGGACCGCCGCCGGAGGCGATCGAAGCGATGGGTTCGAAGACGCGGGCGCGCGAGATCATGGCCGAGGCCGGCGTGCCGATCGTGCCCGGCGCGACCGAGCCGGCACCCGATATCGAGGCCGCCCGCAGGCAGGCTGAGGAAGCCGGCTACCCGGTCGCTTGCAAGGCGGCGGGGGGCGGTGGCGGCAAGGGCTTCCGCGTGGCGATGACCCCGGACGACCTGCAGGAGGCCTACGAGGGCGCCGCCCGCGAAGGCGAGAAGTTCTTCTCCGACGCGCGCGTCTACGTCGAGCGCTACCTGGAAGACCCGCGCCACGTCGAGGTCCAGGTCCTGGCCGACGGGCAGGGCAACGTGATCCACCTCGGCGAGCGCGACTGCTCGATCCAGCGCCGTCACCAGAAGGTGATCGAGGAGGCGCCCGGGCCGCACGTCGACGAGGAGATGCGCGCGCGGATCGGCAAGATCGCCACCGACGCCGCGGCCGCGGTCGGCTACCGCGGCGCCGGCACGATCGAGGGCATGCAGGTCGGCGAGGAGTACTTCTTCCTCGAGATGAACACGCGGGTCCAGGTCGAGCACTGCGTGACCGAGATGGTCAGCGGCGTCGACATCGTTCGCGAGCAGATCCTCGTTGCCGCCGGCGAGCCGCTCTCGATCGCCCAGGAGGACGTCGAGCTGCGCGGCTGGTCGATCGAGTGCCGGATCAACGCCGAGGCGGCGCACAAGAAGTTCGCCCCCGCGCCGGGCCCGATCGGCGACTCCTACCGCGAGCCCTCCGGCCCCGGCGTCCGCGTCGACTCCGGCGTCGAGGGCGGCTCCGAGGTGACGCCGATGTACGACCCGATGGTGGCCAAGCTGATCGTCTGGGACGTCGACCGCGAGAAGGCGACCCGGCGCATGTTGCGGGCGCTCGCCGAATACGACTCCGGCGGCCTGACCACGCTGATCCCCTTCCACGAAGCGATCCTCGCCACCGAGCAGTGGGCGAAGGGCGAGACCTGCCGCGACCTGATGGAGGACGCCGAGTGGCTGAAGTCGACCGCGCCGGCCGACCCGAAGCCGCCCGAGCCCGCCGAGGACGGCGGCGAGGTCGTCAGCCGCGACTACAAGGTCGAGGTCTCGGGCAAGCTCTTCGAGGTCAAGGTGATCGGCGAGGCCATTGCCGGCGGTGTGGCTGCCGCGGCGGGCGGGCGGAAACCGCCGAAGCGCGAGCGCAAATCCGGCGGCGCCGGCGGCGCCTCGAGCGAGTCGCTGCCCTCGCCGCTGCAGGGCACCGTCTTCAAAGTCGCGGTGGAGAAGGGCGCCGAGGTCGCCGAGGGCGATCTGATCTGCGTGATCGAGGCGATGAAGATGGAGAACGAGATCGTCGCCCACCGCTCCGGCAAGGTCGAGGAGCTGAAGGTGGCCGTCGGCGACTCGGTCTCCAGCGGCGACGTCCTCGCCGTGATCAAATAGCTCCCCGGCTCATCCCCGCGGCGGTTGCCGTCCCTAGCGCTGCTGCTGTTTCTGCTTCTGCTGCTTGCGTTTTTCCCGCCGTTCCGCCTTGATCGCGCGGATCACCGCCTGGCGTTCGCGTCGGGTCAGGGGGATTTCGGCGGCTTCCTCGCTGCAGCCGCGACCGACGCAGTCCTCGAGCCGTTCGGTCAGTTCGCGGTGGAGGAAGTTGCGGACGGGGAAGTAATTGGGGATGCGGACCAGGTTGTTGAGCTCGTACGGGTCTTTTTCGAGGTCGTAGAGCTCCTTCTCGCCGTCCGGCCAGGCGATGTACTTGTAGGGGCCGAGGCGGATTCCCTCGTAGTCCTTCGGCGGCGCCAGGATCGAGGCGGTGGCACCGGCGCGGCGCCTGCGGCTTTCCAGCGCATGGACCCGCTTGGTCCGCCCGCTGCTGCCGCTCTGGTCGCCTGCTTCGGCGATCGCCCCGGCCTCGTCGACGTCGGAGGTTTCGACGAATGACTCGAACAGGTACGGGCGCAGGGTGCGCAGTTCGGGGTCTTTGAAGAAGGGAGTCAGCGAGCGCCCGTCGATGCTCTTGTCGGCTTTGACCCCGGCCAGTTCGAGGATCGTCGGCGCCACGTCGATGTTGCCGACGATCTCGCCCGATTCGGTGTTGGCCCGGATGTGGGGGCCGCGGATCAGGAACGGCACGTGGGTCGCCGGCTCGTAGGCGAGGAACTTGCCGCCGATCAGCCGGTGCTCGCCGAAGAAGAAGCCGTTGTCGGAGACGAAGATGACGTAGGTGTTGCGCAGCCGGTGCAGCGAGCCGAGCGTGTCGATCAGCGCCTTGACCCCGTCGTCGACCGAGCGCAGGGACTCCAGCTGCTTGTCCCAGTAGACGCGGTAGGTGTGGATGTCCTGCAGCGAGAGGTAGGGCGCTTCCTTGATGAAGCTGGGCTTGTCGGAGACGTTGCCCTCGGCGAAGCCCTGGCCACGGTTGTGCGGCATCGGCGCTCCCTTGAACCAGTCGTAGTGGCGCGGTGCCGGCTCGGGTCCGGCGGGGTGGCGGAAGTCGCCGTGCGGGGCGGTGTAGTCGAGCTGCAGGTAGAAGGGCTGTTCGGGCGAGGTTTCGCGCAGGCCCTGGACGGCGAAGTTGGTCAGCGTGTCGGTCTCGTAGAAGCAGGGCTGGCCGTTGAGCGGCGCGTAGGGGCAGCCGATGTCGTCGCGGGTCGTGTATTCGCGCGGTTCCCAGGTGCCGGGGTCGCCGTAGGGGCCTTCGATCGTGCCGTTGTTGTTGAGCGTGTAGCCGTAGTAGTAGTGCGTGGTGTCCGACTTGAGCACGGTGTGCCAGTCCGACCAGCCGGGCGGCACGGTTGCGCCGTTGTCGTACGGTTCGTCGCCGTAGCCATTGAGGAACTTGCCGACGTGGATCGTGCGGTAGCCGGCGCCCTGCAGCCAGGTGGCGAGGTTGTGCGTGTAGGCGGCGCGGAAGGAGAAGCCGAAGTAGCCCCCGTTGGGCTGGATGTTGCCCTTGACGCCGTTGTTGTGGGCGTAGCGACCGGTGAGCAGGCTGACCCGCGAGGGGCAGCAGAGCGGGTAGGAGACGTAGTAGCGGTTGAAGGTCATGCCCCGCTTGGCGATCAGGTCCTGCGTGTTCGGCATCGCCCGCAGCCGGCTCTTGCCGAAGGTGGCGTAGAGCGAGTCGAGCGTCTGGTCGTCGGTCTGGATGACGACGAAGCTGGGCCGTTCGGGGGTGGCGGCAGCGGCTTCGCTGGCGCTCCGTTGTCCGGTGATCGCGATCAGGCAGAGCAGGGCCAGGGCGCCGGCCGCGATCGTGGCCAGGCGAATCCCGCGCGCTTGCCTGCTTTGTTGCACTTGCCGCATGTCGATGTCGGCCGGCAGCCCGACCTACACGGTCGAAACAACTACCCGGGCCGAAGTTGCGAAACGCTAGTGATCGATCAGGACGCGCCGAGCTTTTTGGCAGCGTCGCGGAAGGTTTTGACCGTGGCGCTGGGGGCTTTGCGGCCCTCGAGTTTCTCGTTGTGGCGGTTGACCCAGATCACCGGCACTTTCATTTTCAGCAGCGGGGCGACGTCGTTGTCGTAGCTGCTGCCGATGTGGACCCAGCCTTTCTTGCCGCCGATGCGCCGCGCCGCCTCTTTGAAGTGGACCGGGTCCGGCTTGTAGCTGCGCACCTGCTGGGCGGTGACGACCAGGTCGAGTTCGGTGCGCAGGTGGCGGCGGGAGATGCCGAGCAGTTTGTCGTCGATATTGGAGACGATGCCGATCTCATAGCGTTTGCCGAGCCGGTCCATCGCTGCGTTGGCCTCGCGGAAGGGCAGCCAGTAGGCGACGCTGTCGGGCAGGAACTGGGCGCGCGAGGGCTCGATCTCCCAGCCCAGCTCACCGGCGACTTTGACGATCGTGCGGCGCAGCACCTCGGCGTAGAGCTCGTAGGAGCCGGCCATGATTTCCGCCTGGACTTCCATGAAGCGGGCGAGGAAGGGCTCCTCCTCGAAGCTGAAGCCGTCTTTGTCCGCCTCTTTCCTGCAGGCGTCGATGATGCCTTTCTCCCAGTCGATCAGGGTGCCGTAGCAATCGGTGGTCACCCATTTGATGGTTTTGAGGCTGGGGAGGGGCATAAAGGGCTCGCGTCGAGCGCTCACGTCGCGTTGCGCGAGCGCGGCATGTTATGCGAACGGGCCTGCCCGCGCGGCGCCCCGCTTGCCAAGTCCAGTAGGCTGCCGCCCGCGCCAGCGCGGCGCGCCTCCAGCCCATGGATCTTCTCGAGTACCAAGGCAAGCAGCTCTTCGCCAAGCACGGCATCGCCGTGCCCAGCGGCGAGGTCGCTGCAAACGTCGAGGACGCGGTCGCCGCCGCCGAGCGGATCGGCTACCCCTGCGCGATCAAGGCCCAGGTGCTGATCGGCGGCCGCGGCAAGGCCGGCGGGATCAAGATCGCCCAGAACGCCGGGGAGGCGCGCGCCCATGCCGACGCGATCCTCGGCATGGACATCTTCGGGCCGCGCGGCGAGGGTCCCTTCCGCGTCGATCGGGTCTGGGTCGAGGGCGGTTCGGACATCGCCTCCGAGTACTACGCCTCGGTCATCCTCGACCGCGGCGAGAAGAAGCTGCTGGCGATGGTTTCCGCCAAGGGCGGTATGGACATCGAGGCGGTTGCCGAGGAGGACCCCGAGGCGCTCGTTCGCCGCCACATCGACCCGACGCAGCCGTTCACGGCCAGCGCCGCGCGCGAGATCGTCGACGCGGCCGGCCTCGACGAGGACGTGCGCGACGAGGCCGCCGAGGTGCTGGTGCGGCTGGCCGAGGTCGCCGGCTCCGAGGACGCGACCCTGATCGAGGTCAACCCGCTGATCGTCACCAACGACCGCGAGGTCGTCGCGCTCGACGCCAAGGTGACGATCGACGGCAACGCCACCTACCGCCACCAGGAGCTGGCCGAGGTCGCCGATACGGCGGACGACCCGCAGGAGGCGATGGCGAAGGAGAAGGGCCTCACCTACGTCAAGCTCGACGGCAACGTCGGCATCCTCGCCAACGGCGCCGGCCTCTGCATGTCGACGCTCGACGTCGTCGCCCAGGCGGGTGGCGCCCCGGCCAACTTCCTCGACGCCGGCGGCGGCTCCAAGGCCGAGGCGATCGTCGACGCGCTGACCGTGATCACCTCCGACGAGAAGGTGACGGCGATCCTCTTCAACATCTTCGGCGGCATCACCCGCTGCGACGAGATCGCCAAGGGCATCGTCACCGCCTCGCAGCAGATCGACCTCGAGGTGCCGCTGGTCGTGCGGCTCGACGGCACCAACTCCGAGGAGGGGCTGAAGATCCTCGCCGAGGCGAACCTGCCCAACCTGAACCAGGAGACGACGATGCTCGACGCCGCGCGCCGCGTGGTCGAGCTGGCGTCCCAATCCCACCCGCCCGCCGCGGACGCGGGAGCGAGCGAGTGAGATCGCCGGTCATCATGAGCACGAGCGAGCGAGAGCAGAGTAGGCGGGCGGAATTGTGAGCATCATCGTCGGCAACGAGACGAAACTGGTCGTCTCCGGCCTGACCGGCCGCGAGGGCTCCTTCCACGGCCTGCGCAACCGGGCCTACGGGACCTATTTGGCTGCGGGCGTTACACCCGGCAAGGGCGGCCAGGACGTCGAGGGCGTGCCCGTCTTCGATTCGATCAAGGAGGCCGTCGAGGAGGCCGGCGCCAACACCTCGATGATCTTCGTGCCGGCGCGCTTCGCCGCGCCGGCGATCGACGAGGCGATCGAGTCGGGCGTGCAGACGGTGATCGCGATCACCGAGGGGATCCCGGTCCTCGACATGCTGGGCACGTACTGGAAGGCGAAGGAGGCCGGGGTGCGGCTGATCGGGCCCAACTGCCCCGGCGTGCTCTCGCCCGGCAAGGCCAACGTCGGCATCATCCCGGCGCAGTTCTTCGACCCGGGCAAGATCGGTGTCGTCTCCAAGTCGGGCACGCTGACCTACCAGATCGGCAACGAGCTGAAGCAGGCGGGCGAGGGCAACTCCTCGATCGTCGGCATCGGCGGCGACCCGATCATCGGCTCCGACTTCATCGACATCCTGAAGCTCTACGAGGGAGATCCCGAGACCGAGCTGATCGTCATGGTCGGCGAGATCGGCGGCGACGCCGAGGAGCGCGCCGCCGAGTTCATCGCCAGCGAGATCTCCAAGCCGGTGGTCGCCTACATCGCCGGCTTCACCGCCCCGCCCGGCAAGCAGATGGGCCACGCCGGCGCGATCATCTCCGGCTCCTCCGGCACCGCCCAGGCGAAGAAGGACGCGCTCGAAGCAAAGGGCGTGCGGGTCGGCGAAAGCCCGACCGAGACGGCGAAGATCGCCGTCGAAGTCCTGCGCTCGCTTTAGCGCCCCGCCGGACGGCGGTGGACGAGGCCGCGGGCGATTGCTTCCATGCCGGCCCGCGAGTCGTAGGGCCCGGTGCCAGCGCTGGCGCAGACGGCGCAGATCATCGAGGTTTCCGCGGTGGCCACGACGCCGTCCAGGTGAATGCGAGCCGTGTAGGCGCCACGCCCGGCGCGATGTTTGCAGCCCCTGTACCCGCCCTCGAAGCCCCTGTAGATCACGAGGTGCTCACGGGGGATCTTGAGCGGCTTTGCCATCGGGCAGGTGGGGACGGCGGGCAGCTTGTGCCGCTTGGCTTCGAGGCGCTTCCACTGCTTCCGTGACCAGAGGGCGAGGTAGATCGCTTCCGCGTGCCTGTGGCGCGGGTGGCCGACGTAGAGGAGGCTGATGCGCGGGGCGAGCGATTCGTCGGCGCTCCTCGAGGCCGATTCCCTCAGGCGCAGCTGCTGCAGCCCGTGTCCGGGTGCGAAGCGACGGCCGAGCCAGAGGACCGGGATATCGAGCGCGGGGTCTTCCAGGGCGACCTCCGAACTGTCGAATTCGGAGGCCTTGGCCGGGACGGGCGCTTCGATCCGCCGTTGCTGGAGTTGAGCGAGTTCCCGCACGGCGCGGTCGTTTGCATCCACCGTGCCATCGGTGGCGAACACGGCCGCGACGACCGCGCCGGAGCGCCAGACGAGGAAGGAGGCACTGGGCCGTTCGCTCGCCTTGAACAACGCCGGGTGTTGCCAGTGGAAGAGTCGGGTGGCATCGCCGATCGTCGTGCCTGCTTCGACCTCTTCGGGCAGTTCGTCTCCGAGCAGGTGGCTGAGCAGCTCGGGTGCGATCGCCAGGCCGGCCTCCGCGCCCTCGATGCTGTCCGTGACCATTGCGCCGCTGCCGACCGCGAGCGCCGCGGGCTTGGTTCCCGGTACATGGAAGCTGCGGTAGTAGATGGCGTAGCAACCCGTCGGCGAGTAGTGGCGGAGGAAGTCCGCGAGGCCCGGTTGGGGATTCGCCGGGTCTATCGCGCCGCAGGTCAGTGGCTGCGCTCGGTATTCGGGTGACGGACCGAAGTTGAGCAGGCGATAGCCGAGCGGAAGGTCTCTGAAGCGCAGCAGCCTTGCCAGCGCCGCCCTTTCGCCCGCCGCGGGCTGGGAGCCGACCGCCTGCAGGGCCATAACCGCGCCGATCGGGATGACAATGGCGAGCGCGATGCCCACCGCGAGCACTCGCCTGCGGCCTCCCCTCAACACCCCAACCATCCACACGAGTATAGGTCGGGCGTATAGGTCGGACGGTAGCGCGCCAGCTTGACAACTCCCGCAAGGGAGATCGACCAGCAGCTTCGCGATCGTGTTCTTGGCCGCGCCGCTCAGAGCTTCCCGCTCTAAGTGGGTCGCCCGCACGTTGCCCTGCGATCGATTGACCCACGTATACGGTGGCAAATCGATCGCAGGGCAACGTGCGGGCTCCTCCAAGGTGCGGCTCAGGGGCCATAGGGCTCGCAGCTGGCTCGCCCTTTGCTCGTGGGGTTCTGTTGTGCTCGTGGGGTTCTGTCGAATCGACCGGCTGGGGTCGATTCGAACTGAGCCACTAGGGGGTGAGGCCTATCGTCGGCGAATCGAGGGCGTTGCTAGGCTCGCTTTCGCATGGCTGGCGACACGATTTCGTTTGCGAGAGGGGCGCCGAGCGCCGACATCCTGCCGCGTGACGCGGTGCGGGAGGCGGCCGCGATCGCGCTCGCCGAGGACTGGGAAAAGGCGCTTTCCTACGGCACCGGGATTGGGCACCCGGGGCTCTGCGAGTGGATCGCGGAGCGGCACGGCGGGCTCGATGCCGGCCAGGTGATGGTCGCCAACGGCTCGCTCGAGGCGGGGGCGATGCTCTTCGAGCACCTGCTGTCGCCCGGCGACCGCGTCGTCGTCGAGCAGCCGACCTACGACCGCACGCTGCTGATGCTGCAGCGGCTCGGGGTCGAGCTGGTCCCGGTCGGGCTGGAGGCGGACGGGCTCGACCTGGCGGCCTTCGAGGCCGCCCTCGCGGCGGGGCCGATCAAGCTCGCCCACGTCATCCCCAACTTCCACAACCCCGCCGGCTGCACGCTCTCGGCCGAGAAGCGGGTGCGGCTGGTCGAGCTTGCCGCCGAGCACGGCTTCTGGATCTTCGAGGACGACCCCTACCGCGAGCTTCCCTTCGAGGGCGAGGCGCTGGAGACGATGCTCTCGATCGACAAGGCGGACCGCGTCATCCACGCCTCCTCCTTCTCCAAGACGGTCAGCCCGGGGGTGCGCGTCGGCTACCTCGCTGCGCCGGCGGGCGAGGTCGCCAAGCTGGCCAAGCGGGCCAACGAGACCTACATCTCGCCCAACATGCTGGCCGAGTCGATCGTGCTCGAGCTCTGCCGCTCGGGCGGCCTGGATCGCAACATCGAGTTCGTCAAGGGCGCGCTGCGGGCCCGGCGCGACGCCCTGGTCGGGGCGCTGCGCGAGCAGCTTCCCGAGGCCGAGTTCGTCGTCCCCGGCGGCGGCTACTTCCTCTGGCTCGACCTCGCCGAGGGCACCGACACCAGCGCCCTGCTGGCCGAGGCCAAGGGCGAGGGGGTCGCCTTCGTCGCCGGCCCCGACTTCATGATCGAGGGCGGCACCAACAGCCTGCGCCTCTCCTTCGCCAGCGTGCCGCCCGAGCGAATCCCCGAGGGCGTGGCGCGCATCGCCCGCGCCCTGGACCGCGTGCGCGCCGGCTCGCCTGTGGTGTGACTCCCGGACTGAGGCCGAGCGGCCGGCGCCTGGCGGCGTCCTCGGTCGCTCACGTGCAGAGCACGCTTCGCTCCCTGCGTCCTTGCCAGGCTTGACCGCGCGGCCTCAGCGGCCGTAGCGGTCGCTGCCACTGGAGAGAACAAGTTGGTCGGGGATCGTCGCCCGCGGCGGCGGCGCCGGGTCGGCGCGCACCGAGACCGTCTCGGCGACGCTGCGCGAGACCTGGTGCGTGCCGTCGGCGGAGGCGATCGTCACGCCCTCCTCGCCGGAGCTCTCGATCGTTCCCTCCAGGCCCGGGTCGAGGCCGGCGGCCTTGAGGTAGTGGAGCAGCTCCTCGGCCTCGTTCTCGAAGCGCAGCACGGTGACCCTGGCGCCCGGCTCGACGTCGGCGAGCAGGGCACCCTGCTCGCGGGCTCCCTCGACGATCGGGTGGCCGTGCGGGCAGGTCGTCGCGTCGCCGATCGCGACGCGCATGCGTTCCTCCAGCACCGGCGACATCGCGTGCTCGATCCGCTCCGCCTCCTCGTGCACCTCGTCCCAGGGGATTCCGAGCACGTCGGTGAGGAAGCGCTCGATCATGCGGTGGCGGCGGACGATGTGGCTGGCGTGCTCGCGGCCCG
Organism: Solirubrobacterales bacterium; assembly: GCA_035548675.1. Lineage (GTDB taxonomy): Bacteria > Actinomycetota > Thermoleophilia > Solirubrobacterales > 70-9 > VRUE01. Next base: position 18,717 of record DASZSJ010000142.1, read on the forward strand.
ACGCGGTGAAGTCGAGCGACTTGTCGGGCTTGCGCTCGACGTAGCCATCCTCGACGAGGCGGCCGATCATCTCGTGCACGGTGGGGGGCGAGAGCTGCATCGCGCGGGCGATGTTCGCCCCGGTCATCGGCAGCCCGGCCTCCTCGAGCCAGAACATGATCTCCAGGTACTCCTGCTCGGCGACGGTCGCCGTCTCCTGCGACAAGGGTGAGGCTCCTTCCGGGGTCGAAAATCGCGGGCGACCGATATTAGTGGCTGATCAGCGCCGCTCGATCAGCGTCGAGACGACGGCCTCGTAGAAGCCGTCGCCCATCGCCCCCTCGGTGACCGTGGCGTTGTCCCAGGCGCCGAGTGCGGCACGCAGGCCGGGGTCGCGCTCGGGCCCGTTGGCGACGACGAAGAAGCGGCCGACCGCGGCGGCGACCTCGAGATCCTCGACCGAGTCGCCGACGGCGATGCAGTCGGCCGGGTCGTAGTCGCGGGCGCGGGCGTGGGCCGCCACGGCGTTTGCCTTGCTGACCAGCTTGGGAACGAGGTGGTAGGCGTGGGTGGGGCCGTCGACCGCCGGCATCTCGCGCCCGATCGCGCCGTTGTCGAGCAGGCGCAGGTCATCGTGCCCCTCGGCCCCGAGCAGCTCGTTGGCCTCGCCGACGTCGACCTTGCCGCGGAAGAGGTGGGAGAGGACGCGGCCGTGGTGCCAGGGCGCGTGGTACTCGAGCCGTCCCTCGAAGTGGGCGAAGAGCAGCTTGGGGATGCCGCGCTGCTCGATCTTCTCGTAGACCGTGCCCTCCTCGTCTGGGACCAGCTCGCCGGTGAGGAGCGTCGTCTCGCCGTCGATCGCGAAGGCGCAGCCGGCCTCGTAGATGTAGGAGGCCTGGCCCATCAGGCGGGCCGCCTCGTGCACCTGCGGCTCGCGGCGGCCGGACATGATCACGACCTCGACCCCAGCCCGGTGGCAGGCCTCCAGCCCACGCGACTGGGCCAGCGAGAAGCCACCCTCGGCGTCGCGGAAGAGCGAGCTGCCGCGGCCGAGCAGGGTGCCGTCGAGGTCGGTGTAGACGCATCGCAGTGCCATCGGTGCGGTCGCTACGGTAGCCGGATGAGCGACGGCACCCGCAGCACCCCGGCGATCTGGCGCCTCGCCGACCGCAGCCTCGAGCTGTCCCAGCCGCTCGCGGCCGGGATCGTCAACGTGACGACCGACTCGATGTTCGAGGGGGCGCGCAGCGGCACGCCGGAGCGGGCCGTAGCCGACGGGCGGGGGCTGGCCGAGGCCGGCTTCGAGATGCTCGACGTCGGCGCGGTGGCGGCGAAGGCGGGGCCGCCGGTGCCGGCCGAGGCCGAGGCGGCGGCGCTGGTGCCGGCGATCGCAGGGTTGGCGGAGACTGGCCTGCCGGTCACCGCCGACACCTTCTCGGTCGAGGTCGCGCGGCGGGCGCTGGCGGCGGGCGCGGCGGCGGTCAACGACATCTCCGGCGGCTGCGAGGAGATGTTCGAGCTGGTCGCCGCGAGCGGCTGCGGCTACGTGCTGATGCACATCGAGGGGCCGCCGCGGGTCGATCGCGCGGCGCCGGACTACGGCGACGTGGTGGAGCACCTCGTCTCCTGGTTTGGGGGGAGAGTCGAGCGCGCCCGGGAGCTTGGCGTCACCGAGGAGCAGATCGCGATCGACCCCGGACTCGACTTCGACCTGAATACCGAGCAGGACCTGGAGATCCTGCGCCGGCTGCCGGAGCTGCGCGCGCTCGGCCTGCCGCTCTACGTCTCGCTCTCGCGCAAGGACTTCATCGGGGCCGTCTTGGCGGGGTCGTGGGAGGGGCGGCTGCCGGCCGCCGAGCGCGAGTGGGGCACCGTGGCCGCGGTCGCGCTGGCCGTCCGCGGCGGCGCCGACGTCCTCCGCATCCACGACCGCACCTCCCTGCAGGCAATGCGCGTCGCCGGCCGAATCGCCCGACGCCGGGGCCGACGGGCCTCAAACGCGACATATCGACACGTTTCAGGCCCGTCGGCGGAGAGAGGGTGATGGTGGGCTCGTTGCTGGGGGAGCGGTGGGCGGTGGCGCTGGATCCGGCGCGGCGGGACGGGCGGATCGTCGCCGAGTCGAGCGAGGAGGAGCGCGCGGCGAAGACCGTGGCGCTGCCGCGCTCGCTTGATCCCGGCCTGGTCGAGCGGCTGCGCAGCGCCGGGGTCGAGCGGCTCTACTCGCACCAGCGCGCCGCGTTCGAGGCGGCCGCTGCCTCCAATCTGGTGATCACCAGCGGCACCGCCTCGGGCAAGAGCCTCGCCTTCAACCTGCCGGTGCTGGACGGGATCGCCGCCGACGCCAAGCGTCGCGCTCTCTATCTCTATCCGACCAAGGCGCTCGCCCAGGACCAGGCTCGCTCGCTGGCGGCGCTGCGGCCGCCCAACCTGCGCGAGGCGATCTACGACGGCGACACGCCGCGCGAGGAGCGGCCGGCGATCAGGCGGCGCAGCAACCTCGTCCTCACCAACCCGGACATGCTGCACGTGGGGATCCTGCCCCACCACAAGAGCTGGGGTGACTTCCTTGCCAACCTCGAGTGGGTGGTGGTCGACGAGGCGCACACCTACCGCGGTGTCTTCGGCTCCCACGTCGCCAACGTGCTGCGGCGGCTGCGGAGAATCGCCCGCGCCTACGGCGGCGAGCCGCGCTTCCTGCTCGCTTCGGCGACGATCGCCAATCCGGTCGGGCTGGCCGAGGAGCTGGTCGGCACCCCCTTCGAGCTGATCGACGACGACGGGGCGCCGCGCAGCGGCCGCGAGATCGCGATGTGGAACCCGCCGCTGATCGACAAGGCGACCGGGACGCGGCGCTCGCCGCTGGGCGAGGCGGCCGACCTGCTCGCCGAGCTCGTCAGCCACGGAGTGCGCACGATCTGCTTCCTCAAGAGCCGGCGCGGGATCGAGCTGATTCAGCGCTTCGCCCGCGAAGCACTGGAGCGGCGCGGCAAACCGGAGCTGGCGGCGCGGATCGTCCCCTACCGCGGCGGCTACACGCCGCAGCAGCGGCGCGAGATCGAGGCCCGCCTCGCGGCCGGCGAGCTGCTCGCGGTCGTCGCCACCGACGCGCTCGAGCTCGGCATCGACATCGGCGAGCTCGACGCGGCGATCTGCGTCACCTTCCCCGGCACGGTCGCCAGCCTGCGCCAGATGTGGGGCCGGGCGGGACGGCGGCGGCGCGGGCTCGCCGTCTACGTCGCCGGGGGGGACGCGCTCGACCAGTTCTTCTGCCGCCACCCCGACGAGTTCATCGGCCGCCCGGTCGAGGCGGCGATCCTCGACCACGCCAGCGAGCAGATCGCCGGGCGGCACATGGTCGCGGCGGCGTATGAGCTGCCGCTGAGCGCGGAGGACGCCGAGGTCTTCGGGCCCGAATGGCGCGAGCGCGCCGAGCGGCTCGTCGCCGCCGGCGAGCTGCGCGAGGCGGGCGGGCGGGTGATGCCGCGCAGCAGCGAGTTCGTCGCCGCCAAGGTGCCGCTGCGCTCCGCCTCGGCCGACTCGGTCGCGGTAATCGAGCGCGACTCGGGCGAGATGCTGGGCCTGGTCGAGGCCGAGCGCGCCTTCACCACGATCCACCCCGGCGCGGTCTACCTTCACCTCGGCCGCTCTTATGAGGTCGAGCAGCTCGACGTGCGCGGCCGGCGGGCGATCGTCTCGCGCTTCGACGGCGACTGGTACACGCGGCCAAAGAAGGAGACCGAGATCTACATCGAGCGGGTGCGCGAGCAGCGCTCGACCAGCGGCGTCGAGCTGCACTTCGGCGAGGTCTCGGTGAGCGAGCAGGTGATCGCCTACCAGCGGGTCTCGATCGCCGAGCAGGAGCCCTTCGACGTCGTCTCCCTCGAATTGCCCGAGCAGCAGTTCGCCACGCAGGCGCTCTGGTACGTGCTGCCGGAGCGGCTCAGCGGGGCGCTGCCGCCCGACGCCCTGCTCGGCTCCCTGCACGCGACCGAGCACGGCCAGATCGCGGTGCTGCCGCTGATCGCGATGTGCGACCGCTGGGACATCGGCGGCCTCTCGACCAACGTCCACTTCCAGACCGGCCGCTCGACGATCTTCATCTACGACGGGCATCCCGGTGGGGTCGGGATCACGCTGCGCGGCTACGAGCAGTTCGAGCGCCTGCTCGGCGACGCCGAGCGGCTGATCGCCGAGTGTCCCTGCGAGAGCGGCTGTCCCTCCTGCGTGCAGAGCCCCAAGTGCGGCAACCTCAACGAACCGCTGCACAAGGAGGGGGCGCTGGAGTTGATGAGGCAGATGAGGGCGGGATCGTGAGCCAAGGGAGTGGGGCTCGCCGTCACGAACTGCAGGGAGGTTCCGTCGAGCCCCACTCCCTTGGCTCCGAGCACCGGCGTCAGGTGGCGGTCATCGGGTCCAGTGGCGTCGAGCTCGAGTCGGAGCTGGGTTGCCTGGCTCGGGAGCTTGGGGGACTCTTGGCAGAAGCCGACGTGACGGTGGTTTGCGGCGGGCTGAGCGGGGTGATGGAAGCGGCGTGCCGGGGAGCGAGCGAGGCCGGCGGCGAGGCGATCGGCATCGTTCCCGGCAACGACGTGAGCGAAGCGAACCCGTTCTGCACCCACGTCGTCGCCACCGGCATCGGTCACGCCCGCAACCTGGCGGTGGTCTGCTCCGGGGCCGCCGTGATCGCGATCGGCGGCGAGTGGGGCACGCTCTCGGAGATCGGCTTCGCCCGCGCCATCGGCCGCCCCGTCATCGCCCTGCGCAGCTGGATGCTCGGCGGACGCGAGCGGATGGAGGGCGCTCCCGGTGTCACCTCCGCCGACTCGGCCCGCGAGGCGGTCGAGCTGGCGCTGGCGGTTCTGCCCCGGGGTCGCTGACCCGCCCCGCGCCCGGGCCGGGTTACCCTGGCGCGATGTATGAGGACTCGATCCGGGCGGAGTTCACCCATCAGTCGCGCTCGTTCGGCGTCTCGCCCGCGATGACGTCGGCAGAAACGCTCGGGACGCTGATCGAGCTGGTCCCGGAGGAGCGCGGCGCGAGCTGGATCGACGTGGCCTGTGGGCCGGGCGTGGTCACGCGCGCGATCGCGGGTCGGGTCGGCTCGGTGCGCGGCGTCGATCTGACCCCGGCGATGGTCGAGGAGGCAAGGCGCAGGGCCGGCGAGGAGGGGGTGGGCAACGTCGAGTTCGCCCTGGGCGACGCGACCGACCTCGAGCTCCCCTCCGATTCCTTCGACGGTGCGATCACCCGCCTCAGCCTCCACCACATCCCGGCGCCGGGGCGGGTGGTGGCGGAGATGGCGCGCCTGGTCCGGCCGGGCGGCTGGGTCCTGGTCAGTGACATCATCGCCGACCGCGATCGCGACGCGAACGCCTGGCGCGAGGAGATCGAGCGCCTGCGCGATCCCTCGCACTGGGCTTGCCACACGCCCGCGTCGCTGCGGGCGATGGGCGAGGCGGCGGGCCTGGTCCCCGACACGGAGCGGCTGATCCCGATCGAGATCGACTTCGACGATTGGCTCGAACGCGGCTCGGGTGGCGCCGACGCCGCCGGCCTGGTCGCCCGGCTGCTGCGGGAGCAACCGCCCGGCGCCGAGAGCTTCAGCGTCGCCGAGAGCGCCGGTGGGCGCCGGCTGCACCAGCGCTACTGGCTCGGACGTTGGCGCGTTCCCGCCTGACGAACTGCATCAAATTCTCTACCTGGCAGGGTGAAAATTTGATGCAGTTCGGGATCGGGGCCAGAGCTGGCGCAGGGCGAGGATCGCGAAGGCGTGCGACCAGGCCAGCGGTGTGGTCGATGTGGGGACGCCGGTGCGGGCGTCGACTCGCTCGGGAAGCATCCCCGTCGGTGTCATAGTGCGGCGCAGCGCTGCCATCAGGTGGAGCGCGGCCCGTCGCTCGCGCCGGGCGATGGCCGCGGCGTTCCGCTGCCGGTCCCGGCGCGCCAACGCGGCGAGGCCCAGGGCGGTCCAGGCCGTGGGGGCGGTCCAGGGGTCGACGCCGCCGCCCCAATTCTGGGAGGGGACGATTCCGAAGCGCCCGCTTTCGGCGCTGAGGCGCAGCAGGGTGCGGCGAACGAGTGGATAGAGCGACGGCAGCGGGAACGGCCGCACCGCCCAGGCCGCCGCCGAGTCGAGCCCGGACCGCCGATCCCCCGCCTCCCGCACAAGCCCGGCCCGAGAGACAAACCCGCCGAACCCCCGCCGACGGGCCTCAAACGTGACATATCGACACGTTTTCGGCCCGTCGGCTGCCGTTGCCGCTAGGGCGTTGGCTAGGTAGGTGCCCGCGTCGCCCTCCTGGTAGTCGGGGCGGTTGCGCCAGGGGGTGGCGGAGGGTCGCGCCCGCAGGCCGGCGGCGCGGGCGGCGACGGCGACCCAGCCGGCCGCGTCGCCCTGCGCCGGCCGGCCGTCGACCGGTGAGCCGTCGGGGTGGAAGCGCGCCGCCGCGCGCAGGTCGAGGCCGAGCAGGAAGCGGGCGACCCGGCGCGCCTCGCTGCGGTACCCAGCGGCGGCAAAGGCGATCGCCGCGGCGCCCGCGTCCCGCGGCCAGACGTAGGCCCAGCCCTCGCGCGCCCCGGCGACGACCGCGCCGTTGCGAGCGGTGAGCCCGCGCAGCACCAGCAACGAGCGCCGGTACAGCCGCTGCGCCCACGGCGGCGCGCCTACCCCGAGCGGCCTCGCCGTCGCCAGCCAGCGCGGCCGCGCGCGAATCGCCCCTGGATCGCCGAGCGATCGCAGGCTGGCGTCCCGCACGCTCCCGTAGCGGTAGACGGTGTGCAGCTCGTTGCTGTCGGGCAGGTAGCGGTGCCGCACCGAATCGGCGAGCGAGCCCCCGGAGACGAGCGTCGCGCCGAGGACGAGCAGTGCCACCAGCCCCAGCGCGCTTCGCATACTGTGCGAGCGTGACAGACGGGGAGCAGCGCGGCTGGCCGGTGGTGGCCGCCTACGCCGCGGTCTGTGCCGGCACGCAGCTGCTCTGGCTCACCTACACGCCGATCGACACCGGCAGCGCCGACTACTACGGGGTCTCCGCAAGTGCGATCGGCTGGCTCGCCAACATCTTCCCCCTCCTCTACGTGGTCCTGGCGATCCCCTCCGGCCGCCTGCTGGACAGCCACTTCAGGCCGGCGCTTGCCGGCGCAGGGGCACTGATGGCCGCCGGTGGGGCGATTCGGCTTGGTGGTCCGACCTTCGCCTGGGCAATGGCGGGGCAGCTGGCGATCGCGGTCGCCCAGCCGTTCGTACTGAGCGCGATGGGGAAGCTCGCCGGCGAGTACCTGCCGCCCCGAGAGCGCCCGGCCGGCATCGCGGTCGCCTCGACCGCGAGTTTCGGCGGAATGCTATTCGCCCTCCTGCTCGGTCCGGCCCTCGGCGGCCATGGCCACGTCGAGCGGCTGCTCGCGGTCGAGGCGGTGCTCGGGGTGCCCGCCGCCCTCGCTCTCGCCTGGGCTTTGCGCCGGCCGGGCCCGGCGGGGGACGACGAGGAGCGAGCCGCGATCGAGGGCAGCGCCGCCCGGGCGCTCTAGACCCTGCCCGAGATGCGGACCATGTGCGGCCTGGTCTTCGTCGGCTTCGGCGTCTTCGTCGCGCTGACCACCTGGCTGCAGACGCTGCTGCACCCAGATGGCGTCTCCGAACAGGCCGCCGGGGCGCTGTTGGTGGGGATGCTCGTCGCCGGCATGATCGGCAGCGCAGTCCTGCCGCCCCTGCTCACTCGCCGCGGCGTCGAGCCGGCCTTCATGCGCATCGCGCTCCTCCTCAGCACCAGCGGCTGCATCGCCCTCGCAGTGGTCTCGTCCCTGGGCCCCCGCGCCGCCGTGCTGGCCGTGATGGGCTTCGTGCTGCTGCCCGCGCTGCCGGTGATCATCGCCCTGGCGGAGCGACTGGCCGGACGCGCCGCCGGCACCGCCGGCGCGATCGTCTGGATGGCCGGCAACCTCGGCGGCCTGGTCGTCGCCCTGATCGTCCAGGCCTTGATCCACCACCCGCCCGCCGCCTTCCTCACGATGGCCGCAGTCTCCCTTGCGGGCCTGCCCTTTGCCGTCCGCTTTCCCACTGGCAGCGCGCACCCCCCGGCAGCCCTGAGCGCCCGTTAGACTCAGCCGCGAGCGGGTCCGAACCGTCTTCCCAAGCGGTCCGCGCTCCCTGGCGAGGTAGCTCAGTTGGTAGAGCACACGACTGAAAATCGTGGTGTCGCCGGTTCGATTCCGGCCCTCGCCATTAACGGATAGTCCGGACTTTCCGCCCTCGATATTCCGCTTCAGACCGCCGATTCCGGAGGGCGGTTTTGAAGTCTGGACTTTGGGTCCGAAGTCCCCAAGTTCTGCAGTTTCCAGAGCCTGAAGGTCTGGACTTTTTCGCCAAGGGGGCGGAGGCTGGGGCGAGCTACGAGGGAGCACGATTAAGGTCTTTCAATATATATATATCTGATTTGACGTATGCTCTCAGTATGGAGGACGTCAGGAAATCGCCTCGCTGCGGCCTTTTGGTCCGCGAAGCGCGTCGGCGCCACAAGCTCGACCAGGCAGAGCTCGCTCGGCGCCTTGGCACCAGTCAGGCGGCGATCTCGCGGATCGAGCGCGATCTCGTCTCCCCTTCGATTGAGACCCTGAACAGGATCATGGAGGCGATGGGCGAGACGATGGTCGTCTCGACGACGCCGCTGAACGAGGCGGCTCCCGGCGCCGGGAACGTGACGATCTCTGAGCTACGCGCCGATTACGAGCAGCTCACGCCGGGCGAGCGCCTGGAGCAGGCGGCCGAGCTCAGCAAGGTCGCCACCGAGCTGGCGATGGGAGCGGAAGCCTGATGGCGCGGGGATCCAGGGGCAGCGATCGACGCTCGGGGCCGGCTCCTCGTCGCCCACTCGAGGTCGATGAGCTGCTGGAGGTCATCGACGCCCACGAGGTCGAATACGTGATCATCGGCGGATTCGCGGTCGCGGCCCATGGACATCCCCGAGCGACCAAGGACGTCGATATCTGCCCCAATCCCAAGCAGGCGAACCTCCGCCGGCTTGCCGCTGCCCTCGAGGAGCTAGAGGCAACCCCGATCGACCTCGACGAGTTCGATCTGCAGCCCGACTACGAGGGCCTGCGGCAAGGCGGCAACTGGACCCTGATGACCAAGCATGGCCGCGTCGACGTGATGCAGACCTTCAGCTTCGAGGGGACCGATGAGGAGCTTGGCGACTACACCGATCTCGCCGGCCACGCGGTCTCCCGAGACTTCTATGGCAAGCCACGCCGCTTCTGCGGGTATGAGGACCTGCTGGCGATGAAGCGCGCCGCCAATCGAGACCAGGATCGGATCGACGTGAACAGCCTGAAGCAGGCTCGCCGGGAACTCTGACAAGAAGCGTGCCCGAGTCTGCCGCGCTCCGGTTCCGCAGCAGCCTCCAGGGCTCCAGTGCAAGCGGATGTTCTCCCACAAGAGGCTGGGAGATGGCCGCAGTTCCCCTATTGGGGAAAGTTTGCGTCAGCAAACCCCATTCATTAATAACTAACTCGTCGCCTGAAACAACGAAAGAGGCCGTTGGGGTTTAGGCGAACTGCCGGTGGAGTGCCATTTGGGGCCCCACAGAGCGGATCCCTGCCCTAGCGAGCCGTTTCCAGCTTCCCGTGACAAACCGTTTGGAGCCCTGTTGCTCCGTGGGCGGGTGGACGTCGAGGCGTCGGGTCGGCTGCCTAGTGCTGGGCGAGTTGGGTCCTCCACTGTGGGAATCCCGGGTGGCCGCTGCCGCTCGGGACGCCGCGTCCACGCGTCGGGGTTTGACAATCACTTGCCAAGTGAATATACTTGGCAAGTGAGTTAGAGCCACACTAAAGGAAGGGAACCATGCCTATCCACCTCACCGCCACGATCGAGCTTTCCGACGATCAGCTCTCCGTGATCGCCGCCCATCTGCCCATCCCCTCCGCCCCCTCAGGGGCACCGCGCATCCCCGCGGCCGACCCGGCCATGCCGTCGGCCGCGGAGCTCCCCGAGGAGTGGCGCTTGGTCGAGGAACAGCACGGGGTTACCTACGCCTGGCCGGAGGACACCGACGTCTACGAGCCGTTCCGCATCTATGAGGGGACCAATGCGGCGGGGACAATCCGCTTTGCGGTCGGCGCCTGCGAGCGCACGATGGTGCGCGGCGAGGAGCGCGAGTACTTCATCACCGGACACGTTGCCGAGAGCGGTGCCTTCCGTCCGATCGCCGAGTTCCTGGCGACCGACGACTACGAGGAAAGCGGGGAGACGATCGCGATCGTCAAGGGCAAGGAGGGCAGGGCACGGATGTATGACCCGGGCGACGAGCTTCCCGCGGCCTACTCGGCGTTTCGCACCGAGACCTACCGAGACCGCATCGAGAAGCCCCACTCGTACAACAAGATCGGCATCGTCGCCGGCAAGGACGACGCGGAGACGATGCTCGGGCACACGTTCATCCAGGCGGTGACCCGGCTCGGGATCTACCCGGACTGACAGCCCATCCACGAACCTTTCAATCTCGAGCTGGCCAAGAAGCATCCCGAGAGCCTCGAGTACATCGCGGTCCACGAGATGACCCACCTGCTAGAGCGGGGTCACGGCAGGCGCTTCACCAGGCTGATGGACGGCTCGTTAACCGTCAAGCCCTGGAGAAGTGACGCCGCAGGCGCTCGTGGCGGTGGCGGAAGAACCAGCTGATCACCGGGCTGAGTGGGGCACCCGGAAGGCCCAGGCGGGGCTGCCAGCTGACGCGATCGGTCACGGTGCAGCCGCCCTCCGCTGGCTCGATCGTCCTTTCGTGTTCCCAGGTGCGCTGGCTCAGCATCTTCGAGCGCTCGAGGAAGCCGCGCCCCGGTTCGAAGCGCTCCAGGCAGACCTCGTCGTAGTCGAAGGGGATGAGGCCGAAGAGGAGGATCCAACTGCGGCCGATCGGCACGCCGATCTCGACGGTCTCAGGGCTGATCTCGCCGACGCCGGGCGGCAGCGTCATCCGCAGGTAGGGGCGCATCTCGTCGTTGATCCCCTCCGGTGTTATCACTCGCTCCCAGACCTCGGTTGCGGGGGCGTTCAGCCGGCTCGAGACGAATACCTCAGGATTTGCCATGCGCGAGAATTCTGGCCAATGGGCAAGACGCAGATGGAGATGAAGCAGGTGGGGCGGGTCGAATCGCCCCTCGCCGAGCGCTCGCAGGCGCCGAAGCAGGGGAACGAGGGCTCGCCCGAGGCCTGGATCGTCTTCGAGCCCGCGTTCGCCGAGGCGCTGCACGGGATCGAGGCGGGCGACGAAATCCTTGTCTTGACCTGGCTCGACCGGGCGCATCGCGACGTCCTGCAGACTCGCCCCCGCGACGATCCCGCCAATCCGCTGCAGGGCGTCTTCAACACCCGCTCGCCCGATCGCCCCAACCCGATCGGGTTGCACCCGGTCACCGTGCTCGCGGCCGAGGGGCTGAGGATGAAGGTGCGGGACCTCGAGGCCCTCGACGGCACGCCGGTCGTCGACGTCAAGCCGGTCATATGAGGACCGCGGTCATCACCGGAGCCTCGAGCGGGATCGGCGCCGCCACGGCGCGCGCCCTGGCCGGCGAGGGCTACCGGACCGTGCTCGGCGCCCGCCGCCTCGAGCGGCTGCGGGAGCTCGCGGCCGATCTCGGCGGCGAGGCGATTGCCCTCGACGTCGCCGATCCCGCCTCGGTCGAGGCGTTTGTCGCCACCATCGACGCCTGCGACGTGCTCGTCAACAACGCCGGCGGCGCCCTCGGCCTCGACCCGCTCGCCGAGGCCGACGACGAGCAGTGGCTGCGGATGTACGAATCGAACGTGCTGGGGACGATGCGGATGACGCGGGCGCTGCTGCCAAAGCTGATCGCCTCCGGCGACGGCCACGTCGTCGGCGTCACCAGCATCGCCGCGATCGAGGCCTACCGCGGCGGTGCCGGCTACAACGCGGCCAAGCACGCCCAGCGGGCGCTGCTGCGGGTGTTGCGCCAGGAGCTGCTCGGCCAGCCGGTTCGCGTCACCGAGGTCCTCCCCGGCATGGTCGAGACCGAGTTCTCGCTGGTCCGCTTCGGCGGCGACGAGGAGGCGGCGGCCCGCGTCTATGAGGGAATGACGCCGCTGAGCGCCGGCGACGTCGCCGAGTGCATCCGCTGGGCGCTCGCCCAGCCGCCCCACGTCAACGTCGACGAGATCGTCGTCCGCCCGCGCGACCAGGCGACCGCAACCGACGTCCACCGCCGCTAGCGAACTGCATCGAATTCTCTACCTGGCAGGGTGAAAATTTGATGCAGTTCGATCAGGCCTGGGAGGGCGGCGGCGCCAGGTAGCCGTCGGGCTCCGCGATCACGGTGTTGACGAGCTCGCCGATGCGCTCGATCTCCACCCGCACCGTCTGGCCGACGTGGAGGATGTTCTCCTTCACCGGTTTGCGGCCGAGGCCGACGCCGGCGGGGGTGCCGGTCGCGATCACGTCGCCGGGCTCGAGCGTGAACGCTTCGCTCAGGTGGGAGACCTGCTGGAAGCAGTCGAAGACCATCTCCGCCGTGCTCGCGTCCTGGCGCAGATCCCCGTCGACGTAGCAGCGCACGCGCAGGTCCTGCGGGTCGCCGACCTCCTCCGACGTCACCAGCCAGGGGCCGAGCGGGCCGTGGGTGTCGAAGGACTTGCCGATCGTCATCGTCTTCGCCCGCCCCTGCCAGTCGCGGACGCTGAGGTCGTTGGCGCAGGTGTAGCCGGCGATCGCCTCGTGGGCGCGCTCGAGCGGGACGTGGCGGCAGCGCTTGCCGATCACCACCGCCAGCTCCGCCTCGTAGTCGAGGAAGGTCGAGACCTTCGGCATGTGCACCTCCGCGCCGGGGCCGACGACGCAGCTCACCTGCTTGTTGAAGAAGGTCGGGACCTCGGGCGCCTCCATGCCCATCTCGGCGATGTGGTCGGCGTAGTTGAGCGCGATCGCCAGGTACTTGCGTGGCAGCGCCGGCGCCAGCAGGCCGGCCTCGGCGAGCGGGAGGCGGGGTGCCCCCGCCGCCCGCTCCTCGATCCCGCCCCGGCCGGCCGCGGCGAGAGCGGCGGCGGGTTCGGCGGGGAGGTCAGTGGCAGAGAGGTCGACGACCTCCTCGCCCTCGACGACCCCCAGCGCCGGTGCGCCGGTCTCGCTCTCGAATCGACAGAGCCTCATCTACCTGGGACTCTGCCAAACCTCTCCGCTGACTTCGTCTTTGTGGGGGCATATGGAGCTACAAAGGCGAAGTCAGTCTTCGGGCTCGTCACTGGCATCGCGCTCGACGGGGGCGCTGCGGTGGTTCGACTCATGAGTGTGCAAATACCCCTGCAAAGTGTGAAAAAAGTGTGGCGCCGGATGGTCGTCCGCCGCCGTCATTACTTTGGATCGCAGTGGAGCAGCAAGCCCTTACCGAGACCCTGATTGCCACCCGGGTGCCGCTCTCCGAGCTGCAGGACGGGCAGCGAGTCGGCGGCGTCTACGCGGTGTGCGAGCGCGAGCTGCGGCGCAAGCGCAACGGCGAGCCCTGGTTGCGACTCGCCCTCGGCGATGCCAGCGGCCGCTGCGAGGCGGTCGCCTGGGAGGAGGCCGAGGCGCTCCACGCGCTCGCCGCGCCCGGCACCCCGGTCCACGTCAGCGGCATCTATGAGGTCAGCGACCGCTGGGGGGCGAAGATCAAGCTCAGCGCCCTGCGCGAGGCGAGCGAGGAGGAGTACCGCCCCGAGGACCTCGCGGTCGAGTCGGAGGTCTCGCTCGAGCTGCTGGAGAGTGGCCTGCGCGAGCTGCTGGCGACGGTGCAGGACCGCCAGCTGCGCTACCTGCTCGATCGCTTCTTCGGCGAGGAGTCGGAGCTCTGGCCCCGCTTCCGCGACGCGCCCGCGGCGAAGACATACCACCAGGCCTACCGCCACGGGCTGCTCGAGCACACGGTCTCCGTGGCGCAGGCGGTCAGCGCCGCCGCTGCCTACTTCCCCGGCATCGACCGCGACGTCGCCGTCACCGGCGCGCTCCTGCACGACATCGGCAAGACCGAGGCCTACAACGACGATCCGCTGGCGATCGACCTCACCGACGCCGGCCGCCTGCAGGGCGAGATCCCGCTCGGCTACTACAAGGTGCGCCGCGAGATCGAGGAGATCCCCGGCTTCGATCCGGCCCTCGCCCAGGCGGTCCTCCACATCATCCTCGCCCACCACGGCTCGCTCGAACACGGCTCACCCGTCGTTCCCGCCACCCGCGAGGCCGTCCTCGTCCACATGATCGACAACCTCGGCGGCCGCCTCGGCAGCTTCGACCGCCTCGAGCGCCAGCTCCCCGCCGGCGAGTCCTGGTCCGGCTTCGACCGCGCCCTCTCCGGCTCCGCCTACTTCGGCCAGCGCGCGGCCTGACGACCATGCTGAAGCGGCACTGGTCGATCCTGGCGCTTGGCTGCGCGATCGTTGCCTCGACCCTGCTGCTGCTCTACCTGGTTCGTGGCCTGACGCCGCTCGTCGACGAGTGGGGTTACCTCTACGGCTACCGCTCCTGGTCGCTGGAAACGCTTCTCACCCCCCATAACGGGCACCTGATGCTCCTCTCCCTTCTCCTTTACAAGGGAATGTTCGCCCTCTTTGGCCTCGAGTCCCAAGTCCCTTACCAACTCGTCAACCTCGCTTTCTCGGCCGCGGTTGCCACGCTCCTCTTCAGTCTGATCCGATCCGCGATCGGGGACCTGCTGGCCCTTGCCGCCGCCGTCCTGATCCTCTTTTACGGGGCCGGCGCCGATGTGATCCTGCCGACCTTCGCCTACCCCAATCTGTTCGGCCTCGCCACCGGCCTCGCTGTTCTGCTCGTCCTGCGACGCGGCGACCGCAAGGGCGACGTCGCTGCCTGCCTCCTGCTCACCATCTCGATCACCGCCTACAGCCTCGGCATCGTCTTTGCGGTCGGCGCCGTGGCGGCGCTGGCACTGCGCCCCCGCGGCGAGCGCCTGCGCTCCTGGTGGGTGGTCGCGGTCCCGATCCTCGTCTATGCGGCCTGGGCGATTTGGGCGACCAAGTTCCACCAGCAGCATCTGTACGTCCACAACCTCAAGATCATCGGCTCGGCCATCGCCGACCAGGCGAGCGCGGTGATGGCGGGGCTCACCGGCCTCTATACGACGCCAAACGGTCCCAAGCCCCCGGAAAACCTCATACCGATACGGACCACCTGGGGGCCGGTCCTCGTCGGTGGCCTCGCCGTGCTCGCCTACTGGCGTCTGCGCCGGCCGCCGCGCCTCAGCAACGACGCGATCGTCGCGATCGTCGTCCTGGTCGTCTACTTCTTCCTCGTCGGGATCTCACTCAACCAGTTCCGCAACACGTTCGACACGCGGTTCGTCTACGTCGGCTCGGTCTTCATGCTGCTCGCCGTCGCCGAGTTGCTGGCCCCCTACCGGCCCGCGCGCGGGGGGCTGATCGCGATCGGGGTTGTCTTTGTCTTCTCGATGTGCGCGAACATCGCCGAACTGGGCGACGTCGCGCAGAGCTTCCGGGCGCAGTCTTCGTCGATCCGCGCCAAGCTGGCCGCCGTCGCGCTCGCCGGGCCGGCGGCCAAGGAGTCAGTCACAGTCGAGGACCCTCCGGGGGCCGCTAATTTCTCCGTCGAGCAGTTCCACGAATTCGATGCCGACTTCGGCCTGCCCGCTTACTCGCGGCAAGAACTGGAGAGTTCAGCCCCCGGCGCGCGACAGATCGCCGACGAAGAGCTAGTGCGGGTATTGGGCATTGCGCCGGAACCCGTGCGGAGCGTCGCGCCCTCAGCCGATGCCGGACCGCTCGAAGTAGGGGTGCGGGAAGGCCAGCCGCGGGCGCGCCGGCGGGGCAAGTGCGCCCTGATCGTAAGCCGCGGCGGGGCGACGACGAACGCCCTGATCCAGCTCGAAAGCGGCGGCGTCGCCTACCGTTCCTCCGCTCCGGTGGAGACCGCGATCGGCAAGTTCGGGGACATGGCCTCGGCCCTGTTGCCGAAGAGCACCGGCGCAAACCGGATCCTGATCCGGGGCCCCTCATCCCTCGCGCCCTGGACGCTCGCGATGAACGTCAGCGCGCCGACTCTCGTCTGTCCGGTCACCGGCTGACCTAGACTGCTCCGCTCGAATGGCTTCGCCGCGCTCCGAAGAGCCAGATCCGCACCCCACCCTGGATCCGATCGCTTGGCTCGGGAGGGCCGTCGACCGTTTCGGCTCCTGGGCGCATCGCATCGGTGAGGAGCGCGTTGCCTACGCGGTGCTGGCGGCCGCCTACGCGCTCGCCGCGATCCTAATCCTCCATTGGAGTGAGGGACAGAGTTTCGTCAACGACGAGTGGAACTACCTCGTCGTCTTTCGAGGGTGGAACCTGGAACTACTGCTGACGCCCCAGAACGGGCACCTGATCGTCTTCCCGCTGATGCTTTATAAGACGCTGTTTGGCACCGTTGGCGCCAGCTCGCATTTCCCGTATCAGCTGACGACGGTTGTCCTCCATCTAATCGTCGCAACGGTCTTCTTCGCCTTGGTCCGCCGCCGCCTGCCGCTTGCGGCGGCGGTGGGCCTGACCCTGCTGGTCGTCTTCTTCGGGGCCGGCTGGGACACGTTGATGGGCGCTTATGAGATCCCCAATCTCTCTGGCATGGCGGCCGGTCTAGGCATGCTGCTGGCCCTGCAAAGGCGCACCCGTGGGGGCGACGTCGCGGCGTGCCTCTTGCTCGCACTCTGCCTCGGTTCCTTTAGCGTCGGAATCGCCTTTGCCCTTGGCGCGTTGATCTCGCTCCTGCTTGGCGGCAGGGCGGAATGGAGGCGCCTCTGGGTCGTGCTCGTCCCTGGCTTGACCTATGCCGTCTGGTTTACCTGGGCCCGCAAGTTCGGCCAGGGCGACATCACGATCGAGTCGATCAGCAGTGTCTTCAGCGGCAGCGCCGACCAGGTGGCGGCGATCACGGCGGCGATCACGGGCCTGTTTCGCGTTCCCGGCAGCGTCGGCCTGCCGGTGGTCCTGGAATTGCGCTCTGACTGGGGCTATCCGCTGGCCGTGGTCTTGATCGCCCTGATCGCCCTGCACGTGCGCCGTGCACCGCGCTCGATTTACTTCTGGACCCTGGTTTCGACCATCGTTCTCTATCTGGTCCTGGTCGCCTTCGGCCTCAGCCCTGCCCGCACCCCCTTCGCTAGCCGCTATGTCTATATGGGGGGCATCATCAGCCTGCTGCTGGTCGCCGAGCTGGGCCGTGAGATCAAGTGGTCGACCGTTACCGGCCTGCTTGCAGTGATCGTCCTGGGCCTCTCGTTGATGGCGAACGCCTCCACGCTGCGAGCGGGCGCCCGCCTCTTCCAGGCGGAGGGGGAAACCAATCGTGCCACCCTGGGCGCCCTGGAAATCGCCCGCGCCGAGGTCGATCGCGGCCTCTCAGCCGAGGACGGAGAAAAGACCACCCACTCCCACCCCGACATGTTCTTCCCGATCTGGGCCTACTTCGACCTAGCCGATGACCAAGGCTCCCCTGCATACGACTTGGCCGAACTTGAAGCCGCGGGAGAGCAGGCGCGCGAAGCGGCGGACCAGGAGCTGGTGCGAACGCTCCAGGTCGAAGTCGCGCCGAGGACCGCGCCCAAGGTCGATCGCGGCGGCACGCCCCCCACGCCGCTGAGCGAAACGAACGGGCACGCCCGCGTCATTGGCGGTTGCGTCGCTCTCGTTCCCGACCCCGGTCGGACCGCGACCTTCCAGCTCGAATTGCCGCCAGGAGGATTCAGCTATCGCACCCGCCCCGACGCCAAGGTCACGATCAAGCTCGGCCGCTTCGCTGATCTCCTGGTTAACGAACTCCCTCCGGTCGCCGGTTCCGGAGAAGTCGAGATCCCCACCGACTCGGCGCAGAGACCCTGGCGAGCCGAGCTCGACGCAGAAGCCAAGGTCCTGGCCTGCGCCCGCTGAGCGAGCGCGGCTGGTGGGATCCCCGCCGACCTCAGAAGCGCTGAGCGCAGGCTTCGATCCGGTGAACGTTGCCGTTCGCGCGCTGCACGCAGCGGACGAGGCGCTTGCGCTGGGCGCCGGGGCTGCTGCTCTCGAATGAGCGGCGCACCTCGCGCTTGATCTGCTTGCTCACGCCGTCGATCGACTTGCCGATCTCGTCCAGGCCGGTCGAGTGGATCGCGTCCTCGGTCGTGTTGAGGACGGGCTTGACGATGAAGAGGTAGACGAGGAAGAGGACTCCGGCGGCTACGGCAAGCCGGATGATGCCCGAAGTCAGGTTGCCGAAGAGGTTGCGCAGCAGGTCCACGAGACCGGCCGCACACTATCCTGCGGGCCGTGGCGAAGGACACCGAGAAGCTGATCCGACAGCTCTCGCTGATCTCGTTCCTGATGGCTCAGGGGAGGCCGGTATCGGCGCTCGAGATCAAGCGCGAGGTCGAGGGCTATAGCGACATGAACGACGACGCGTTCGCGCGGCGCTTCTACGCGGACCGGGCCGAGCTGGAGAGCCTCGGCATCGAGCTCGGGGTCGAGAAGCCGGGCGAGGGATTCTTCGAGGCGGAGCTCTACTCGCTGCCGCCGGAGAACTTCTACCTCGACTCGATCGAGTTCTCCGACGACGAGCTGGCGGCGATGAGCACGGCGCTGATGCTGCTCTCCGAAGGCGAATTCGCCTACGCCGAGCCGCTGCGCCTCGCCCTGCAGCAGGTTGCCTGGGGGCATCCCAACCCGCTCAAGGAGGGCGAGCACGCGCCGGTCGAGATGGCGATGACCGCCTCCGCCGGTGGTCGCGAACTCTCCCAGCGACTCTCCAAGATCGAGACCGCGATCTCCCGCCGCAAGACGGTCGAGTTCACCTACTACACGATGGAGCGCGACGAGACGGCGAAGCGCAAAGTCGACCCCTACCACCTGGTCTTCCGCGGCGGCCAGTTCTACTTGATCGGCTACGCCCACGAGCGCGACGCGGTGCGCGTCTTCCGCCTCTCCCGCATCCAGGGCAAGGTCGGCTACGCCTCCAAGGCCGAGCACGACTTCTCACCCCCCGAGGACTTCGACCGCCGCGATTACGGGCAGCGCGCCGACTGGCAGCTGGGCGAGACCCGCGGCCGGGCCAAGATCTTCGTCCGCGACCGCATCGCCTGGCTGATCGAGCGCGACTTCGGCGCCTTCGGCGAGCTGCGCCCAGCAAAGAAGGCCGACGGCGCGCCCGGCAAGGGCTGCGTGTACGAGACCGACTACGCCTCGCCGCGCGAGCTGATCGCCTGGGTGCTGCGCTGGCGCCAGAACGCCCAGGTGCTTGCGCCCGAGGAGCTGCGCGAGGAGGCCGAGAGCCGCCTCGGCCTGCTGACCGAGCGCCACCGCAACGGCTTCGAGGCCGCCGAGACCGTCGACCGGCCGCTGCGCGAGGCGCCGCGGCGAGGCCGTTCCAACGGTCGCGGCGAAGCGGCGATCAGGCCCGAGCGCTTCGCCCGCCTCGTCACCCTCGCCGGCCTCTTGATCGAATCGGCCAAAGCCGAGGAGCGGCTGCGGGTCTCAGAGCTGCGCCAGCGGCTCGAACTGACCGACGAAGAGCTGCAGGAGGACGTCGACCTGCTCAACGTCGTCAACTTCGGCGGCGGCACCTACGTCCTCTACGCCGAAATCCAGGGCGATGAGATCGAGGTCGACTCCGAGCCCTACGGCGACAACTTCGCCCGCCCGGCGCGGTTGCTGCCGCTCGAGGCCAAGGCCCTGGTCGCCGCGATCGACCTCTTCGGCGACCACCTGCCGCAGGGCGGCCTGCAGAGCGCCCGCGCCAAGATCGTCGAGGCGCTCGGCCACGACCCCTCCGAGGAGGGCCTGGAGATCGCCTCGGGCGGCGGCGGCGACGCCGAGGTGGCGCGCCTGGTCAACGAGGCGATCGGCTCCCGGCGGGTGCTGGAGATCCAGTACTACAAGGAGAACGAGGACCAGTTCACCAAACGCGCGGTCGAGCCCTACCGGCTCGAGAACGGCAAGGAGGGCTGGTACGTCGAGTGCTACGACCTGACCAAAGAGGGCGTGCGTCACTTCAAGCTCGACCGGATCAAGGAGGTGGTGCTTGCCAAGGAGAGCTTCGAGCCGCGCCCGGAGGTCGAGGAGCTGGCCGGGGTCGAGGGCTGGATGACCCACGGTGAGGTGCCGACCGCCCACGTCGCCCGCGTCTGGGTCTCGCCCGAGCGCGCCCGCTGGCTGCGCGAGGAGCGCACGGTGGTCGAGGAGCTGGCCGACGGCGCCGTCGTCGTCGAGCTGCCCTACGCCGGGACCTCCTGGCTGGTGCGCGAGATACTGCGCGGCGCCGGCGACCTCGTCGTGCTCGAGCCCGAGGATGCCCGCGAGGCGATCGCCAGAGAGGTCGGCGGCTGAGCCGGCCCCCATTGGCGAGTTATCCGTGTATATGACGGATAAGGCGCCAAAGCACCCCGAGATCGAGCGCATCGTCGCCCCTAATCCGGGGCCGATGACGCTGGCGGGGACGAACACCTACCTCTGCGGATCGGGGCCCTGCACGGTGATCGATCCGGGGCCTGACGACGCCGGCCACCTCGACGCGATCCGCGCCGCCGCCAGCGAGCGCGGCGGCATCGGCCTCGTCCTGCTCACCCACGGCCACGGCGACCACGCCGAGGGGGCGGAGCGGCTCGCCGCGGCAGCGGGGGGAACGCCGATCCTCAGGCCGGGCGACGGGGAGGAGCACCGGGGCCTGCGCGCGCTCGCCACCCCCGGCCATGCCCCCGACCATGTCTGCTTCCTGACCGCCGCCGGCGTCTGCTTCAGCGGCGACCTCGTGCTCGGCGAGGGCTCGACCTTCGTGCCGCCCGACGGCGGCTCGCTCGCCGCCTACATGGACTCGCTGCGCCGCCTGCAGGCGGTGCCGATCGAGCTGATCTGTCCCGGCCATGGCCCCTGGATTACCGACCCCGCGGCGAAGCTCGCCGAGTACGTCGAGCACCGCGAGATGCGCGAGCGTCGCCTGCTCGCCGCCCTCGAGCGCGGCGAGCGCTCCCGCGCCGCGCTGCTCGCCGACGCCTGGAGCGACGTCCCCGAGGAGATGCGCCCCGCCGCCGAGCTGGTCATGCAGGCCCACCTCGAGAAGCTCGCCACCGAAGGCCGCCTCCCGACCGACCTCGAGCCGTAATTCCCCGCTCCGGGTGCGCCGAGCGCCGCTCGGGTGCGCCTTTACTCCGATATGAGGGGACAAAGCGCACCGGAAACGCGATTCGTCCTGGCTGGGCGGCCAGTAGGCTTGGACGATGGCGCGTGGGGGTGTGGTTCGAACTGGGATCCTGGCTGGGGCGGCGACGACCGGTATTGCCGCCGCCGCGACCGCGACCGCCTGGCACTGGCTGGCGCGGAGGCCGTTGCCCAAGCAGAAGGGGACGATCGCGCTCGCCGAGCTCGAGGGGCCGGTGAGCATCCGCCGCGATCGTTGGGGGGTACCCCACATCGCTGCCGACAACGCGCGCGACCTCTGGTTTGCCGAGGGCTTCTGCCACGGCCAGGACCGGCTCTGGCAGCTCGACTTCTACCGCCGCGTCGTCTCTGGCCGCCTCTCGGAAATGGCTGGTCCAGAGACTTTGCCGATCGACCGGCTGATGTTGACGCTGGGCATTCGCCGTACGGCGGAGCGCGAGGCGGCTAGCCTCGACCCCGCGCTGCTCGCCCAGATAGAGCGCTTCTGCGAAGGGGTCAACGCCGCTGCCGCGACGGCGAAGGCGCCGCCCTTCGAGATGCAGTTGCTGCGCCTCGACTGGAAGCCCTGGCGCCCGGCTGACATCCTCAGCCTCGGCAAGCTGCTCGCCTTCGGCCTCTCGACCAACTGGGAGCGCGAGCTGCTGCGCGCCGACATGGAGCGCGCGCTCGGCCCCGAGCTGGCGGCCAAGCTCGACCCCGCCTATCCAGCCGACAACCCCATCGTCACCCAGGAAGCCTGGTCGGGCGACGGGCTCGGCATGGTCGAGCAGCTCGACGCCGTGCGGCGCGCGCTCGGTCTCGCCGCCGAGGCCAGCGGCTCGAACAACTGGGCGGTCTCGGGCAAGCTCAGCGCCTCCGGGCAGCCGCTGATCGCCGGCGACCCGCACCTGCCCCCCAGCATGCCGGGCATCTGGTACCAGGTCGGTCTCGAGCTCGGCGACCGCTTCGTGCGCGGTGCCTCGCTACCGGGCATGCCCGGCGTCTACATGGGCCAGAACAACGACGTCTGCTGGACCTTCACCAACGTGATGGCCGATGTCGAGGACCTTTTCGTCGAGCGCCTCGACGGCGACCGCTACCGCTTCGAAGACGAGTGGCGGCCACTGCAGCTCGTGCGCGAGGAGATCCCGGTCAAGGGCCGCGACGCGCCCGAGCTGCTCGAGGTGCGGATCACCCACCACGGGCCGATCGTCAACGAGGCGCTGGGCGCCGACGCCGCCGAGCCGCTGGCGCTGCGCTGGCAGACGCTCGACCAGCCGACCGCCTTCAAGGGCATGTTCGAGCTGCACGGGATCCGCTCCGGCCCGGAGCTCGTCGCCAAGCTGGCCGAGCACAGCTCTCCCTCCTCGAACCTGATCTGGGCCGACCGCCACGGCTCGATCGGCTACAAGCTGATCGGCCGCCTGCCGCTGCGCCGGGGCGGCTGTCCCGACCTGCCCAAGCCGGGCTGGACCGGCGAATTCGAGTGGGAGGGGACGATTCCCTACGAGGAACTGCCGGAGGCAGTCGACCCCGAGAGCGGCTTTCTCGTCACCGCCAACAACCGCATCGTCGGCGACTCCTACCCGCACCACATCACCAGCGAGTGGCTCGACGGCTTCCGCGCCAGGCGGATCGAGCAGCTGCTGCGGGCCAGCGACGAGCACACGATCGAGGGCTTCGAGGCGATGCAGTCCGACACGCTCTCGCTGCCGGGCCTGGAGGCGGCGCGGCGGCTGGTCCGGCTGCACCCGCTGGGCCAGCGCGAGCGCAGCGCGATCGAGCGCCTGCGCAGCTGGGACGGCAGGCTCGACCCCGACTCGATTGCGGGCACGATCTACCAGGCCTTCCTGCTGCGCCTCGCCCGCGAGGTGGTCCGCGCCGCGATCGGCGATCGCGACCTCTGCGAGCGCTGGCTCGACCGCGCCGACAACGGCTTCACCCCGCACACCACCTCGCCCTGGCGCTGGCACTCGCACCTGATGAAGCTCTGGGAGGAGGGCGACGAGGGCCTGATCGGCAGGCCCTGGGACGAGCTCGTGCTGGAGGCGCTGAGCGGCGCCCTCGACGACCTCACGGACCGCTTCGGCCCCGATGCCGAGGGCTGGCGCTGGGGGCACGTGCACGAGATGGAGTTCCCCCATCCGCTGGGCGAGGCCAACCCGCTGCTGCGGCGCCTGCTCAACCGCCGCCTTCGCGCCGGTGGTGCGCAGGAGACGGTGAGTCAGATCGCCTACGACCCCAACGACCCCTACAACGCGGTCTGGGCGCCGAGCTGGCGCATGGTTGCCGAACCGACCGCCCCCGAGCGCTCGCGCTGGCAGATGTTCACCGGCCAGTCCGGCCACCCCGCCAGTCCCCACTACGACGACCTGCAGGCCGATTGGCTCGAGGGCCGCACCCAGCCGATGGCCGGCGAAGGGCCCTGGCGCAAGCTGGAGCTCGTCCCCGCCTGAGCCGAACTGCATCAAATTCTCTACCCGCCGGGGGCAGAATTTGATGCAGTTCGCTGGGGCGGCGGACCGAATCCATTGGGCGTTGCAATGGTTGGGGGCATATGCGCCCGCTTCGTCCAGCCGTCGCGGCTTTGCTGCTGCTCGCGCTCGGCGCCTCCTCGGCATTTGCCGGGACCCCCGCGAAGACGCGGACCGTCCACTTCGACGGTCGCGCGGTCGAGGTGCCGCGCGGCTGGCCGGTGCTGCGCCTCGCCGAGCGCCCCCATGCCTGTGTGAGGCTCGACCGGCGCGCGGTCTACCTGGGCACGCCCGGCGCCAACCAGCGTTGCCCGGCCGAGGCGATGGGACGCCGGCGGGCGATCCTGATTGAGCCCCGGGCCGCCCTGCGCGCGCGAGCCGGCGCCAGCGCGGTCGCCCCACCCGCGCCCGGCCCTGTCTCTTCTCCCGAAGCCTTCGCCGGGCTCGGCTTCGACGCCTGCGCGGCGCCGTCCTCGCGGGCGATGGCGGCCTGGGAGTCCTCGCCCTACCGCGGCATCGGCGTCTACATCGGCGGCTCCAACCGCGCCTGCTCGCAGCCCAACCTGACCGCGAAGTGGGTCGAAGAACAGATCGCCGCCGGCTGGCACCTGATCCCCACCTACGTCGGCCTGCAAGCGCCGACCAGCGCCTGCTCCAGCTGCGCCAAGCTGAGTTCCGCCAGGGCCGCCCAGCAGGGAGTCGAAGCGGCCAGCGACGCGGTCGAAGACGCGGTCGAGATCGGCATGGGCCCCGGCAGCCCGATCTACTTCGACATGGAGGCCTACACCCGCACCTCCAGCGCGACCGCCGCCACCCTCACCTTCCTCTCCGCCTGGACCAGCCAGCTGCACACGCTCGGCTACGTCTCCGGCGTCTACAGCTCGAGCTCCTCGGGCATCGCCGACCTCGCCCGCGCGATCGGCAGCAGCTACACGCTGCCCGACCACATCTGGACCGCCAACTGGAACGGCCGGCAGGACACGCTCGACCCCTACCTGCCGGCGAGCGCCTGGCCCGATCACCAGCGCATCCACCAGTACCGCGGCGGCCACAACGAGACCTACGGCCTCGTCACGATCAACATCGACAACAACTACATCGACGGCGCGACCGTTGGCGCCACGCTGGCGGCGCCGGAACTGCCGCCGCTGACGGTCAAGCACGTCAAGCCCGAAGGGCGCGCCCTGCGCGTCTGGGTGCGCTGCGGTTGGCTCGAAGGCGAAACTTGCCCTGGCCAGATCCTCCTCCGCACCCAGGCGCGCCTGCCCCTGCGCGCCCGCCGCGGCGTGCCGACCCGGGTGGCGCGAGTCAACGTCAGCCGCCGCGCGTTCCGGCTCGGCGGCGGCAGGTCACACACGTTCCGCGTCGTCCTCAACCGCCGCGGCGCGCCGCTGCTGCGCCGCCGCGGCCAGCTCAGGGCGCAGCTGCTGGTCGCCATCCCGGACGCCCGTGCGACCCGCGCGGTGCGGTTCAGGCTGGCTCGCTAGCGGCGCTCAGCCACTCGTCGCTGGAGGCGCCCGCGACCGACTCGATCAGCTCGACCGCGTGGTCGGGTGCCTTGTGCGGCGAGCCGGAGTCAAAGGGGGGCTGAGGGTCGTACTCGATGCCCAGCTGAATGGTTTGGGCGACCTCGGGCCCGACCTCCTGGGCGACCAGATGGAAGGCCATGTCGATGCCCGCCGAGACCCCGGCCGCCGTGATCGTCTTGCCGTCCTCGACGTAGCGCCCGCCGACCGGCTCGGCGCCGTACTCGCGCAGCTGCTCGAGGAAGGGCCAGTACGTGGTCGCCCGCTTTCCCTCGAGCAGGCCGGCGGCGCCGAGCACGAGGGCGCCGGTGCAGACCGAGGTCGTCCATCTCGACTTCGCGTCGATCGCGCGCAGCCAGGAGAGCACCGTCTCGTCGGCGAGCAGCGGCCGGTTTCCCTTGCCCCCTGGCACGAGTACGACGTCGGCGGCGTCGACTTCCCGGAGCGAGTAGTCGGCGCTGAGGCCGAGCGCGCCGCTGTCGGTGCGCACCGGTCCCTGCTCCGGGCCGACGAACTTCACCTCCCAGCCGGGCACGGAGCGCAGGACCTCGTAAGGCCCGATCGCGTCGAGGGCGGTCAGTTTCTCGAAGATGAGGATGGCGATTTGCATGGTTCCCAGGATCGCCCGCATCGTCCTTGTCGTCGAGTGGCAGGATTGCCAATATCCGCTAGATTTCTGCCATGCACCGAGTGGTCGCGCTCTGCCTGGAGGGAGTCGTCGCATTCGACCTGGCCGCTCCGGCCCAGGCATTCGCCTCCGCAACGCGCAAGCCGGGAGAGGGCTGCTACGAGTTCTCGACCTGCTCGCTGGATGGCCGCCCGCTGCACTCGACGACCGGGTTCGGCGTGGTGCCCGAGGGCGACCTGGCCCTGCTGCGGAAGGCCGATACGGTCATCGTGCCCGCCTACTTCGACGTCTTCTCACCGCCGCCGGAGCAGGCGCTTGCGGCGCTGCGCGCCGCGGCAGAGCGCGGTGCTCGCGTCATCTCCGTCTGCGGCGGCTCCTTCGCGCTCGCCCACGCCGGCCTGCTCGACGGCCGCCGGGCGACCACCCATTGGGCCTTTGCCGACGAGCTGGCGGCGCGCTTCCCGGCGGTCGAGGTCGACGCCGCCGCGCTCTACGTCGACGAGGGTGCGGTGAAGACCTCGGCTGGGCTCAGCGCCGGTATCGACCTCTGCCTGCACGTAATCCGCGAGGACTGCGGCGCCGCGGTGGGGGAGCAGGTGGCCCGGCACATGGTCGCGGCGCCGCACCGCGAGGGCGGCCAGGCCCAGTTCATCGCCCGTCCCGACCCCTCCGTTGCCTTCTTCGGCTCGCTGGAGGAGACCCGGCGCTGGGCGGCAGAGCGCCTCGCCGAGCCGCTCGACGTGGCGGCGATGGCCCGCCACGCCGGCGTCAGCCCGAGAACCTTCGCCCGCCGCTTCCGCGAGGAGACCGGCACGACGCCGTTGCAGTGGCTCCTGAACCGCCGCGTCCAGGAGGCCCGCCGCCTGCTCGAGGAGACCGACCTGCCGGTCGATGCCGTCGCCTGGCAGGCGGGCTTTGGCACGGCCGCCTCGCTGCGCGACCACTTCCGCCGCGTCACCGCGACCACCCCGAGCGCCTACCGCCGCTCGTTTCGCCCGCTGGCCGCCTGAGCGTTCAGTCCCAGGTCGCCAGCGGCAGGTTGGCGAGGATCGTCCGGTCCGCCGTGACGAGCGGCGCGTCGGCGACGATGGCGTGGGCCGAGATCAGACGATCGAACGGGTCGCGGGTCCAGGAGAGGGTCATAGCGGCATCGACGAGCCCGCTCAGCGAGACGTTCTCGACCTCGAGCCCGATGCTCTGGCGGAGCGCGGCGAGCATGGTTGGAGCGGAGTCGCGCGCCCGCCCGATTTCATGCATGTAGGCGAGCTCGAGGGCGGCCAGCGGCGAGATCCTCGCCTGGCCACCTGCCGCCAGCAGCGCCCTGACGCGATCGGGAAGCCGCTCGGTCAGGCCGGCGTAGAGCCAGAGAGCTACATGGGTGTCAATTAGGGTCAGGGTTCCACTCCGAGGACCAGTCCATGTGGATCAGGTCGTCAGGGTCTCCGACGATCGCCCCCTCGCGACGCGGCAGGCGATCCCAAAGCGACTGCTCCTCCTTCGGCGCGATCACCAGGGTCTTGCCCTTGCGCTCTATCTCCAGGGGGCGGCCGGTCTCGAGGACCTCGTCGAGCATGCGGTAGATATTGGCGCGCAGTTGCGAAGCCGTGGTCGCCATCGCCTGACCTCCTGTCGTACGTGCATTTATGCGACTAAGCGTACGTATGATAGAGACAGGGTCGGCGGCCTCGGGCGTATGGGCTTGCAACGTCATGGAGGCGGACGCTACAGATCGAGCTCGCGCGTGTGGTGCGCTCATCGTCAACAAACTGCAACGCGTTCCGCGCCCAAATCAGGCAGGCTCTGCGGCGATGAGTCGCCGCGACCAAATTACCCTCAGCGAGGCCGAGCTGCTCGCGCTGATCGAAGGCGAGCGGGTGGCCGTCGTCTCCAGCCTCGGGCCGCGCGGCTGGCCGCACTCGATGCCGATGTGGTTCGTTCCCCGCGCCGGCGAGGTCTGGGTCTGGACCTATGCCAAATCGCAGAAGGTGCGCAACCTGGAGCGCGACCCGCGGGCCACCGTCCTGATCGAGACCGGGCACGAGTACGGCGAGCTGCGCGGGGCGATGATCGAGGCCGAGGCCGAGATCCAGCGCGATTTCGAGACCGTGCTCGGCTTCGCCGAAGAGCTGACCGTGCGCTACGCGGAGGGGATCTCAGCGGTCGAGGGCGACGCCAGGGCGGCGCTCGAGGCGCAGGCGCCGAAGCGGGTAGCGATCCACTTCAAGCCCCTTCGCGTCGCCAGTTGGGACCACCGCAAGCTGGGCGGGACCTACTGAGTGGTTAACGAGTTGGCGCTACCGCCGCCGGCCCGGCGTGTTAGGAAGGGACTCGCACTCCACCGTCGTACCTACCTACCTGACTTGAGACACGCCAAGACCATCGCCCTGCTGCTCGCGCTCGCCACGGCCCTGCTCGCTCCCGCCGCGGCGCAGGCGCTTCCCCGCGGCTTCTTCGGCATCGCCCCGCAGACGCCGCTCGGCGACACCGACGTCGCCTACATGAAGGCGGGCGGGATCGGCAGCGTGCGCTGGCCGGTCAACTGGGCCTCGATCCAGCCGACGAAGAACGGCGAATTCGACTGGAGCAGCTTCGACCCCGCCGTCGCCGCCGCCTCCCGGCGCGGGCTCACGATCCTCCCCTTCGTCTACGGGACGCCGTCCTGGATCGCGCGCAAGCCGACGACGCTGCCGGTGCTGAACGGCAAGGCGCGCAAGGCGTGGCAGGCCTTCGTCACGGCCCTGGTCGAGCGCTACGGCCCGCGCGGCAAGTTCTGGCGGGAACACGCCCCCAGCAGGGCGGCGATCAACTACGTGCCGGCGGTGCCGAGGCCGCAGCCGATCCGCCTCTGGCAGGTCTGGAACGAGGCCAACTTCTTCTACTTCGCCTTCCCGGTCTCGCCGAGCCGCTACGCGCAGCTACTGCGGCTCACCTACACGGCGATCAAGGCGGCCGACCCGGGCGCCAAGGTGTTGCTCTCCGGCCTCTTCGGCGACCCCGACGAGGGCGGCAAGCGCGGCATGGACGCGGCCGAGTTCCTCTCCCGCCTCTACGCGGTGCGGGGGATCAAGCGCTACTTCGACGCGGTCGCCCTGCACCCCTACGCCTTCCACGTCGACGACCTCGAAGAGCTGACCGAAGAAATGCGCGAAGTGGTCGTCGACAACCACGACGCCGCAACCGGCCTCTACATCACCGAGATGGGCTGGGGCTCCCAGAACGACCCCCAGGTCGTCGCCTTCGAGCAGGGGATCCAGGGCCAGGCGCGTGAATTGCGCAAGTCCTACCGCTTCCTGATCGCCATGCGGCACAAGCTCAACCTCAAGGGCACCTACTGGTACTCGTGGAAGGACAACCCCGAATACACCGCTTGTTCCTTCTGCGACTCGGTCGGCCTCTTCAGGGCCGGGCCGAAGTTCCGCGCCAAGCCGTCCTGGCGCGCCTTCATCGCCGTGACCGGCGGGCGGGCGCGGCCGTAGGTCCCCGGCCGGCGGGCGGAGAGGCGCGGCGGGCGAATAGCATCGCGGCCGAATGTCCGGCGCCCCGACTCGCGAGCCCGCGTGGCTGGTCCTGCCCACCTACAACGAGGCCGAGAACATCGAGCGGTTCGTCGCGGCCGTGCGCGAGGCTCTGCCTGAGTCGGCCCGGATCCTGATCGTCGACGACAACTCGCCGGACGGCACCGGGCGCATCGCCGACCGCCTGGCCGGGGAGGTCGCGAACCTGAGCGTCCTGCACCGCCCCGGCAAGGAAGGCCTCGGCCCCGCCTACATCGCCGGCTTTCACCGCGCCCTCGACGAAGGTGCCCAGCTCGTGCTGGAGATGGACTCCGACTTCTCGCACGATCCCTCCTACCTGCCGGCGATGCTGGCGGCGACCGAGCACGCCGACCTGGCGATCGGCTCGCGCTACGTCGCCGGCGGCGGCGTCGCCGACTGGGGGCTGGCGCGGCGGGTGATCAGCCGTGGCGGCAGCGCCTACGCGCGCCTCGTCCTCGGTCTCTCGGTCAAGGACCTGACCGCCGGCTTCAAGTGCTTTCGCCGCGAGGTCCTGGAGGCGATCGACATCGACTCGATCGAGTCGCGCGGTTACGCCTTCCAGGTCGAGATCACCTACCGCACAATCCAAGCGGGCTTCGAGGTCGTCGAGGTCCCGATCCTCTTCCGCGACCGCGAGCACGGCAGCTCGAAGATCGACGGCTCGGTGATCACCGAGGCGCTGTGGCGGGTGCCGCGGCTGCGCTTTCGCGATCGTCGGACGGCGGCTGGACCTCCTCACTAGCCGGCCGGCGCCGCAGCAGCCAGTACATCGCCAGCGAAGCGTCGGCGGCGGCGACCAGTAGCGCCAGGTTGCGGATCGCCATGTTGAAGGAGGAGTAGATCGGTGGCGGTCCCCAGGCGCCCTGGGGACCGTAGGCCGCCGTGGTGAGTATCGCGGCGCCGATCACGAACCAAGCCGGGCGCGAGACCCTGCTGCGGGCCTCCGCAAGCGTCACCGCCGAGAGTCCGAAGAGCCAGATCATGTACTGCGGACTGAGAACGCGGCTGGTGATCACCAGCAGCAAGACAACGGTGAAGACGAAGTCGCGGCTGACGACGGCGTCGGCGAGGTCTTCGCGGCCGTCCCTGATCGCTTGCGCTCGCGCTGCCCACCAAGCCGCCGCGGCGACGAGGACGGCGAGCGCCGCCCACTTGAGCAGGTCGGCGACGGTGTCGGCGGGGCCGCTGGCGATCTCGGTGGCTCCGAAGCGAGCGACCGCGTTGGGGGCTTCTCCGGTGAAGACATCCCGCAGGTGCCAGGGGAACGAGGTGACGGCTTCGATCTGCAGCCCCCTGTTGTCCTGTTGGTGGAGGAATTCGAGCTGGTCTCCCTTAAAGGCGATCGCCGAGAGCGCGAAGACGAGCCCGACGGTCATGGCGGCGACGATGCAGGAGCGCAGCAGGCGGCGCCAGTCCCACTCGCCGAAGAGAACGACTATCGGCCAGACTTTGAGCATCGCGCCGAGGCCTGCCAGCGCCCCGACCCAATTGGGGCGGCGGTGGATCACGACCAGCGCCGCGATCGCGAGCGTCGTTGCCGCCAGGTCGAACCTGAGCACCGGCACCGCGTGCAGCATCGGCATCGCCAGCAGCCAGACCCAGACTCCCGCGTCTCTTCTCTCGCGGCGCGCCAGCCAGGCGATCAGCGCGAAGCCCACCAGGTCGAAGAGCAGCATCGTCGCCACGAACGAGTTGCCGAAGCTCATCACCCCCAGCCCGAGGCGCGGCACCAGGAGCAGGAAAGCCGCGCCCGGTGGGTACTGCCAGAGTTCTCCCCATGGCAGTTGTCCTTCGCCGGCGAGCTCGTTGTCAGACCAGCTTTCGTAGAGCAAGACGTCTTCGAACGAGTGACCGCCGCCGTGATTGAAGACCCCGACCTGGGCGGCGATCAGGGTACGGGTGAGCACCCAGCCGATCGCCCAGACCCAGAGTTTGTGCCGGCTGTAGAAAGAGCTCATCCCCGGCGCCGGTAATCGCCGCGGCTGAGGTGGTGCTCGAGGAAGACGTAGAGCACGATGAAGAGGTAGCGGCTGCCCATCTCGTTGAGGGCCAGCTTGGAGACGCCGGCCTTGCGATTGGTCCAGGAGATCGGCACGATCGCGTAGCTGTAGCCGCGGACCACCGCCTTCAGCGGCAGCTCGACCGTGAGGTTGAAGTGGTTGGAGAGGAAGGGCCGCAGGCTTTCGATCACCTCGCGGCGGTAGGCCTTGAAGGCGTTGGTCGTGTCGTTGTAGCCGTGGCGGAAGAGCAGCCGGATGCCCCAGTTGACGATCCGGTTCATGATCAACTTCGAGCGCGGGTAGTCGATCACCTTGGCGCCGCGCACGAAGCGGGAACCGAAGGCGCACTCGTTGCCTTCTTCGAGCAGGCGCTGGTAGGTGACCAGGTCCCTGGGGCTGTCGGAGCCGTCGGCCATGACGATCGCGACGGTGTCCCCCTCGAAGGTATCGAGGCCGGCCCGCACGGCGAAGCCGAAGCCGTTGCGGAAGGGGGAGGGCAGGCAGCGCACCTGCGGGTGGCGCTCGGAAAGCTCGCCGACCACCGCCGCGGTGCCGTCAGTGCTCGAGTCGTCGACGACGATCACCTCGTGCTCGATCCGCTCGGCGTCGAGTACGGCGACGATCCCCTCGACGGTCTCGGCGACCGTCTCCTCCTCGTTGTAGGCGGGGATTACGACGGAGAGCTTCATGCAGGCGCGGAGGCCCAGCGTTCGGCGTTGGCCTCATAGATTTCGCGCAGGATCTGCTCGAGACCGCGCTTGGGGCGCCAGCCGCCGTACTGGGAGCCGAACTCATCGAGGTCGCTGATCCACCAGCGATGATCGCCGATGCGGGCAGCGTCGCCCATCTCCCAGTCGAGCTTGCGCTCGGCGATCCGCTCGCAGAGCGCGATCGCCTCGAGCATCGAGCAGGCGTTCTCGCGGCCGCCGCCGATGTTGTAGACCGCAGCGGCCCTGGGCTCGGCGTGGAAGAGGAGGAAGGCGTCGACGAGGTCGGCGGCGTGCACGTTGTCGCGCACCTGCTTGCCCTCGTAGCCGAAGACGGTGTACCCCTCGCCGGTGACAGTGCACTTCATCAGGTAGGCGAGGAAGCCGTGCAGCTGGGCGCCGGCGTGGTTGGGGCCGGTCAGGCAGCCGCCGCGGAAGCAGACCGTCGGCATCTCGAAGTAGCGCCCGTACTCCTGCACCAGCAGGTCGGCAGCGGCCTTGGAGGCGCCGAAGAGCGAGTGCAGGGTGGAGTCGATCGACATCGAGGTGTCGATGCCAGGGAAGTAGGGGTGATCCTCAGGCAGCTCGAGCCGGGTCTCCAGCTCGACCAGGGGCAAGCGGTTTGGCGTGTCGCCGTAGACCTTGTTGGTTGAGGTGAAGATGAAGGTCGCCTCAGGGCAGTGCTGGCGGGTCGCCTCGAGCAGGTTGAGGGTGCCATTGGCGTTGATGCCGAAATCCGCCTGCGGGTCGCTTGCGGCCCAGTCGTGCGAGGGCTGAGCGGCGGTGTGGACTACAAGCTCGATCTCCTTGCCGGCCCCGGCGAAGACGCGCTCGATTCCCTCGGCGTCGCGGATGTCGAGGTCGACCGTGCGGAAGGCGTCGAGCTCGCGGTTGAGCCGCTCGGTCACCGAGGCGGTCGAGGCCTCCGGTCCAAAGAGCACGGCGCGGGTGTCGTTCTCGATCCCGATCACGTCGTAACCCGCCGCGACCAGGCGGGATGCGGACTCGGAGCCGATCAGCCCCCCGGATCCTGTGACTATCGCCTTCGGCATGCTCTCTATTGCCCCCTTTTCATCGCTCGAAGCCAAGCGCCGCGCGCAGCTCATCCTCGTGCGCGGCCGACCAGTCAAGCAGGTCGGCGAGCACGTCGCGGGGCGTACGACGAGGCCGCCATGAGGTTAGTGAGTGCAGCCGACCGCAATCGCTGAGGTAGATCGGGACGTCCCCCGGACGGTTCTCCGGCTCGGTCGCGATCGGTACCTCGTTGCCGGTCAGCTCGCGGCAGAGGGCAGTCGTCTCCAGCAGCGAGAGGCTGCCCTCGCGACCGCCGCCGACGTTGGCGACGATGCCGCTCCAGCGAGCGGGATCGCCGAGCTGCTCCGCGACCAGGTCCACCAGGTCCTCGACGTGGAGCAGGTCGCGCACCTGCTTGCCCGAACCGCCGTAGCCGATGTAGGAGAGGGGCCGGCCGAAGCGGTGGCTGAGCAGCCACCAGGAGAAGACCCCCTGGTCGACCTTGCCCATCTGCCAGGGTCCGGCGATCACCCCGCAGCGGTTGGTCACCGCGCGCAGGCCGAAGGCGTCGGCGTACTCCTCGATCAGGTGCTCGGCGGCGAGCTTGGTGGCGCCGTAGAGGGTGCGGGCGCCCGCCATTGGGAACCCCTCGGAGATGCCCGCCGGACCAGCCCCGGCGGCGGGCTGCGCGGTCGCCAGCTCGAAGCGCGTCTCGCCCTCTTCCAGCTCCAGCTCGAGCTGGGGGGCGACAGGATAGACCCGGCTGGTCGAGAGGAAGACGACGAACGCGCCCACTGCCCGCGCCCGCTCCAGGCAGTTGAAGGCGCCGACCAGGTTGGTCTGGACCGAGTAGGAGGCGTCGGCGAAGCCGGCCAGGACCGAGGGCTCGGCCGAGCACTCGACCATCGCCTCGAACTCGCCCGCCGCGAGCAGGTCAGCCGGCTCGCGCACGTCGCCGTGGACGAACTCGATACCGGCCTCGCGCAGCCGCGGCAGGTTCAGCTCCGAGCCGCGGCGCATCAGGTTGTCGAGGGCGACGATGTCCCAGTCCGGATGTCGTGAGGCCAGGCCGACGGCGAGGTTGGCGCCGACGAAACCGGCGCCGCCGGTGATCAGAGTCCGCACGGGGCGCACTATATGTTGCCTGCCCGGTGAGCGAAGAAGGCACCGCACCGCAGGACGACCTCCCCCTCCGCGCGGTGCGCGAGTGGGCGGCGACGCATACCACGGGGCTCGCGGTGTCGGCTTACGGCCTGGTCGCGCTGGCCGCCGCGCTCACCGCGTTCTTCGCCCTCTTTAACCAGTTCGCCTTTTACGACGACGAGGGCACCCTGCTGATCGCGCTGAAGGCGTTTGCCGGCGGCCAGGTGCTCTACCGCGATATCTACGCTGCCTACGGGCCGTTCTTCTTCGATGTCTTCGGTGGCTTCTTTGCCCTTACCGGCATCGACGTGACCAACGACGCCAGCCGCATCGTTGTCGGTGTGGTCTGGGTCATTTCGAGCGTTGGCTTCGGCGTCGCCGCGCAGCGCATCTGCGGCCGGCTCTTGCCGGGGGTCGCCAGCATGATCGTCGCCTTTGGGGCCCTCGGCGTGCTGGCGGCGGAGCCGATGCACCCGCAGGTGATGATCGCGCCGCTGTTGGCTGGCATGACCCTCGTGGTTGCATTCGGCCCGAACCGCAGGGTCGCTTGGGCCGGCGCCGCGACCGGGGCGATGCTCGGCTGTCTCATCCTCACCAAGGTCAACGTCGGTGGCTACGCGGCGATCGCCGCCGTTGCCGCCGCGGTCCTCAGCTGGGAGACGCTGCGTAGCCGTCGCTGGCTGCGCGCGCTCGCGATCGCCGGGCTCCTCGCCCTGCCCGTGGTCATCATGTTTCCCGATCTGGACGAAGACTGGGTTCGCCAGCTGGCGGCGCTCGAGGTCCTCAGCCTGGCGGCGCTGATGATTGCCGCCCACGCGGCGCGGCCGGTCGCGGGGGAGTCGTCCGCGATCCTGCGCCGCTGGCTCTTGGCCGCACTTGCCGGCGGCGCCGCGACTCTGGTGGCGATCCTCGCCGTCTTGGTGCTGACCGGGCCGAGCATCTCCGAGGCCTACGACGGAATCGTCACCCAGGGGCTGAAGCTGCGCAGCGCCTTCATGATCCCGCTCGAAGTCCCGGTGGAAGTCGTCTACTGGGGAATCGCCTCGGTCGCCGTCGTTGGGATTGCGGTCTGGCTACGCCGCACTGGCCGCGGGCTGTCAGCGCTCTGGTCCGGCCTGCTCCGCCTTGCCGCGGGGCTCGCGATCTGGCTCACCGTCGCCGCCGTCCCGCCTTTCCCGCTCGGCACGTCCGCCAACTTCGTCGCCCTGCCGATGGCGCTGGCCTGGGTGGCAGTCCTCGCCCCTGTCGGGAGCGCCGAGGATCCCTATCGCCGCTTCGCGCGCGTCTTCCTGCCGTTGCTGGCCGTCTGCCAGACGCTGCAGTCCTATCCCGTGGCTGGCAGTCAGGTCCGCATCGCCTCAGTCACCTTCGTCGCCGTTGGCGCCGTTTGCCTCGGTGACGGCATCGGCCAGCTGCGCGCCTGGAACGCGGCGGGCGGCTGGGACGCGCGCCGCTTCCAGGTCACGGGCACTGCCGCGGCGCTGGTGCTCGTCGCGCTTCTTGGTTACCACGCGATCCTCCTGCCGGCCAGGAGCGGTCGGGCCGCCTACCTCGGCAACCCGACCCTGCGCCTGCCGGGGGCGGAAATGATGCACGTCGCCGGAGCCAGGGAGTACATCCATCTCGTCGACCTCATTCACAAGCACCGCTGCACGGCCTTCATTGGCTTTCCTAATGTCGACAGCCTCTACCTCTGGTCGGGGATCGAACCGCCGAAGCCGAACCCGCCCGGGGCCTGGCCGATCGTCCTGCCCCTCGATCAGCAGCAGCGCGTCGTCGAGGAGATGCGCGCCTCGCCGCGCCCCTGCGCGATGCGCAACGAAGGCCTCGCCCAGGGCGCTTGGCTGCACGGCACCCCGCCCGATGAAAGCGACCCGCTGGTCAACTACATCTTCAACGACTTCCGCAAGGTCGCCGCAGCCGGCGAATACGAATTCATGGTCGCCAAGTAGCGGGAAGGGGGCCGGACGAGGACCAGCGTGACGCCGACCGTGAGTAGTTGAAGCGCCAGCGTGCGGCTGGCCAGGATCCCGACGCCGTGGGCTGCGGTTTCCGCCAGTGAAGTCGATTCAGGCCCGGGCCGGGGAGGCACGGAAAGAGTCCACGGTTCGCCGCAGGCCCTCGGTCAGGTCGATCTCGGCGCTGAACCCGATCTGCTCAGCGGCCCGGCTCACGTCGAGGTAACGGACCGGTTGACCGTCGGGGCGGGAGGTGTCCCAAACTGTCTCCCCTTCGAACCCGGCAGCGGACGAGACCATCTCGGCCAGGTCGCGGATCTTCGTCTCGACGCCGGTGCCGACGTTGAAGGGGTCGGAATCCTTGGCGTGCTCGGCGGCGAGGATCAGCGCTCTGGCGGCGTCATCGACGTAGAGGAACTCGCGCGAAGGCTCGCCGGTCCCCCACAGCGCCACCTCGGGCTGGTCCTCCTCGGCCGCGGTCACGTACTTGTTGACCATCGCCGCGATCACGTGCGAGTCCTCGAGGTCGAAGTTGTCGTCGGGGCCGTAGAGGTTGGCGATCACCGGCACGCAGGAGTCGAGTCCGTACTGGCGGCGGTAGGCGTCGGAGAGCACGATCAGCATCTTCTTGGCGAGGCCGTAGGGTGCGTTTGACTCCTCGGGGTAGCCGCTCCAGAGGTCGTCCTCCTTAAAGGGGACCGGGGTGAACTTGGGATAGGCGCAGACCGAGCAAGCCGCGACCAGCTTGCCGACTCCGAGCTCGCGGCAAGCCTCGAAGACGTTGAGGCCCATCGCCATGTTGTCGCGGGCGAGCGGACCCGGGTTGCGCCGGTTGTAGCCGATGCCACCAACGTTGGCCGCCAGGTGCAGGACCACCTCGGCGCCGCTCAGCGCCTCGTGGCAGGCGGCGGGGTCGGTGAGGTCGCGCTCGGCCGAGCGCGGCACCCGCACCTCGGCGCCAAGCTCCTCCAGCATCCGCACCGTCGGCTTGCCGAGGAAACCGGCGCCGCCGGTGACGACCACGGCCTTGCCCTGCCAGAAAGCGCCGCTGGGGGCTCCCCCGGCCACCTCAAGTGACCTTTCCGGAGAGCTTGTCGTCGAGTTCGGCGATGTCGGCGTCGACCATCAGCTCGACCAGCTCGCGGAAGCGCACCTTTGGCTCCCAGCCGAGCTTCTCGCGCGCCTTGCTCGGGTCGCCCAGCAGCGAATCGACCTCGGACGGACGGAAGTAGCGGGGGTCGATCTCGACGTGCTCGTCGGGGTCGAGGCCGGCGTGGGCGAAGGCGACCTCGAGCGCCTCGCGCACCGAGTGCTTCTCGCCGGTGGCGACGACGTAGTCGTCCGGCTCGTCCGCCTGCAGCATCATCCACATCGCCTCGACGAAATCGGGCGCGTAGCCCCAGTCCCGCTCGGCGTCGAGGTTCCCCATGTAGAGCTTGTCCTGCAGGCCGGCCTTGATCCGCGCTACCGCGCGGGTGATCTTGCGGGTGACGAAGGTCTCGCCGCGGCGTGGCGACTCGTGGTTGAAGAGGATGCCGTTGACGGCGAACATTCCGTAGGCCTCGCGGTAGTTGACCGTCGCCCAGTAGGCGGCGACCTTGGCGACTGCATAGGGACTGCGCGGGTGGAAGGGGGTCTCCTCGTCTTGCGGCGGCGGCGAGGCGCCGAACATCTCCGAGGAGGACGCTTGGTAGAAGCGTGCCTGCACCTCGGACTCGCGGATCGCCTCGAGCAGGCGCAGCGTTCCCGCGCCGGTCACGTCGAAGGTGTACTCGGGGATGTCGAAGGAGACGCGGACGTGGCTCTGCGCACCCAGGTGGTAGATCTCGTCCGGCTGCAGCTTGTAGAGCAGACGTGTGAGGGAGACCGGGTCGCTGAGGTCGCCGTAGTGGGCGAAGAGCTTGGCGTCGGGATCGTGGGGATCGCGGTAGAGGTGGTCGATTCGCCCCGTGTTGAAGCTCGAGGAGCGGCGGATGATGCCGTGCACCTCGTAGCCCTTGGCGAGCAGCAGGTCGGCCAGGTAGGAGCCGTCCTGGCCGGTCAGGCCGGTGATCAGGGCGCGCTTGTTCGACTCGGCGACCATTTCTAGGCTGATCCTTTCAGACCGCCTGGAAGAGGCCGTTCAGCTGCAGCAGCTCGCCGCTCGCGGGGTCGACGAACTCCGGCTCCAGGTGCGTCGGCTTGAAGCTGTGCCGGCGCATCAGCTCGATCATCTCGCCGGCCAGCAGCTGGCCCTCATAGAGCGGCGTCAGCGATAGCTCCAGCTCGACCGCGCGGCAACCGGCGAGGACGCCGGTGCCGCCCTTGACGACTTCGTGCTCGAAGCCCTGGGTGTCGACCTTGAGGTAGGCGTGGCGGCGCGAGCGGTCGAAGTCCTCCAGCTCCTCGTCGAGGCTCACCACCTGGATTTGCTCCGAGCGCTCGTAGCGCGAGTCGCCGACTGCCTGTTCGTGGGCCTCCTTCATCGCTAGCAAGGAGCTGCTGAAGCCGTCGTTGCCCGAGACATTGATCGTCGCCGTCCCCGCCACGCTGCCGGCGGCACGGTTGCGGCACTTCCAGGCGGCGTCACCCCCAGCGGCAGCGGAAAGCCGTTCGAACTGGCTGCGCACTGGCTCGAAGGAGACGATCGGCCCGCGGTAGCCCGCCTTGCGCAGGCTGCCGCCGTACTCGCCGGCGTGGGCGCCGACGTCGATCACCAGGTCGACGTCAGGGCGTGCCAGGATCGTCGCCCGCGCTCCCGCCAGGGTGTTGCGGTGCCTGCCGACGTGGAGGTCGAGCCGCCGCAGGAGACGCTTCAGTCGCTCCGTTGCTTCGCCGGCCATCAGAAGCGATCCAGGGAGCGCTTGATGGTGTGCATCAGGCGGGGGAAGAGGCGGGTGAGCCAGAAGGAGATCCGGTGCCGCTCGAAGACCGAGGGCATGAAGCGCAGCCCCCTCGTCGCCGCCGCCGAGGCGTCTCGGTAGCGTCGCTCGCTCAGCGCCTTCTCTATCTCTTCGGAGATCTCGTAGCGGCCGGCAAGCGCCAGGGCCGCCCCCGCCTGCTGGAACATGCCGTGCTTGAGGTAGATCCGGTGGCGCTCGAGGACGATGTCCCGCAGCGGCGTATCGCCGCTCTTACTGCCGTCGAAGATCTCCAATAGCGCCAGCGATCGATCGATGTAGCGCGAGTCGACGCCGGCCCGCAGCAGTCGGATCGAGTAGTCGAGGTCCATCTCCATCCGGCAGTCCTCATCGAGCTCGCCGACCTTCTCCAGCGCCCAGCGGGCGAACATCGTGCCGGGGGCGATCAGGCCGACGTTGTTGAAGTCGAGCGCGGCCAGGCTCGCCTTCTGCGGCGGCCGCAGTACATCGCGGTGGCCGCGTCGGTCGCGGTCGAGATTGCCGTAGACCCAGCCGATCCCAGGAGTCTGCTGGAAGAGGGAAACGGCTGCCGCGACCGAGTCTGGGTAAAGCACGTCATCGGCGTTGAGCCAGACGATCAGCTCCCCCTTCGACTGTTTGAAGAAAGCCTTGTTCATCGCATCGCACTGGCCGCGGTCAGGCTCGGAGATCCAGTGGATCCGGTCATGTTCCTTGAGCACGTCGATGGTCCCATTGGTCGAGCCGCCGTCGACGACTACGTGCTCGATCGGTTCATACGACTGCGCTTCGACGCTCTCGATGCAGCGCACGAGCTTGTCGAGGGGCGGGTCGAAGGCCGCGGTGGCGATCGAAACCAAGGGGCGGTCGGGGAGCTGCTGCGTCACGCTGCAAATCCTTTCAGGCGCTGTGGCCGCTCTTGCGCAGCGCCAGCGCCCGGCCCAGGCTCAGTCGTTGCGCCGCGTCAGGCGGAAGGTCTCGGGAGGGCAGGCCCTTGCCGGCGCGCCAGCCCTCTATCCTGCCGCGCGCACCGGCGAGCGTGCGCGATCGCAGCAGCTGTCCGGCGCAGACCGTCGCCTCTCTGGCCAGCGCCTGGGCCGCCAGGGAGGGCCGTGCGGTTATGCCGTAGCGCCGCATCAGGTAGCCCCGGCTCCAGCCTGTCATCGCGTGCTTGCCGGCGGAGCCGGCGCCGAGCGTAAGTGAGTAGCCGTGCACCGCTCGCGCCGCCGGCGCCAGTGCGCAGCGAGCACCCTCGCCGCGCATCCGCAGCGCGAGGTCGACGTCCTCGTAATAGAGGAAGATGCGTTCGTCGAAGCCGCCCGCCGCTTCAAACGCTTCGCGGCTATAGAGAGCCGCTCCACCGGTCGGGCCAAGCGGTGGCCCGACCTGGGCAAGGCGCTCGATGGGTTCGCCGCAGAGGTAGTCGAAGGCCATCAGGGTCTGATCGATCACGACCCCGGCTGAGTCGATCCGGGTCGGGTCGCGTTCGCTGAGCAGGACGGCGGCGACCAGCTCGGCCTCCGCGGCTCCGGCGAGTAGGCACTCGATCAACTGTGGCTCGGCGGTGGCGTCATCGTTGAGCAGCACGATCGCCCCTTCACCGACCTCGCGGATCGCTCGGTTCAGCGCCTTGCCGAAGCCGAGGTTGCAGCCGAAGCCGATCCGCGTTACCTGCGGGAAGCGCTCGCCCAGCATCGCCGCGCTGCCCTCGCCCTCGCCGTTGTCGGCGACCACCACATGGGGCGCCACCGTTTGCGCCGCCAGCGACTCGAGGCAGCGTTCGAGCTTCTCGCCGCCAGTCAGGGTGGGGATGTAAACGGTCGCGGTGCTCATTGGGCCGCTCCGGGCAACAAGCTTCGAGCCATGCCGAAGGCGCGCGTGACGTCGCTGCGCAGGA
Organism: Solirubrobacterales bacterium; assembly: GCA_035548675.1. Classification (GTDB taxonomy): domain Bacteria; phylum Actinomycetota; class Thermoleophilia; order Solirubrobacterales; family 70-9; genus VRUE01. The sequence goes on from DASZSJ010000142.1 coordinate 59,585, forward strand.
AGGCGAGCGCGAGGGCGACCCAGACGGCGCCGCTGATGCAGATGGCGATGATCAAACCGGCGACGTCGTTGTTGAGGCTGAGCAGCTGCGCGGCCGCGGCTGCGAGAAAGCTGATCGCGGCGACATGGGCCACCTTCCAGGTTCCGGCTTTGACCGGCGGGGGAGTCGGCGCCAGCAGGATCGTCGCCGCAAGCGCCGAACCGATTGACATCGAGATGCCGATCCCGACCTCGTCGAGACCGCCGACCAGGATCGCGACGAGGAGGAAGCCGACGACGAGCTCGGCGGCGATCGCGGCCACCGGGCGGTTCGGTTCCCCTTCGGCCAGGCAGTAGCTGTTAATTGGGGAGGCGATGCTCGCCCCCAGCAACATCGCCAGCGAGCCGTAGAGCACGATGTCGGAAGTTGGCAGCCATTCGGAGCCGAGCACGACGCTGATGAAGGGTTGGATCGCCCCGGCGACAAGGGCAAGCGGCAGCCCGCAGACGAGGGCGATCTGGCCGAGCGCGCGGCCGGTCCGCGCAAGGCGCTCCTCGCCCGATTGGCTCAGCGTCGGCAACATCACCCTAGAAACGGCGGCGGCAAGGGCGGTCGGGAAGGAGAAGAGCCGCTTCGCCATCCCGTAGAAGCCCGCCATCGGCGCGCCGCCGATGGCACCGATCACGGTCACGTAACCGAGGTCGCGGCCCAGGTAGAGCACGCCGAGCACACTCACCCGGCTGCCGAAGCCGATCAACGGCCTCACCCGGGGGAGGTCGAGGCGGGGCATCCGGGCAGCGCTTTGGGTGAACCAAGCAACCAACGCGCCAAGCGCCGCCCCGACGGGTACGGCGCCGGCGAGGCTGAAGACGCCGATGCCGGACAGGGCGGCCGCGAGGGCGAAGGCGTTGAACCCGATCGTGTCCGCGGCCTCGACCGCGGCCACTCGCCCGAAGCGCATCTCGCGATCCATCATCGCCATCGGCACCGCCCGCGCCGCGTAGATCGGCACCGCGACGAGGGTGATCGCGATCACCCGAACAGTGTCGCTGTGGGTGCCAAGTGCGGGCAGGAGGACAAAGGCGACCAATAGCAGGCCGAGCGCCGCCGGCATGGTGACCGCGAGCAGGAAGCCCATCGTTGCCGCCTGCAGCTCCATCGGCGGCGGTTCCGACATCCGCACCAGTGCCGCCGGTAGGCCGAGCTCGGCCACGTTCTGGCCGACCAGTTGCACCGAGAGGGCGATCGCGAAGAGGCCGTAGTCGGCCGGCGTGAGCAGGCGCGCCAGTACGACCGTTACCCCGGCAGTCAGCAGTTGGAAGCCGAGCGTGCGGCCGACGAGCAGGGTCACCCCGCGCGCCGCCGACTGGCCAAGAGCGCTGCCGTCGGGCGGAGCTGCCGCCTCGAAGTTCTCGATCTGTGGGTCGGGCTCTGTTATTGGAGCGGCGGGGGATTGGTGAGACCGAAGACCTGCAGCAGGGGGTCGTCTGCCGGGCGCGGCTGGATTTCGTAGATCGCCGTGGCGCCCTGGTGCGAGCCGATCAGGAATTCGGTGCCCTTCGGTACCGCCGCCGAGTCGTCGAGGTCGCGGCGGATCGCATCCCACTCGAAGCCGGACTCGCCAAGCAGGACGTGGACCATGCTGTGCTCGTCATTGGGGTCGTGGTGGACGAGCACCAAGTCGAGGCGGTCGCCCTTGAAGATTCGCTGTTCGCTTTTCTTCGGCAGGCCGACGATCGGCGCAATCTGCAGGGACCAGGTTCGTGGCGAGAGCCCGCGGTAGGGCAGCCGGGCGGCATAGAGCTGGCGGCGAAAGCCCGACTCGCTGGAGAGGATTTGCAGCACCGGGCGCGAGGTCGGATCGCCGCGGGTGATGACGAAGAGGTCCGGCCGCTGGCCACCCCAACTGGCAATTGAGAATTCGCGCGTCCACCCTTTCGGTGGTTCCGAGAGCGGCGCGAGGTAGCGCTGTGGCCTGCCGTCGACCTTCCAGGTCGGGGTCACCGTGATCGCCAGGTTGCGCGGCCGCTGTTCGAAGGAGAACAGGGCCTCGGCCCGCCAGGGGTACCAGCTATTGACGTCGAATTGCGAGCGAGAAGCGGTTTGCGGGATCGAGAGGCGCGCGACCCGTTCGGCGTCGGAGCGAGGCTGGCCGGGGGTGTAGCTGAAGACGCCGATCCGGTGCCCGCGGCCGCGTACCCACTGCAGCGGCTCATTGTCATTGGGGCGGTCGCTGTTGGTCATCGTCGCCGTTGCCCCCGCCATGCCCTGTGGCAGCCGCATCGAGGCGACCAGCGGGTACGGTTCCGGCAGCAGGCGCTGGATCACGATCCCCGAGACGAGCATGATCGCGACGATCGCGACGCCGCCGAGGACCAACCAACGAGCGAGATGGTGGTCCTGCCCATCTGGCTGCTTCCCGTCGCCGAGCGACTCGTTGCCGTTCCCTGTAGGCGGTGCGTCCGGCGTCGCCGTCCGTCCTGTCATCCGGCGGATTCTGCCCCATGTCCTCCCGGTCAGACCCGGCGGGTTGACGGGGTCTTCCGCCACCGCGCCGACGACCAGTAGCAGTGGGATCACCAGCAGCCAGTCGAGTTGCTGGGTCCAGAGGTTCTGATAGACGCCGAAGATCGCCATGTAGAGCAGGTAGCCAGCGATCGTGCACCAGCGGAACGAGCGGGTCCGCGTCGCCATCGCAAAGGCGCCGGCCGAGAAGAAGCCGGTAGCGGCGACGCCGGGGACCAGCGCGATGAAGCCGCCGTCCGCCCAGAACGGTCCGGCGACCGTGCTGGTGACCCAGGGGGGCGTGATCTCGGCCGAGACGTCGGAGACGTTGCGGGCGCTGTGAAAGATCGTGTCAAAGCCGATCGCATCAAAGACGCCGCCGCCAAACGCTTCACCCGTTGGGAAGTGCCCGATCACCCCCTGCAGAGCGAGGAAGTTGGTCGTGATCGCGAGGTAGATCGGGACCAGCGGCTGCAGGAAGAACGGTGTGCCGGGTAGGATTTCACCGAAGAGTTCGGACTCGAATGGGTTGTAGGGGTTCTGCCGTGTACGCAGGTAGAAGCCGAAGACGACCGCGACGAAGGCGAGCAGGCCGGCGATGACGAACATCCAGCTGCGCGGTCTTCCCCAGTAGAGCCAGCGGGCCGCGACCGCGACGATCACCGGCAGCAGCACGCTGCCGCGCCCGGCCTGCAGGGCAAACCCACCGAGCGCGACGAGGGCGAGTACCAGCTCGAAGCGCGACTCGCGCGCGAGCAGTCGCTGCGGCCTGACCAAGCCGACGATCGCGACCACAGTGAGGCCGTCGATGAGGACGATGGTCGGCCCGCCCTGGCTGAAGCGGAGCGTACTTCCCCCCGGCGAGAGCAGTGGGACACCGCCGATCTTGGCGAACTGGTGGGCCAGCTCGATGAAGCCGATGACGAGCAGGACGATGAGGATCCGCCGGTAGACCTGACTCTCGCGCGGCGTTTCGCTTGCGGCAACCCGTCCCCGTCCGAGCGCAAGTCCCTCGCCGATCAGTCCGCCGGCGATGAATGCCACCGGCACGGCTGCGACGACGACGATCACGATTGTCGACCAGCCTTCCTGCGAGCTGAGCAGGTGGTACTGGCTGAGTAGGGCGGCGAAGATCCAGATGCCGGTGAAGGCAACGAGCGGCGAGAGCAGCGAGCGATTGAGCTCCGCGAAGCGCCTCATCGGCCCTCAATCCCCATCTTGTAGCCGCGGGCATAGCCGCCGCGAGTCATCGCCAGCCAGATGTGTTCGCGCATCCCCGCCGGCAGCGGCAGCTCGGCCAAGGACTCGAGTAGCGGCGCCAGCGTCTGCACCGCCGACCAGGCGAGGCCTCGTGGTTCTTGCACCCCAGGGTGCGGTCGCTCGGGCCGCAGGCGGTTGTAGAGGGCGGCGGAGCGGCCGACCGCGATCGAGCGCCGCAGCGACTGCTCGGGCGTGGTCGGGTGGTCGTGGAGGACGAGCAGCTCGGGGTGATAGTCGAGCTCGAGCCCGGCGTCGGCGAGGCGCACGCCCAGCTCGGTGTCCTCGACCGCTGCGGTAGGGAAGCGTTCGTCGAAGCCGCCGACCTGCTCGAAGAACGAGCGCTTGAGCGAGGCGTGCGAGCTGTAGAAGTAGTTGGCCGCGTCGACTGGGCCGGCTTCGAGGTCGCAGTAGTGGAACTGCGGGCCGCCGTTCTCCAGCCAGCGCATGAATGGAGTCACCGGCTTGCGCGGCGTCCAGGTGATCCGGCCGAGGATCCCGTAAGTCGGCTCCGGCCGCGCTGCGTGCAGGTCGAGGTGGGCGCGCAGCAGCCCTCCGCCAGCGGGCTCGGTGTCGTCACCGAGGAAGAGCAGGACCTCGCCGCTGGCCGCGGCGACGCCGGCGTTGCGCGCCGCCGCTGGTCCGCCCTCAGGCTGCTCGAGCAGGCGGATCGGCAGTGTCGAGCGGCCCTCGCGAGCGCGGATTTGCTCAGTCGTCCCCTCGCTCGACCCGTTGTCGACTACCACGACCTCCAGGCTCGCCCCATCAGCCCGCTGCGCTTCCAGCGCGTCGAGCGTCCGGGCCAGCGCTTCGGCGCGATCCTTGGTCGGTATGACGACGGAGAGGGAATTCATGTGGCGCCGCCCGCTCTAAGGCGCCGGGAGAGCCTAAGTAGCGGCGCGGCGACGGGCATCGCCCGGCGGTGATGGAGTCGAATGTAGCGCTCGACCGAGTCGAGGCGAATCGCCTGCTGGCGCCGGCGGTCGATTTGAACGAAGGCCTCGGCGCCGATGTGGCCGACGCGAGCGGAGCCGGATATGAGGTTGCGGTAGCCGGCGTCGTGCAGGCGCCGCGCCAAGTCGACGTCCTCATACCAGAGGAAGAAACCCTCGTCGAAGCCGCTGGCCTCCTCCCAGGGCTCGCGTCTGAGCACGAAGCAGGCGCCGGAGGGCTGGCCGACCTCGACCACCTCTCCGGGCCCCGGGCTCGGCTGTCGCCGCTCGCCAAAGGAGCCGGCGAAGATCCGCGCCAGCATCGTCGCCGTTCCCGGCAGTGCCGCGTGATAGCGATCCGTGTCGCCGCCGAAGACGGGCCCAACCATGCCGGCTCGCGGCTCGGCCGCGGCGACCGCCGCCAGCGCCGCCAGCGCTCCGGGCTCCGCCAGCACGTCGGCATTGCTGATGCAGACCAGCTCGCCGTCGCCCCCGCGCAGGGCCCGGTTCGCGGCCCGGCCGTAGCCGACGTTCTCCTCGCCGAGGTCAAGGCGGACGTCCGCGGGGCACCCCTCGCGCAGCAGTTGGCGTTGCTCGGGGCGCGAGTCGTTGTCGACGATCGTCACCCGGGCGTCCACGCCCTCTGAGGCGCGATAGGCACGCGCCGCGGCCAGCGCCGCCTCGGCCGTGTTCCAGTTGACGATCGCCACGTCGATTGCGGCCGGCTGGGCATCGGGGCTCATCGTCGGCGCGACGATAACCACCGGCGCGTCAGGCAAGCGCTCCGTCAGGTACCAGCCACGCCTGGCTGACCCCACTGACCGCGGCGATTCGCTCGTAGTCACGGTCGTAGTGGACGAGCTTCACGCCGGCCTCCTCTGCGGCTGCAGCAAGCAGCAGGTCGGCTGGGGGGACCCGGCGATGGTCGCCGGCTCCGGCCAGGGCGAGCTGGGTGTCGCGGGCACGACGCCAAAGGTCCGCCGGCATCGGAACTGACTCGAACGTGGCGAGCCGGCCGGCGACCTCCTCGGCTCGGCGCTGGTTGGGGGCGAGCCGTGTGAGCTCGAGGACAACCAGGTCGCAAACCAGCACGAGTCCGGCTTCGACGGCTGCGTTGAACCACTCGGCGAGCTCGGGAAAGCGCCGGTCGCGCACCCACGTCCAGGCGCCGGTATCAAAGAGCGCGGGTCGATCGAGCCGCGGAAGCCGCAGCTCGGGCTTCTCGGTCAGGGTCGTTCCCTGCCCGATGTGACTTCCTCGGGAGTCCCGTCGATATCTCGCACTACGTCGAACCCCTTGAGCGCACGGCGCCGAGCCGCGTCGCGCAGTGCGGCGTTCACCGTCTCGCTGAGGCCGCGGGTGCCAAGCTCGCGACGCGCAGCCTGCAACGCCTGCTCATCGACATCAACGGTGGTGCGTGCCATGCGCATCACGATATCGCATCATCCTCTCCATCAGCGCGACGATAGCCTTCCCGCGACGTGCAAGACCTCAAGGGCCTGATCCTCTCCGGGGGGGCCGGGACGCGTTTGCGCCCGATCACCCACACCTCGGCCAAGCAGCTGGTGCCGGTTGCCAACAAGCCCGTGCTCTTCTACGGGATCGAGGCGCTGGTCGACGCGGGCGTGAACGAGATCGGGATCATCATCGCGCCGGAGACGGGAGAGGAGATTCGCGAAGCGGCCGGCGACGGCTCCGCCTTCGGCGCCAAGATCACCTACATAGTCCAGGACAAGCCCGCCGGGCTCGCCCACGCGGTGCTCACCGCCGAGGAGTTCATCGGCGGCTCGCCCTTCGTCATGTACCTCGGCGACAACCTGCTCGCCGACGGACTGCGCGGCCTCGTCTCCACCTTCCGCGAGGAGGAACCGGACGCGCTGATCCTGCTGACGCCGGTCGCCGACCCGCAGTCCTACGGCGTCGCCGAGCTCGATGGCGAGCGCATCGTGCGCCTGATCGAGAAGCCGAAAGACCCGCCGTCGAACCTGGCGCTGGTCGGCGTCTACCTCTTCGCGCCGCCGATCTTCGACGCCGCCCGTGCGCTCGAGCCCTCCTGGCGCGGGGAGCTCGAGATCACCGAGGCGATCCAGAGCCTGATCGAGCAGGGCAAGGCGGTCCGCTCCGAGGTCGTCAGCGGTTGGTGGAAGGACACCGGCCAGCTCGCCGACATGCTCGAGGCCAACCGGCTCGTGTTGGAGGAGATCGAGACCCGGATCGAGGGCGAGGTCGACGAGGCCTCCCGGGTCGAGGGCCGCGTCGTCGTCGCGCCCGGCGCCCAGCTGGTGAACTCGGTCGTCCGCGGCCCGGCGGTGATCGGTCCCGGCGCCCGCATCGAGGACGCCTACGTCGGCCCCTACACCTCGATCGGCGACGACGTCTGCGTGCGCCGGGCCGAAGTCGAGCACTCGATCGTCCTCGCCGGCTCGGTAGTCGAGGACCTCGGTACCCGCCTCGAGGCGAGCCTGCTCGGCCGCGAAGTCAAGCTGACCCGCAGCGACGGCATGCCGAAGACCCTGCGCATGCTGGTCGGCGACAAGTCCGAGATCGAGCTGATCTGAGCCGGGTTGGAAGCACGCGTCGTCAAGATCGTTTCTGACTAGATGAAGGTCCTGGTCACAGGCGCGGGCGGCATGCTCGGGCGCGATGTCGTGCTCGCCGCCGGCAACGCCGGCCACGACGTGGTCGGCTTCGGCCACACCGAGCTCGACGTCACCGACGCGGCGGCGCTCGCCGCCAAGTTCGAGCTGGAGCGGCCCGACGTCGTGATCAACTGCGCTGCCTGGACCGACGTCGACGGCGCCGAGGAGGCTGAGGAGGAGGCAACCGCGGTCAACGGGACCGCCGCCGGCCACGTTGCCGCCGCAGCGGCGGAGGTCGGGGCCAGTGTCGTCTACATCTCCAGCGACTACGTCTTCGACGGGGCCAAGGGCGCCCCTTACGTAGAGACCGACCAGACGGCGCCGCTCTCTGCTTACGGGCGCAGCAAGCTGGCCGGCGAGGAGGCGACTGCCGCCGCCAACAAGCGTCACTTCGTCGTCCGCTCCTCCTGGCTCTTCGGCATCGGCGGCTCCAATTTCGTTGAGACGATGCTGCGCCTCGCCGCCACCCAGAACGAGGTGCTGGTCGTCCGCGACCAGATCGGCTCGCCCACCTACACCTGGCACCTCGCCTACGGCGTCGTCCGCCTGATCGAGGGGATCGAGTTCGGTATCCACCACATGGCCGCGGGCGGTGCCTGTTCCTGGTACGACTTCGCCCGCGAGATCTTCGACCAGGCCAAGGTCGAGTGCCTCGTCCTCTCCGCCACCACCGACATGCTCGGACGCCCCGCCCCCCGACCGCCCTTCTCGGCTCTCGAGAGCCAGCGCGAGCACGCGATCGAGCTGCCCCCCTGGCGCGACGGCCTCTCCGCCTACCTCGCTCAACGGACCGCGGAGCAGGAGGCGACAGCGTAGATCTTGTCGCTCGCTCGCCGGAGATCAACCGGAAGTGAAAACAAAGTGTGTCAATAGGTAGATATTGGATCTGGGCCGAAATTCACTGTTAGGGTCGGCGGCAGGAGGGCGAAGGGGACGGGTGTCTCCAGGTAGTTGACACCTACCATGTCCGACTAGCCTCGGATCCGGTTTGAGTCCGGCGCCCTCCGCAGAGAGATCGCCGGAACGGGTTGAGTCTGGGGTGGTCGTGGTAGCCTGGACTACGGGTGTCAACTACCTGCGGGGTGGCTCCCCGCTTCGCCAGACTCGACCCGCTCCGGCGGGTCTTGTCGTACAGGGACCTGACCGGCCGCCATCCGCGGCGAGGGCAGGCACCTCGACTTTCCCGCTAGCCTTCCGCCGCGTGAAGGTCCTCGTCACCGGCGCCGCCGGCTTCATCGGCTCCACCTACGTCCGCCTCGTCGAAGCGGAGCACGAGGTGCGCGTGCTCGACAAGCTCACCTACGCCGGCCGCCGCGAGAACCTGCCGGTGGGCACGGAACTGGTCGAGGGCGCGATCGAGGACCCCAGGGTCGTGCGCGAGGCGATGGAGGGCTGCGAGGCGGTCGTCAACTTCGCCGCCGAGTCCCACGTCGACCGCTCGATCGACGACCAGGACGCCTTCGCCCGCACCCACGTGATCGGCACCGGGACGCTGCTCGACGCCGCTCGCGAGCTCGGCGTCGGTCGCTACCTGCAGGTCTCCACCGACGAGGTTTACGGCTCGATCGAGTCCGGTTCCTTCACCGAGACCTCGCCGCTCGACCCATCCTCGCCCTACTCGGCGACCAAGGCGGCCGGTGACCTGCTCGTCACCGCCCACGTCCACACCTACGGCATCGACGCTTCGATCGTGCGCGGCTCCAACAACTACGGCCCGCGCCAGTACCCCGAGAAGTTGATCCCACTGATCACGCTCAACGCCCTGCACGGCGACTCGCTGCCGGTCTACGGCGACGGCAAGCAGGTCCGCAACTGGCTCTACGTCGAGGACTTCTGCCGCGGCATCCACACGGTGTTGACCAAGGGAGAGGCGGGCGAGGCCTACAACGTCGGCGGCCCCGACGAGTGCGAGAACATCGAGGTGGTCAAGCGGGTGATCGAGCTGACCGGCAAAGACGAGTCGCTGATCGAGTACGTCAAGGACCGGCCCGGCCACGACCGCCGCTACTCGCTCTCCTCGGAGAAGCTGAAGCGCGAATTGGGCTGGGAGGCGCAGGTCCACTTCGCCGAGGGGCTGGAGAAGACCGTCGCCTGGTACCGCGAGAACGAGGAGTGGTGGGGCCCGATCCGCTCCGGCGAATACCGCGAGTACTACGAAAAGCAGTACGGCAGGGCGCTCGGCTGATGCCCGAGCGCCTGTCCACCAAGCTCGACGGGACGGTCCTGCTCGAGCCGGTCGTCCACGGCGACGCGCGCGGCTTCATGGTCGAGACCTACCGCCGCGACGCCTGGGCCGAGCATGGGGTGGACGTCGAGTTCGTCCAGCACAACCACTCGCGCTCCTCCAGGGGAACGCTGCGCGGTCTCCACTTCCAGACCGAGCCAGGCCAGGCGAAGCTGGTGCGCTGCCCGCGCGGCAAGATCTTCGACGTCGCCGTCGACCTGCGCCGCGATTCGCCCACCTACGGCCAGTGGGAGGGCTACGTGCTCGACGACGAGGCGCACCGCCAGTTCTTCGTCCCGGTTGGCTTTGGCCACGGCTTCGCCGTGCTCAGCGAGAGCGCCGACGTCACCTACCTCTGCTCCAGCACCTACGACCCCGCCACCGAGTCCGGCATCGCCTGGGACGACCCCGACGTCGCCGTCGAGTGGCCGGTTGAGGCACCGCTGCTGAGCGAGCGCGACAAGAGTGCACCCACCCTCGCCGAGGTGGGCGAGACGCTTCCGTTCTGAGCGCCCGCGCGTTCGGTGACGAAGTCGTGCGGCAAGCGGCTACTTTTTGCGCACCCACGCGTCGGTCCGTTTCCAGCGCGATTGCGCCCTCCTAACAGTCCCTACTAGCGGCCGCGAACCGCGGTGATCGTGAGGCTGGTTGCGAGCTTGGCGCCGATTCCGGCGTAAACGGCGGCATTGACGAGCGGATTGTGTTCGGGTGCGTCGAAGCGGCGGTAGAAGCGGCCCATGCCGCGGTGGAAGGCGATCTCCTGTTTGGGCGCGCGGCGCTTGCCGCTGGAGCCTCCCTTGACGTGCAGCGCCACCCCCGCGGGCTCGTAGAAGACCTTCCAACCGGCCTGCCAGAAGCGGCGGCACCAGTCGAGGTCCTCCATGTAGAGCCAGTAGCCCTCGTCGAGCAGGCCGACCTCGCGCACCGCCTCGGCGCGGCAGAGCATGAAGGCGCCGTTGACCGCGTCGACCTCGCCCGCCTCGTCGTCGCCGAGGTGGGTCGCCCGGTACTGGCTCAGCGCGGCGTCGGCGCCGTCGTCGCGGCCGACGCCGGTGAAGTGGGCGAGGGCGCTGAGCGGCGTCGGGAAGGAGCGCTTGCAGGCGTGGTCGAGCTCGCCGGACTCGGTGAGGAGCTTGCAGCCGACCATGCCGATCCGCTCGTCGGAGCGCAGCCGCGCCAGCGAGGCGTCGAGGGTGCCGGCGTAGACCTCCGTATCGGGATTGAGCAGCAGCACCGCGGCCGCCTCGTCCTCGCGCAGGACGACGTTGTTGGCGGCCGAGAAGCCGATGTTCTCGCGGCGAATCAGGCGCACCGCGGGGAACTCGCCCGCGACCATGTCCGGCGTCGAGTCGGTGCTGCCGCTGTCTACCACCGTCACCCGCATCGTCCCGCTCGCCGGGTGCTGCTCGAGCGAGCGCAGGCAGCGCCGCAGCAGCGCTTCGGCGCCGTGGCTGACGATGACGACCTCGAGGTCGAGCGCAGCGGCCATGGCGGGATTCTCTAGTAGGCGCCTTCGCCGCGTACGATCGCCCGCGGGGTGCGCAAGAGAATCGCCAGGTCGCTGGCGATCGAGAGGTTGTCGAGGTAATCGCGCTCCATCGCCAGCCGCTCCTCGAAGGTGAGGTCGCCGCGACCGTAGACCTGCATCGGCCCGGTCAGCCCCGGCTTGATCGCGAGGCGGACGCGCTGCCGCTCGTCATACAGGGCGACCACCGCCTCCTCCTCCGGCCGCGGCCCGACCAGCGACATGTCGCCGCGCAGGACGTTGATCAGCTGCGGCAGCTCGTCGAGGCTGGTGCGCCTCAGCAGCTTGCCGGCGCGGGTGACGCGCGGGTCGTCGGGGATCTTGAAGGCGGGCTCGTCGAGCTTCTCCAGGTCGACCAGCTCCGCCAGCCGCTCTTCGGCGTCGGCGACCATCGTGCGGAACTTCAACATCGTGAACGGCGCGCCTTCCTTGCCAGCGCGCTTCTGGCGGAAGAAGACCGGGGTGCCGGAGTCGAGCACGATCAGCAACGCGATCGCCAGCAGCAGGGGAGAGAGGAGCGCCAGCATCAATCCCGAGACGAGGATGTCGAGCCCCCGCTTCATCGCCAGCGTCGAGCGCGGCGGGTCGGAGAAGCGGAAGTCGAGCACCGGCAGCTCGGCGAGGCGGTTGAGCTCGATGCCGGGACCGAGCAGCCCGTAGTGCTTGGGCAGGAAGGTGAGCCCGAGGCCGGCTGCCTTGCACTCTTCGATCAGGTGCTCGGCAGCCCGCTCGCCCATCTCCTGCTCGGCGACGACGACGCGCTCGATCTCGTGCTCGCGCGCCACCCGCGAGATCTCCTCCACCGAGCCGAGCCGCGGCAGGGAGGCGCGCCGATCCTTGTCGACCGGGGCGGAGAGGTAGCCGACGAGCTGCAGGCGCGCCTCGGGGTGGGTGGCGATGCGCCGCGCCACGACGTCCGCCATCGCGGCGGGGCCGATCACGATGCCCGTGGCCACGCCGGTCAGGCGCTGCCAGGAGAAGCGCAGGACGGCGCGCGAGACGAAGCAGGCGAGGACGGCGCCGATGCCGACGATGATCGCGCTCTTGGCCGAGAGCGCCCCGCCGGGACTGAGCCAGAGCAGGCCGTCGAGGACGATCGTGCCGAGCGCGCTGGCCGAGATCAGCGAGGGCAGCTCGTCGAGGGTGCTGTGACGGATGCGCCGGTGATCGTTGTCGTAGAGACCGTGCAGCTTGATCACGAGCAGCCAGGCCGGAATGAAGAGGACCGCCCAGAAGAGCTTGGCGACGTCGGTGGTCGAGGTCAGCGCCGTGGCCACGCAGAGCGCGGCGAAGATCGCGACCAAATCGCCCGTCGCGAGCAGGCGGCGCAGCATCGCCCCCCGGCGCCGCGAGCCGCTGGGCCCGGTCAGGCCCAGGCGGTTGGCCATCTCGGTCGGCGCGGCCGCGTCCCGGGTGGGTGTCGCGGTGCCGCCGGCGCTCCCCCTCGCCTCGCTGTCCATCAGCAGGGCCACCCCCCTCGCAGGCACTTCTCGCGTGGGTTCAGTTCGCGTGCTCGTTCGAGGTCTTTCGCCGCCGCCGCTTCATCTCCCGCCTCGTGCTCGGCTCGCGAGCGCAGGTAGTACCACTGCCAATTGCGGTTCTCGCGGTCGATCGCGTTCCCAAAGTAGGTGGCGGCGCCGGCGTAATCGCCCTGCAGCTCGGCGAGCAGGCCGAGTTGCACGTACGGCGAGGCAGCCCAGGGCTCGATCGAGCGCGCGGTGTCGGCGTGGTCGAAGGCGGCGCCGAAGTCCTCCCGCGCGACCGCCGCCTGGCTCGAGTCGATCTCGCGCTCGACCAGCAGCGGTCCGACCAGGGCCAGGGCCGAAACCCAGGCGAGGACCATTACGACCACGGTGAAGCCGAAGCGGCGATCCTCGGCCCCGGCGCTCGGCTCACGGCGTGGGTCGGCTGCGATCTGGCTGCAGCGGGCGGCGATGACCGCTCCCGCGGCGAGGAAGAAGATCCCACCCAGGGCCGGGATTTCCCAGAACCAGTCGAAGGCGGCGCTGACCGCGAAGGCCAGCATCGCCGCCAGCAGGGCGGCGTAGCGTTCGCGCTGGGGGTCCGCCGCGTTGCGCCAGGCCCCGTAGCCGCACCAGAGCAGCCAGCCGACCAGGGCGAGGACCAGCAGACCGCCGATCGCGCCGAGCTCGGCGAAAGCCTCGAGGTAGAGCGAGTGTGCGTCGTGGACGGGCTTGTCGATCGTGCGCAGCTTCTCCCAGGAGAACTGGTAGGTCCCCGCTCCGTGGCCGAGCACGGGCTTTTCGCCGAACGCTTCAACCGCGACCGAGTAGAAATCGTGACGCCCGGCGCCGCCGAGGTCGGTGAAGTGGGCTTGCGGGTTGCTCGGGAACTGGACGTCGGGGCTAGAGAACCGGTCCCAGGCGCGCCCGCCGACGGCGATCGCCGCGACGATCGCCAGCAGGGCCCCCGCCAGGGCGATTCCTTTGAGCACCTTCGGGTTGCGCGAGATGGCGACGGCGCGGCCGCTCAGCCCGCCCTCGCGGCGCTCCTCCCAGCGCATGGCGGCCACCAGGAGCAGGGAGAGCGCGACGCCGCCGAGCAGGATCAGCGTTACGGTCACGCCCTGGGCTCGCGCCGTCGATTCGCCGAGGTTGAGCGCGAGCTCTTCCCTGCCCTGCACTGCGAGGACGGCGGGCAGGGTGACGATGACGGTGGCGCCGAGCGTGGCGAGCAGCCAGAGCCGATCCCTGGAGAGCGCGATCAGGCAAGCGCAGGCGACGACGAAGGCGAGCAGGCCACCGCGCGAATAAGTGAGGTAGAGGGCGAGCAAGGTGATCGGCAGGGCCCCGACCGAGAACCAGCGCAGCGCCGCGGAGGTCGCGCGGCGACTGCTCCAGAGCAGTAGGCCGACTCCGATCCCCAGCAGCGCCCCGTTCGCGTTCCAGTAGCCGAGCGGGTAGTTGAGTCGCGGGCCCGCCCCCAGCGAGGTGCCGACGTAGAGCACGTGGGGCAGCAGCCGACTGACGATCCCGAGGATCGCGATCGATGCAACCGTAATTGCAAGGCCTTCAGCGAAACGTTGGCGCCTCTCGTCGGTTTGGGCGATGAGGAATGCGGCAACGAAGAACCCGAGGTAGACCGCTACGCGGTCCGCCTCGATCACGCTGAGCTCGACCGACCCCGACCAGAGGGATGAGATTGCACAGAGAAGCGACAGACAGACGATCAGTCCGCCTGCCCAGTAGAGCGGTCGCTCCAGCTTCACCGCTGAGCCGGCGCCGAAGACCAGCAGGGCGATCACAGCCACCCACACGGCGAGGCCCGCTATGTGACGATCGCTCACATCAAAGCCGCCGCCAGTCAGGGCGAGCCCCCCAATCAGGGCAATGGGCGCAAGGAACGCCGCGGTTTGGTCTAACCTTGCGCGCCATGAATTTTGGGAAGCGCCATCCCCAGGCCCCAGGCGCGGGTCGCCTCGTTGCCCTGCTCGTGTCAGTGATTGCTCTGGCATTGACTCTCTTCGTGGCTCCTGCTCAGGCGGAAGAATGCACGAGCTCGAGCTGCGTGCAGTACAGCCCCTCCCTTCCTAACGCCGAAGGTGGGCACGCTCCCACGCACCATCAGAAAACCCCGGCGCAGGCTTCGAAGACCGGCAAGGGTGGCGGAACGTCGCCAAACAGCCCATCTCGCTCGGGTGGGTCCAATGAAGCTGGGGGGTCTGGCGAAGGCGAAGAATCATCGCAGCAGGGTGGTGTGCCCGCCGGCAGCGGCGGCGACACGGGCCAGGGTAAACCAGTCGGCAGCGCCAATCCCGGCTCCGGAGAAGGAGCGCATCCGGCTGAGACCGCTTCCGGCAAGCCCGCCTCGCACAGCGACGATGGTGGCTCTTCACCGCTGGTGCCGATCCTGATCGCAATCGCCGTGCTGGCGGCCATCTCGGTCGCGGTGGTGATGGTCAGGCAGCGTCGCCGGGGTCCCGGCGGCCCCAAGCCCACCGCCTCCCCCGAGGCGAACTGATCATGTCCAAGCTGAGCAAGCGCCCGTTGGGGCGGGCTCGTGCGTGGTCGGTCGCGATCGCGGTATGCGTGGCCAGCCTGGCGGCGGCACCGACCGCCCTTGCCGTCCCGGCCGACTTCTGGGGCGTCTCGCCGCAGAATCCACCGAGCACCGAACAGTTCCAGCGCCTGCGCATGGGCGGGGTCGACAGCGTGCGGATCCCGATCTCCTGGGCCTCGGTGCAGCCCTCCAGCGGGGCGGAAGCGAACTTCGCCGCTTCGGACATCCTGGTCTCCGGCGCGGCGGCGGCCGGTATCGACGTGCTGCCTTTCGTCTATGACGCGCCCGCCTGGGCGGTCCCGCCGGCACGGGTACCCGGCAGCAAGGCGAAAGCGCCGAAGACCGTGCCGGTCAAGACCGGTGCCCAGCGCCGGTCGTGGTCGAACTTCCTCAAGCTCGTCGTTGCCCACTACGGTCCCGGCGGCAGCTTCTGGGCCGCCAATCCGGCGCTGCCCCCGCGCCCGATCCGCACCTGGCAGATCTGGAACGAGGAGAACTTCAAGTATTTCGTCGTGCGACCCAATCCCGCCGACTACGGCAAGCTCGTCAACATCTCCTATGCGGCAATCAAGAGCGTCGATCGGGGTGCGAAGCTGATCCTCGGTGGGATGTTCGCCCGGCCGGGTGAGGCGCGGCTCAAAGTGAAGCCGCCGCAGGCCTACTACGCCTCCGATTTCCTCGACCGCCTCTACAGCTCGACGCCGGGGATCGAGAAGAAGTTCTCCGGGGTGGCCCTCCATCCCTATACCGCCAAGTACCAGCAGCTGACGCCGGACATCGAGGAATTCCGCTCGGTCCTGACAGCCAACCACGATGCTGGCAAGAAGCTTTGGATCACTGAGATCGGCTGGAGCTCGGAACCCAAATCGGCGGGCGACTCGTTCGCCAAAGGCCCGCAGGGCCAGGTCACCCAGTTGAAGGGAGCCTTCAAGCTCTTCAAGGCAAAGGCGGCGAAGTGGAAGTTGCAGCGGATCTATTGGTTCTCGGTTGACGACCAGCCGGGAATCTGCAACTTCTGCGGTGGCTCGGGTCTTTTCGCCGACGGCTTCGTGCCGAAGAGGTCCTGGTTCGCCTACGTCAAGTTCGCCGGCGGCAGGGCAGGCTAGGCTCCCATCCTCATGCGGGAGCTTTGGCCCGCTGCATGGGGCGACGAAAGACGCTGGGCCTGGGGGGCGCTTGCCTGCGCAATGGCGCTGGCGGCGATTCTGATTCTCTGGCTTGGCCGCGGTACGTTGTTCTGGGGTGACGAGCTGGCGATCTTGATCGCTAGCCCTCACTTCTCCTTGAGTGACGCTCTGCAGCCACATGAGGGCCACCTGATCCTCACCTCCCGCGTGGTCTACCAGGTGCTCTTCGAAGTCTTCGGCACTTCTTACCTGCCCTTTCGCTTGCTCACTGTGGCAACCGTGCTGCTCACCGTGGGCCTCTTCTTCGTCTACGCGAGCCGCCGCCTACCCGCTCTGGTCGCCCTGGCTCCCTGTCTGGTTCTCCTCCTGTTCGGCAGCGACTCGCAGCACGTGATCTTCGGCAACGGGTTCATCGTCTTGACGGCGGTGGTTTGTGGCCTTGGTGCGTTGCTCGCACTTGAACGCGACGATCGCCGCGGCGATGTGGCAGCGTGCGTGCTGCTCTGCCTCGGGGTTGCCAGCTATTCCGTGGCGCTTGCCTTCGTCGTCGGCATCGCGGTCGTGATCCTGCTTGACGACGAACGCGTGCGGCGAATCTGGGTCGTCGCAATCCCGGCACTGCTTTACCTGGCATGGTGGCTGTGGGCCCAGGGGGCTGCCGGTGGCAATGGCGAAAGCAACGCGTCGATTTCGCATGCCCTGCTTTTTCCGTCGTGGGGATTCCAGTCGCTTAGTGCGGTCCTCGGCGCCCTTTCCGGATTCGGCTATCGATTCGACCCCACCGCCTCGCCGCCCCCAGTGGGGTTGCCACTTGCTGCCCTGGCACTTGTTGCATTCGGCTGGCGGCTCAGCCAGCGACCCTTCCCACGCACGCTGTGGGCCGCGCTTGCGATCGTCCTCGCGCTTTGGATGTTGGAGGTCTTGGTGTACGACCCTGGCTGGCGACGGCCGTACGACCCCCGCTATCTCTTTCCGATGACGGTCACGGTGCTGGTGCTCGCTTCTGAGGCCGCGGCTGGCATGCGCTGGTCCCGGGCGGGAATTTATGGTCTGTACGCGGTGGTGCTGGGAGGCCTTGCCGTCAATGCGACGCTGTTGCGTGAACAAGCGGCCGAATTTCGGAACGTCAGCGCAGTTCAAACGCGGGCTGCCTTCACGGGACTGGAACTGGCCGGCAGTAACGCTTTGGACTACTTCTACCCGCGGCCGCTCGATGGGGTGAAGCTGCCCTTGGTCAACGAACAATCGCCGATCTCCGTGCCCATCAGCGCCCTCCCGGAAGGTCGGTCGGTTGCCGAGGAATACCGCGCTGTCAGCGAACGCGACGGCGGGCTCGGGTATTCCGTCGCCGAGCTCCGTACCCATGGCGAACCGGCCGGTGCCGAGGCCGATGCGGTGCTGGTCGGAGCACTGGACCCGAAGCTCGTACCGGCGGCGTCACCTGCTTCGGGCGTCACCTGCCGTCGCAGCGGCTCGGCAGGCGCATCGATTCCCCTCCCACGCGGTGGCGCGCTGCTCGAGGCCGACGGGGACGCAACCGAAGTCCAGGTACGTCGTTTCGGCGCCACCACCTTCGGGGTCGGGACTCTGGAGCCCGGCCAACCGTCGATCCTTCGCATCCCCGCCGATCGATCCCTTGCGCCGTGGTGGGTCTACGCGCCGACGGCGCCGCTTAAAGTTTGCGCCCTGGAATGAGCCCGACCGATCTATCGATCGTCATCCCGGTGCTGAATGAGAGTGAGGCGCTGCCTGATCTGCTCGAGGAGATCCGGCAGGCGTGCGACGCGCTTGGTGTGAGCTGGGAGGCGATAGTGGTCGACGACGGCTCGACCGACGGCAGCTTCGACCTGGTCGAAGAGCTGGCCTCCGAGCGGCCCTGGCTGCGCGGCGTGAGGCTGCGTCGCAACTTCGGCAAGTCGGCGGCCCTGGCCGCCGGCTTCGAGCGGAGCCGGGGGGAGACGGTCGTGACGATCGACGGCGATGGGCAGGACGATCCGGCCGACATTCCAGCGCTCCTCGCCCGTTTGGAGGAGGGTGCCGACCTCGCCAGCGGCTGGAAGCAGGATCGGCAGGACCCGCTCTCGCGCCGGCTCGCGTCGAAGGTGTTCAACCGGATCACCGGTTGGCTCACCGGCGTCTCGATGCACGACATGAATTGCGGCTTCAAGGCCTACCGCGGCGCCTGCGCCCGCTCGCTGGAGGTCTACGGCGAGCTGCACCGCTACATGCCGGTGCTCGCTTCACAGCAGGGCTGGCGCGTGGCCGAGGTCCCGGTCAACCACCGGCCGCGCCGACACGGTCGTTCCCGTTTCGGCCTCGAGCGCTACCTGCGCGGCGCTCTGGACCTGCTCACGGTGGTCTTCCTCGGCCGCTATCAGGACCGGCCCCTGCACCTCTTCGGCGGGCTCGGGCTCTTTCTCACCTCAATCGGTGCCGTGATCGAGCTCTACCTCCTGGTGGTGAAGATCGCCGGCCACGCGATCGGCGAGCGGCCCCTTCTCTTCCTCGGCCTCCTCCTGATCGTGGTCGGCGTGCAGCTGCTCACCTTTGGCCTGTTGGCGCAGATGGTCGTGCTCAACCGCCGCGAGGTGGCGGGATCGGCGCTGGAGCCGGCACAGGTCGAGAGGGTGATCGAGGCCGAAGGCGCGGGCGAGGCCGATCTCAGTCGCGGCGGCCGCGACAGTGCGCGATCAGCCACGGGAACGCTCCCACCGGCCTGACCTCGCGGAAACGGGTTTCCAGCAGGGCCGGCAGCGTGCGCCGGTTCCAGTGGTTGACGTGCTCAGGGTGGTTGCCGAGGCCCCTCAGGTACTTGCCGCGTAGCAGGCTGCCGAGCTGGAACCAGGGCTCGTGCGGGGTGGAGACGACCACGTCGCTGCTCGCCACCCGCGCGAGCTCATCCAGAGCCACCTCCGGCTCCGCCAGGTGCTCCAGCACCTCGAGGCAGAGGACGAGGTCGAAGCTGCCGTCCTCGAAGGGGAGGTCGGTGACGCTGGCTACCGACGCATCGGCCCAGGGGACGCGGTCCCGCGTGTGCTGCACAGCCTGCTCGCTGAGGTCGATCGCCGCCGTACGTCCGCGTGGCAGGCAGTCCAGGCGTGCCAGCGTCTCACCCTCGCCGCAGCCGGCGTCGAGGGCGGAGGTCGGCGCGAGCGGCTCGACCACTTCGCCCAAGCGAGCGTAGAACCGGCCGATCATCCCTCGCACCACCGGGTTGCCGGTCTGGAACTTCTCGTAGTTGCTGCTGGAGGTCCCCGCCTCGATCCGTCCAGTCTAGGTGGAGTGGCTGCGTAAGATCCATGGGTTGGTCGCCAATGCAAAGAAGAGTGCGGGATCTGACCCGCTGGCCCCCTTCAGTGCCCCGGTAAGACGCTGGTTCGAGGCCTCGTTCGAGGGCCCGACGCCGGCTCAGGCCGGCGGCTGGGAGGCGATCTCGAGCGGCGCCAACGCGCTGATCTGCGCCCCCACCGGCTCGGGCAAGACGCTGGCCAGCTTCCTCTGGGGGATCGACAAGCTCTCGCGCGAGGAGGACCGTGGCGACGGGGTCCGCCTCGTCTACGTCTCGCCGCTGAAGGCGCTCTCTTACGACATCGAGCGCAACCTGCGGGCGCCGTTGCGGGGGATCGGCGCCGACATCTCCGTCGGCCTGCGCACCGGCGACACGCCGCAGAAAGAGCGCCAGGCGATGCGGCGCAAGCCGCCGGACATCCTGATCACCACGCCCGAGTCGCTGTATCTGATGCTCTCCTCGGGGGCGCGGGAGATTTTGACCACGGTTGAGGCGGTGATCGTCGACGAGATCCACGCGGTGGCCCAATCGAAGCGGGGCGCTCATCTGGCGTTGACGTTGGAGAGGCTCGAGCATCTTGTGGGGGCATCGGAGGAGGGGTCGGCGGAGCAACAGCGGGGAGGCTCCGGCGACCCCTCCCCCGATGCCCTCCAACGGATCGGCCTCTCAGCTACGCAAAGACCGTTGGAGCGCATAGCTCAGTTCTTGGTTGGGCCGAAACGGGCGTGTGAGATTGTCGATGCCGGGATCGCCAAGGAGCTCGACTTGGAGATCGTCGTGCCGGTCGAGGACATGGCCGAACCCGGGGCGCCCGCCTTCCCGAGCGAGGATGGGAATCCCGCTGACGGCGAGCCCCTCGCTCACGTTCGCTCGATCTGGCCCGCCATCTACCCCGAGCTGCTCAAGCTCGTCCAGGAACACACCTCGACGATCGTCTTCGTCAACAATCGGCGCGGCGCCGAGCGGCTCGCCAAGCGGCTGAACGAGCTCGCCAACGGGGAAGGGGAGCAGGAGCTGCCCGCGACCGAGCACGCCGGCAACAGCAAGGTCGATGGGGAGGCGGTCGAGATCGCTCGCGCCCACCACGGCTCGCTTTCCCACGAGGAGCGCACCGTGGTCGAGGAGATGCTCAAGTCGGGTCAGCTGCCCTGCCTGGTCGCGACCTCCTCGCTGGAGCTCGGCATCGACATGGGGGCCGTCGACCTGGTGATCCAGGTCGAGTCGCCGAAGTCGGTCAGCCGCGGATTGCAGCGGGTCGGGCGCGCCGGTCACTCGCTCGGCGAGGTCTCGCGGGGGCGCATCTTCCCCAAGTTCCGCGCCGACCTGCTCGAGTGCGCGGTCGTCGCCCGGCGCATGCGCGAAGGCGCGATCGAGGAGACGGTGATCCCGCAGAACCCGCTCGACGTGCTCGCCCAGCAACTGGTCGCGATGGCGGCGCTCGACGAGTGGGAGGTCGACGAGGTCGAGCGGCTCGTCACCGCCGCCGAGCCCTTCCGCGAGCTCTCGCGCGAACAGCTGGAGAACGTGCTCGACATGCTCGACGGGCGCTATCCCTCCGACCGCTTCGCCGAGCTGCGCCCGCGGATCGTCTGGGACCGCGCCGAGGGAACCATGCACGGCCGCAAAGGCGCCCGTTCGCTGGTCGTCACCAACGCCGGCACGATCCCCGACCGCGGCCTCTACGGCGTCCACCTGCCCGACGGCCGCCGCGTCGGCGAGCTCGACGAGGAGATGGTCTACGAGGCCCGCCCCGGCCAGACCTTCCTGCTCGGCGCGACGACCTGGCGGATCGAGGACATCACCCGCGACCGCGTCATCGTCAGCCCCGCGCCCGGCGTCCCCGGCGCCGTGCCCTTCTGGAAGGGCGACGGCATCGGCCGCCCCGCCGAGCTCGGGCGGGCGATCGGCGCCTTCGCCCGCGAGGCGGTCTCGCGCCAGCCGGTGGAGCTGGCCAAGGAGCACGACCTCGACCGCCGCGCCGCCGAGAACCTCGTCGCCTACCTGCGCGAGCAGCAGGCCGCGACCCGCGTCGTCCCCTCCGACGAGACGATCGTGGTCGAGCGCTTCCGCGACGAGATCGGCGACTGGCGACTCTGCGTGCTCTCGCCCTACGGCGGCCGCGTCCACGCCGCCTGGGGCCTGGCGCTGGCGGCCAAGATCCGCGCCGAGCGCGAGCTCGAGGCGGACGCGATCTGGTCCGACGAAGGCATCGTCGTCCACCTGCCCGACGCCGACGAGCCGCCGCCCGCGGACCTCGTCCTGATCGATCCCGAGGAGATCGAAGACCTCGTCGTCGGCGAGCTCTCCGGCTCGGCCCTCTTCGGCTCGCACTTCCGCGAGAACGCCGCCCGCTCGCTGCTGATCCCGCGCGCCTACCCCGGCAAGCGCACGCCGCTCTGGCAGCAGCGGCTGAAGGCGCAGAGCCTGCTCGAGGTCGCTCGCGACTTCCCCCGCTTCCCGGTCGTGCTCGAGACCTACCGCGAGTGCCTGCGCGACGTCCTCGACCTGCCCTCGCTGGCCGAGCTGCTGCGCGACCTGCACTCGCGCCGGCTCAACCTGGTCGAGGTCGAGACGCCGACCGCCTCCCCCTTCGCCTCCTCGCTGCTCTTCGACTACGTCGCCACCTACATGTATGAGGGGGACACGCCGAACGCCGAGCGGCGCGCCGCCGCCCTGGCGCTCGACCGCGACCTGCTGCGCGAGCTGCTCGGCCAGGAGGAGCTGCGCGAGCTGATCGACCCCGGGGCGCTGGAGGAGGTCGAGGCCCAGCTGCAGCACCGCACCGAGGCCGGGCGGGCCGGCGACCGCGATGCCCTGCAGCAGGTCCTGCGCAACCTCGGCGACCTGACCGCGGCGGAGTGCGAGGAGCGCGTGGCGGCGGGCTACTCGGCGGCTTCGATGCTGGAGAAGCTCGTCAGCGAGCGCCGCGCTGCCAAGGTGCGGATCGCCGGCGAGGAGCGCTACATCGCCGCCGAGGACGCCGGCCTCTTCCGCGACGCGCTCGGTGTCCCGCCGCCGCCCGGCCTGCCCGAGAGCTTCCTCGAGGAGAGGGCCGACCCGCTGGCCGCGCTCGTGCGCCGCTATGCCCGCACCCACGGCCCCTTCCCGACCGCCCAACTCGCCGCCCGCTACGGCATCGACCCCACCCCGGCGCTGAAGGAGCTGGAGCGCTCCGGCGCCCTCGTCCGCGGCGAGCTGCTCCCCGGCGGCAGCGAGCGCGAGTGGTGCGACGCCGACGTGCTGCGCCGCGTGCGCCGCGCCAGCCTCGCCCACCTGCGGCGCGAAGTCGAGCCCGCCGGCCGCGACCGTTTCGCCCGCTTCCTGCCGAGCTGGCAGAACGTCGACGCTCACCGCGCCGCCGGTGCCGGCCCCGACCGCCTGCGCGAGGCGCTGGTGCCGCTGCAGGGCGTCGCCCTCACCCCCAAGGTCTGGGAGCAGGACGTGCTGCCGCGTCGCCTCGGCGCTTACTCGCCGACCTGGCTCGACGAACTCTGCACCAGCGGCGAAGTGGTCTGGATCGGGGCCGGGGCCCGCGGCCGCAACGACGGCCGCGTCGCCCTCTACTTCCGCGACGACGTCCGCCTCGCCGGCCCGCCCCCGGCCAACGTCAGGCTGGAGGTGCCCGGCGAGGAGGTGCACCGGGCGATTGCCGAGCGCCTCGCGGCCGGGCCGGCCTTCTGGCTGGATCTGCTCGCCGACATCGAGCAGCCCCCCGAGGAGTTGCACAGTGCCCTCTGGGACCTCGCCTGGGCCGGCGCGGTGACCAACGATGCCTTCGCGCCGCTGCGCCAACCGCGCCTGCGCGTCGCCGCTTCTGCCGAGCAGCGCGGTCGCCGCTTCGCCCGCCGCCGCGGGGCCGGCGCCGCCGTGCAGGGTCGCTGGTCGCTGACCGCGCCACTCTTCGCCAATGCCCCCGCCGCCGGCCCGCGCCTGCGCGCCCAGGCCGAGCTGATGCTCGAGCGCTACGGCATCGTCACCCGCGAGACCGTCCTCGCCGAGGGCATTCCCGGCGGCTTCTCCAGCCTCTACGCCGAGCTCGGCAATCTGGAGCTGCTCGGCACTGCCCGCCGCGGCTACTTCGTCGAGGGCCTGGGCGGCGCCCAGTTCGCCCTGCCCGGCGCGGTCGAGCGCCTGCGCTCATTGCCGCTCGAGGACGGCTCCTTCGCCCTCCTCGCCGCCACCGACCCCGCCAACCCCTATGGCGCCTCGCTGCCCTGGCCAAAACCCCCGGGCGGGCGCCGCCCCGCCCGCACGCCCGGCGCCCACGTGCTGATGCGCGACGGCGCCCCGGTGATCTACGTCGAGCGCGGCGGCCGCGGCATCGTCCGCCTGGTCGAGCTGAGCGACGAGGAGCTGGCCGCCGCAGTCGCTGCCCTGGCCGCCGAGGTCGCCGCTGGCCGCCTGCCCAAGCTCGCGATCGAGAAGCTCGACGGCGAGCCCGTGATCGGCTCAGGCAAGGAGGATGCGCTGCTCGACGCCGGCTTCAGCCGCGGCCCGCGCAAGCTCACGCTCGCGGCCCGCTGAGCCTGCCGACGGCTCTCAAGCGCGATAATCCCTCCATGGAGGAAGGTCAGGCGGGGCTGGGAGCTGTCGAGCTGCTGCGCAGCGTGCCGCTCTTCTCCGACCTCGAAGAGGCGGAGTTGGAGCGCTTTTCGCGCGTTGCCGTCGCTCGCTCGTTCCCGGCCGGCACGCGGGTATTCCACGAGGGCGACCACTCGGACGCCTGCTACATCGTTCGCGACGGCAGCTTCCGGGTTACGCGCGAGCACTCGGACGGGCGTGCGATCACCCTGGCGAGCCTCGGTCCCGGCGACATCTTCGGCGAGCTGGCGATGCTCGACGGCGAGGTGCGCTCGGCCAGCGTCGAAGCGCTCAGCGACGGTGAGCTGCTCGCCCTGCCGGCGAGCGAGGTGCGGGCGCTATTGGCCCGCCATCCCGAGATCACGGTCAAGCTGATCGCGGCTCTGGTCCGGCGGCTGCGCACCGCCAACGAGCGCATCTCACGCCAGTCCTTCCAGACCGTGCCCAGTCGCGTCGCCGGGGTCCTCCTGCAACTTGTCGCCGAGGAGTCGCCGCGCGAGGGCGACGGCGGCGAGGTGACGATCCGGATGAACCAGGCCGATCTGGCCCAGCTCGCCGGCACCTCGCGCGAGAGTGTCAGTCGCTTCCTCGCCGACCTCGAGCGGGCTGGCATCGTCCAGCCCGGCCGCGGGCGCGTCACCGTGCTGGCGCCCGAGAAGCTGCGCAACTACATCTTCTAGTCCAGCCCTTGGCGGGCTGGTCCGGCCCGCCGCTCAGCAGCTGCTGGGCTTCGGGTCCGAGCGGTCGCGGCTCGCGTCGTCGTCGCCGGGGCCGCAGTCGATCGCCTTGTCGCGGTGACCGTCGATCGCTTCGATCGAGTCGTTGCCGCCCTTGCCGACGAAGGTGTCGGCGCCGAGGTGGCCGAAGAGGCTGTTGGGCCCGTTGTCGCCGATCAGGACGTCGGGGCCGTCAGAGCCCTCGAGGTCCTCGTTGTCGGGCAAGACGTGGTCCGGGGTGCCGCAGCCGGGAGGGCCCCCTGTGCCGCCCAGCTCGACCCGCATGCTGGCGTTGGAGCGGCCGTAGGAGACCGTGTCCTCGCCCGGCCCGCCGCTGTAGGTGTGTCCCTGGCAGACCGCGACCGAGGAGACGAGGAGGTCGTTGCCGTTGCCGCCGCCCAGCTGATCGGCGCCGGGGTCGGCGTAGAGCACGTCGTTGCCGTCGTTGCCGATCAGGGTGTCGTTGCCGTTATTCGGGCCGTTGTAGTTCTCGCCGGCCTCGAGCACGTCGTTGCCGGGCCCGCCGCTGAGCGTGTCGGAGCCAGCGTTGCCGTTGGCTCGCACCCTGATTCCCGCCGGCACGTTTTCGGCGATGTTGATCGAGTCGTCGCCGTCGGCGCCGGTGACGACGACGAGCCCGGTCGCGGTGCTGGTCGGGCAGGTGACGGTTGCGATCAGGCTGCTGCCCGAGCTCGACTGGCAGCCTTCGCCGGAAACGATCGGGCCGCTTTCGCTCACCGTCCAGGTGCCGTTGCTGAAGGAGACGTGGATGTCGTTGGCGCGGTTGTCGCCCTGCACGATCAGGCTGCTGCCGTCGAGGCCTTGATTGAGGATGACGAAGGTGCCGTTGGCCGGCGGGCTCTCTTCCAGTCCGCAGGAGTGCTCGGTGGCGAAGCCGTTGCACTGGTCGTTGCCGGCGCCGCCGTAGGCCTCGTCGGGGCCGCCCATGCCGTCGAGGTCGTCGTCGCCGACACCACCGTCGAGCCGGTTTACTTCGCCATCGCCGATCAACGTGTCGCCCTGCGGCGAGCCGACCACGTCCTCGAAGCCGGTCAACGTGTCGTGCCCGTCGCCTTTGGAGCGACCGGTTGCGAGGTCGACGGTGACCGCGCCGCGGGTGGCGCTGGAGTAGGAGACGATGTCGTTGGTGCCGGGGCCGCCGTCGAGGGTGTCTTCGCCGCTGTCGCCACGGACCACGTCGCCGTCTCCGGGGCCGCCGCTGGCGTGGTCACTGCCAGCGCCGCCGTAGACGTAGTCGTTGTCGCCGCCGCCATCGAGCTTCTTGTCGTCGCCGGCACCGCCGTCGACCTGGTCGGTGCCGGCACCGCCCTCAACCTCGTCGTTGCCCTTGTCGCCAAAGAGGACGTCGTTGCCACCACCACCGTCGACGTCGTCGCTGCCCTTTTCCCCGTTGGCGAAGTCATCGCCAGCGCCGCCGATCAGCTTGTCAGGGCCTTTCGAGCC
>DASZSJ010000143.1:0-3905 GCA_035548675.1 Solirubrobacterales bacterium
GACGACGCCGAAGGGGAACTCGCGCTCGAACTCGCTGCTGCGGGCGGCGAGGACCCGCATCCCGGCTTCGCCGCCGAGCCGGCGGGCCTCGGTCAGAAGGCGCGTCTTGCCGATCCCGGCCGGGCCCTCGAAGAGGACGACGCGCCCGTCGCCGGCGGCCGCCTCGTCGAGCAGCGCCGCGACCGCGCCGAGCTCGTCGTCGCGCTCCAGCAGGTCGTCGGTGAGAGGCGGGGTCCCGGACACTTGGACCCGGTGAAGAGTACGGCGCGGGGGGGAGAAAGTCGGGGGGCGGCGGCTTTGACCAGTGTGGAGCTGGACGGCACAGTTGGGGGATGGCGTCAGGCGGCGTCCGTGGTGTGGGATCTGGCGCGGAGACAGCACGGCGTCATCAGCCGGGGCCAACTGCTGGAGCTGGGGCTGAGCCGCGATGCGATCGACCATCGGCTGGCCAGGGGACGGCTGCATCCGCTGTGGCGGGGGGTGTACGCGGTCGGGCGGCGGGAGGTGGGTCGGCGGGGGCGATGGATGGGGGCGGTGCTCGCGTGCGGGCCAGCGGCGCGGCTCAGCCACCGCAGCGCCGCCGAGCTCTGGCGGATGGTGCTGGCGGGGCTGGGGCGGATCGAGGTGTCGGTGCCTGCGCACGTGCGTCGGGCCCGGTGGGGGATCGGCGTGCACCGTCGGCGGGGCCTCGGCCCTCCCACGGACACTGCGACCGGATCCCGGTAACCGATCCGATCGCGGCCATCGTCGACTTCAGCGAGCAGGCGTCGGCGGTCGAGGTCGACGCCGCGATCAACGAGGCCGACTATCGCGGCCTGTTCGACCCCCCGGCGCTGCGCGCCGCGCTCGAGACGATGCCGCCGTCGCCGCGCGTCGCCCGGCTGCGGGATCGCCTCGACCTCCAGGAGCTGGCCCTGCCGGCGACGGTGCTGGAGCGCCTCTTCCTGCGGATCGTGCGGCGGGCCGGCATGCCGCTGCCGGAGACGCAACGACGGAAGCACGGGCACCGTGTCGACTTCCTCTGGCGGGATCTCGGGCTGGTGGTGGAGGCGGACAGCTTCCGCTATCACCGGAGCACGACGAAGCAGTCGGCCGACGCCAGACGCGACAACGCGCACACGACGGCGGGGTTGTCGACGCTGCGCTTCACCCACGCCCAGGTGAAGCACGAACCGGACTGCGTAGCGGCGGTGCTGACCCGAAACCTCGCGCGGCTGCGGGCCCCAAAGTAGGCGCGTCGTGGAAGATTTCGCGGGTCCTGGGCCGGTGAATCTTCCGCAACGGGTGGGCTGCGCCTGGCGGCTCGTCGAGCGGCCTATCTCGATCAGGGGACCGGCAGGTGTCAGCGCCCGTCCTTGACGGCGACCGCGAATATCTCCGGCTCGGCGTCCGTCGGCTCGATCTCGGTGCCGTCGGCGGCGTGGACGCTGCGCAGCGACATCCCGACCGAGCGCAGGATCTCCCGCAGCTCGTCGACGCCGTAGAGGCGCTGGCGGAACGGCATCGGCGTCAGGTCGTAGAGGTAGTCCTCGAGGTGGATCGGGATTCGGGTGCCTTCCAGATAGCCGGTGCTCGGGTCCCAGCAGTGCTCGAGCAGCTCCAGCATGGCGTTGCCGACCGACCAGGTCCGTGGCGTCAGGTGCTCTTCGACATGACGCGGGTTGCGCAGCTGCATCAGCGCCGTGCCGCCCGGTCGGAGGGCGCGGGCGATCGTCTCGAAGGTGCGATGGTTCTCGGCGTCGGTCTCGAAGTAGCCGATCGCGCCGCCGTTGAGGTTGAGGACGGCGTCGAAGCGGGCCTGGAAGTCGAGGCGACGGAGGTCGGCGTGGACGAAAACGAGGTCGGCCTCGTCGATCTCCGCGAGTTCGGCCTGCCCCTGGGCGAGTTCGACCATGTCGTCGGAGAGATCCACCCCGGTGACGGCGAAGCCGCGTTCGGCGAGCTCGACCGCGTGGTATCCACCGCCGCAGGCCAGATCGAGCACCTGGGCTCCGGGCGGCAGCTCGATCAAGCGGATTGCACGGTCGACTTCCGCTTTCACGTCAGCGGCTGCCAGCGGATCGACGGCGTTGAAACCGAAGGCCGTGGCGTACCAGTCCGGCGGCGCCGTCTCCGTAACGATGCTCATTGGTCCTCCCTGGGTCCGGGTTCCCTGCCCGTCCGTCCAGCAGTACCCGATCACTCGCAGACAGTCAAGTCGGACGCCGCCGGCGAGGAGCTTGCCGCGCCTGGCCTTGGACGGGTGTGGGACCGGATCGTTCTGCGATGGACCGGCCTTGGCACCGGGCCCGGGGCGCTGCGATGATGGCCGGAGCGTCGGGTCGTTGACCGAAAACGCGCGGTGAACGGGGTCGCCGCCGGGCTAGAAAGGCTGGATTGATGGCGATCACCGAGATGGAGCAGGCGCAGATCGAGAAGGCGAACGCGAGCGGGAAGACTCCCGCTCTCTTCATTCATGGGCTGTGGCTGCTGGCGAGCAGCTGGGACAACTGGGTCGGGGTGTTCGAGGAGGCCGGGTACGCGGGGCTGACGCCGGCCTGGCCCGACGACCCGGCGACGGTCGAGGAGGCGCGGGCGAACCCGGACGTGTTCGCGAAGAAGTCGATCGGGATGGTCGCCGACCACACGGCCGAGGTGATCGCGGCGCTCGACCGCAAGCCGGCGGTGCTGGGGCACTCGACCGGCGGGCTGCTGGCGCAGATCATCGCCGGGCGCGGGCTCTCGGCGGCGACGGTGGCGATCGACCCGGGCCCGTTCCGCGGCGTGCTGCCGCTGCCGCTCTCGGCGCTGCGCTCGGCGGGGCCGGTGCTGGCGAACCCGCTGAACAAGAACCGGGCGGTGACGCTGACCCTCGACCAGTTCAAGTACGGCTGGGCCAACGCGCTCTCCGACGATGAGGCGAAGGAGCTGTACGAGACCTACCACGTGGCGGCGCCGGGGATGGCGCTGATGCAGATGGCGAACGCCAACCTCAACCCGGCGACCGAGGCGAAGGTCGACACGAAGAACCCCGAGCGCGGGCCGCTGCTGATCATCGACGGCGAAAAGGACCACACGGTGCCGTGGGCGATCGCCTCGGCCAGCTACAAGAAGCAGCGGGCGAACGCGGGCGTGACCGAGATCAAGTCGATCCCCAACCGCGGCCATTCGCTGACGATCGACAGCGGCTGGCGCGAGGTCTGCGACACGGCGCTCGAGTTCGTCAAGCGCTTCACCTGAGTGGGCGGCGCGGCAAGGCTGAGCGATTCGGGGGGCCAGGACCCCCCGAATGCATCAGCCATCGAGGCGAAGCTGCGGGCGGCCGGGGAGCCGGCACGGGCGGAGGGCGAGCGGCGCTACCTGAAGAGCGAGCTGGAGCATCTCGGGGTGCGGGTCCCCGAGGTGCGCCGGCTGGCGCGGGCGGCGGCGCGCGGGGTGGCGACGCGGCGGCAGCTGGACGCACTGGTTGAGGCGCTGTGGGAGCGGCCGGTGCACGAGTGCCGGCTCGCCGCGGCGATGGTGCTGGAGGCGCGGCCGGACCTGGTGGCGCCGGCGGAGCTGCCGCGGATCCGGCGGATGGTGCGGGAGGCGCGGACCTGGGCGATCGTCGACGTGCTCGCGGTCAAGGTGCTGGGGGTGCTGCTGCTGGCGCACCCGGAGGCGGCCGAGCGGCTCGACCCCTGGGCGCGCGACCGCGACTTCTGGGTGCGGCGGGCGGCGCTGCTCTCGCAGATCGAGCCGCTGAAGGCGGGGGCGCCGTTCGACCGCTTCGGCGGCTGGGCCGAGGCGATGCTCGAGCAGCGCGAGTTCTTCATCCGCAAGGCGATCGGGTGGGTGCTGCGGGAAGCCGGCAAGAGCCGCCCCGACGAGGTCTACGCCTGGCTGGCGCCGCGGGCGGCGCGAGCCTCGGGGGTGACGATGCGGGA
>DASZSJ010000144.1:0-1592 GCA_035548675.1 Solirubrobacterales bacterium
CGCGGCGGGGCGCGGCGCCGAAAGCGGCCCCCCACGGCGAGGGCGCCTCGCACGCCGCCGCCGGCGCCGTCTGAGGCGTGCTGCCCTTCTGGCTCTCGATCGGCGCCCTCAGCCTCTTCCAAGGCCTCCTTGTCGCCGCCCCCCGGCGGCCCCTGCCGCTCCCCCTCCTCGAGCGCCTGCGGACGCGCTGGTGGGCGCTGCTGCCGCCGCTTTCGATCGTCGTCGTGATCGGCGCCGTCGCCCTCGACTCGGCCAGCGCCGACGTTCTCACCTACCTGGCCCTGGTCGCCGTGCCGCCACTGGCCGCCGTCGCGGCGGGCGGCCTGGCCCACGGCGGGCGATCGGCGCTGGCGCTCGCGGTCATCCCCCTCTTCGCCCTCGCCTGGGCGGCCCGGGGTGAACTCGGTGGTGACGCCGCCGCCCTGGTCCTCTCGGGGCTGGCCTGCGTCACTCTCGGCTGGCTGCTGGCCTCGGTCGTGCCGGCCGTCTGGCTCAAGCTCGGGATCTACGCGATGGCGGCGATCGACACCTGGCTGGTTGCCTCCAACCTCCTACAGGGCCCCAACGCCGTCCTCAACACCGCCGCACCCGGCTCCCTGCCGCGACTACAGCTCGCCCACTTCGGCTCGGCCGTGATGGGCTTCGGCGACCTCTTCCTCGCCGCCACCCTGGGCGCCGTGCTCGCCCATGACCGCCACCTACAGCGGACCGGAGCCATCCTGACCGCCGCGATCGCCGTCGCCTTCGACTTCCTCTTCTTCGCCGTCGACCAGCTACCCGCGACCGTCCCGGTCGCCCTAGCCCTAGCGATCCTGGAGATCGGCCGCAGACGCCGTCTCAGAGCTGCGTAGCCACCAGCGCCGCGCCGGTGGTGACAAGAACCGCGATCGCCCCTCCGGCTGCCCGCAACAGCAGCTTGTGGAGCGCATCGAAGCGCGCGTCGAAACGCTCCTCCATCGATTCGAACCGCGAGTTCATTTCCCCGCGCAGAACCCGAAGCTCCCCGTCAATGCGGTTGAAGCCCTCGCTGACCCGATCGTTGAGATCGTCCAGCCTCTCGTCGGTCCACTTTTCCCTCACGGCGTTCATCATGCCAGCTTACACGGATCGATGCGGTGTATTGTCTGCGAACTGTAAAAGTTTCGCCTCAACTCTCGCCCCGCTTACGCTCAATCCACCGATAAGCGTGGACAACCCCCCAGATCACCAACACCAGCCCCCAGAGCGCCCCCACCAACGGCCGCGTCAACAACGTCAGCGCCACCACCGAAGCCCCCGCGATCCCCACGATCACGACCCACCTGAAAACCGCCTCCTCAGAGATCTTCATCCCCCGCAACCTACTGAGGCGGCTAGATGCGCCGGTTTGCAGCGGACGTCTACAAGATATAAACGGTCACAAACACGATGATCCACATGATGTCGACGAAGTGCCAGTAAATCCCCGGCACCTCGACGCCCAGGTGGTTCTCGGCCTCGGGACCGAAGTGACCGCGGAAGGCGCGGATCGTCGCGAAGGTCAGCAGCAGCAACCCGACGAAGACGTGGGCGCCGTGCAGGCCGGTGAGGCTGTAGAAGATCGAGCCGAAGGC
>DASZSJ010000145.1:0-23800 GCA_035548675.1 Solirubrobacterales bacterium
GAGCTGCTCGATCCGCTGCTCGGCGCGGCGCAGCCGCGCCGCCGCGACCATCTCCATCGCTCGCGTGATCTTGTTGATGTTCTTGATCGACGCGATGCGATTCTTGACGTCCTTCTGAGTTGCCATGGGCGGTACCGGTGCCGGGAGGGGCTAGGCCGGAGTGGCCTCCTTCTCGGCATCCTCGGACTCGGCTTCCTCGGTACGGGAGGGCTTTGACCGCTCCTCCTCGGACTTGACCCGGTCGGACTCGCCGGCCTCGAGTGGATCGCCGTGCTCGTCGAAGTCGGGGCCGAAGTCGTCGACGAAGTCGGCGATCGCCTTGCCGAGCTCCTCCTCGTCGGCTTCCTCGAGCTTGCCGCTGTCGCCGATCCGCTTCAGTAGGTCGGCCTTCTCGGAGTGCAGGCGAATCTTCAGGTCGCGCAGGAACTCGCCGACCCGCTCGACCGCGATCCGGTCGAGGTAGCCGCCGGTGCCCGAGTAGATCGCCGCCACCTGGTCGGCGACCTCGAGCGGTTCGCGCTCTTTCTGCTTGAGCAGCTCGACCAGCCGTTCACCACGGTTCAGGGTCTTCTGCGTCTCCGGATCGAGCTCGGAGCCGAACTGGGCGAAGGCCTCGAGGTCGCGGTACTGGGAGAGGTCGAGGCGGAGCTTGCCGGCGACCTTCTTCATCGCCTTCGTCTGCGCGTTTCCTCCCACCCGCGAGACCGAGATCCCGACGTTGATCGCCGGTCGCACGCCGGAGTAGAAGAGGTCGGACTCGAGGAAGATCTGGCCGTCGGTGATCGAGATCACGTTGGTCGGGATGTAGGCGGAGACGTCGGAGGCCTGGGTCTCGATGATCGGCAGCGCCGTCAGCGAGCCGCCGCCGAGGTCGTCGTTGAGCTTCACCGCCCGCTCCAGGAGGCGCGAGTGCAGGTAGAAGACGTCGCCCGGGTAGGCCTCGCGACCGGGCGGGCGCCGCAGCAGCAGCGACATCTGGCGGTAGGCGTAGGCGTGCTTGGTCAGGTCGTCGTAGACGCAGAGCGCCGCCTTGCCGTTGTAGAGGAAGTGCTCGCCCATCGCGCAGCCCGCGTAGGGGGCGATGAACTTGATCGGGGCGGCCTCGTCGGCGGGGGCGGCGACGATGATCGTGTTCTCCATCGCGCCGTTCTCCTCCAGCACCTGCTTGAGCTGGACGACGGTGGACATCTTCTGCCCGATCGCGACGTAGATGCAGATCATGTCCTTGTCGCGGTTGTTGATGATCGTGTCGACCGCGATCGCCGTCTTGCCGGTCTGGCGGTCGCCGATGATCAGCTCTCGCTGACCACGGCCGATCGGGATCATCCCGTCGATCGACATCAGGCCGGTCTGCACCGGTTCGGTCACCGGCTGGCGCTGGACCACGCCGGGGGCCTTGAACTCGGCCGGGCGGGTCTGCGTCGTGTTGACGTCGCCCCTGTCGTCGAGCGGGCGGCCGAGCGGGTCGACCATGCGGCCGAGCAGCTCGTCGCCGACCGGGATCCGCAGCAGGTGGCCGGTGCGCTTGACCGTGTCGCCCTCGACGATCTTGTCCCACTCGCCGAAGAGGACGGCGCCGACGTTGTCCTCCTCGAGGTTGAGGGCGAGGCCGGTGACGCCGTGCGGCAGCTCCAGCATCTCCAGCGCCATGCAGTTGTCGAGGCCGTGCACGCGGGCGATTCCGTCGGCGACCGAGAGCACGGTGCCGACCTCGGCCAGGTCAGCCGACTCGGCGCCCAGTCCCTCGATCCTCTCGCGCAGGATGCTTGCGATCTCGTCGGGCTTGATCTCCATCGGGTACTTGATTCCTCCTTACGCCGCCTGGGCGACGCTCTTTCGAAGTTTCTCCAAGCGACTGCGGATGCTCGCGTCGAGGACCTTGTTGCCGACCTGCAGGACGATTCCACCGAGGATCTCGCCGTCGACGCGGCTGGCCAGCTCGACCTTCTGGCCGGTCTGGCGCTCGATCTCCTCACCGACCTTCTCCACCACCGCCGGCGACAGCTCGACCGCGCTGGTCACGGTCACCTCGATGCGCCGGTTCTCCTCCTTCCAGA
Organism: Solirubrobacterales bacterium; assembly: GCA_035548675.1. Lineage (GTDB taxonomy): Bacteria > Actinomycetota > Thermoleophilia > Solirubrobacterales > 70-9 > VRUE01. Next base: position 2,058 of record DASZSJ010000145.1, read on the forward strand.
GCTCGTCGAAGTGGCGGCGGATGCGGAACAGCTCGGTCATCCGCTGCTTCTCGATCAGCAGCTCGAGGAAGTTGATCAGCTCGGCGTCGGCGCCCGACACCGCGCGCTTCAGGCCCCCGACCTTCTCCGCCGAGGAGAAGTAGGGGCTGAAGAAGAAGACCTGCAGCTCGCGATCGCCGTCGACCGCGTCGGCGAACTGGCCGAGCTCGTCGCGGATCGGGTCGAGCTTGCCCTTCTCCCTGGCGACGTCGAAGAGCGCCTCGGCGTATACGCGAGCTGCCTCAGCCATCAGCGCGCCCCCTGCAAATCTGCGCATCCCGGCGTCCTCGGTCGGGGGCCTCGCTCACGCACCTCGAGGTGCGCTCGCTTCGTCCCCCTCCCTGCGTCCACCGACCTGCTTGATTTTCGGGGGCGTTCGTCAATTCGAGCTCCCGCTAAGACTGCTGAAGTCGACCTCGCTCAGCGCCTCCTCGACCAGGCGGCGCTGATCGTCCTCGCCCAGCGACTTGCGGGTGACCTTCTCGGTTGCCAGCACGGTCAGGTCGGCGACCTCCTTGCGGATCTGGTCGAGCGAGCGCCGCGTCTCCGCCTCGATGTCGCGCTTGGCGGCCTCGACCAGCTCCTCGCGCTTCTCCTTGCCGGCGGCGGTGGCCTCGGCTTCGGCGGTCTCGGCCGCTTTGCGCGCCCGGGCCATGATGTCGTCGGCCTGCTCGCGCGCCTCGGCGAGGCGGCTGCGGTACTCCTCGAGCAGCTCGTCGGACTCCTTGCGCTGCCTTTCGGCCGCCTCGATCGACTCGGCGATCACCTTCGCCCGCCGGTCCAGCGCTTCCTGGATCTTGGGGAAGGCGAGCTTGCTCAGCACCCACATCGTGAAGAGGAAGAGGATCAGCGTCCAGATCATCAGGCCGAGGCCCGGCGAGACCAGGAAGCTGCCCCCTTCTTCGGAGCCGTGCTCCGCGGCAAGCGGGATCAGGCCGACTATGTGACCGAAGAGCTCCACGCGATCGACCTAGAGGAAGAAGGCGATCAGGCCGAAGATGAAGGTGTAGAAGGCGACGGCCTCGGTAAGCGCGAAGCCGAGCCAGCGGATGCTCTGCAGCTCGTCTTTCATCTCCGGCTGGCGGGCGACCGACTCGATCTCCTTGCCGAAGATGACGCCGATGCCGATGCCGGCGCCGATCGAGCCGAGGCCGGCGCCGACGCCGAGGGCGATCGCCTTGCCGGCAGCTTCGATCCCTTCGTCGGAGATCGCGGCGGCAACTGGGGACAGGTCCATTTTGAGTAGCGCTCCTTTTCTAATGGCTGGCGGAGGTGGCTCCGCCCAGGTAGATGGCGGTGAGGGTCGAGAAGATAAAAGCCTGCAGGGTGGCGATGAGGCCGACCTCGAGGATGAAGAAGAAGAAGGCGAGCGGGAAGGTGAGGGCGCCGAGCGCGGCGATCCCGAGCAGCACGGCGAGCCCGCCGCCCATGAAGAGCAGCAGCAGGTGGCCGGCGAGGATGTTGGCGAAGAGCCGGACGGAGAGCGAGATCAGGCGGGCGAAGTGCGAGATCGCCTCGATCACCCAGATGAAGCCCTTGGCGATCGGGTTCATGTCCTCGAGGCCGGGCGGCAGCCAGCTGGCCAGGTACTTGAAGAAGCCCTTGGCCCGGATCCCTTCGACGTGGTAGGAGATCCAGACGACGAGGGTGAGAACCAGCGGGATCGAGAGGTTGGCGGTCGCGGCGTAGATCGCGAAGGAGGGGATGCTGAGGCCGAAGACGTTGACCTCGTGCTCGGTGTTGGTCGGCAGCGGCAGGAAGCCGAGCATGTTCGAGAACCAGATCCAGAAGAAGAGCGCGGCGAGGAAGGGGAACCAGCGCGCGGCCGTCTTCGAATCGAGGTTGCCGCCGGTGATGTTGTTCTTGGTCAGGTCGTAGGCGACCTCGATCGCGGTCTGCACCCGGTTCGGCTTCTGGTGCATGCGGCGCGCGATCCAGACCATGACGCCGATCGTCAGGGCGCTGGCCAGCACCAGGTAGAGCACGGCCTTGTTGATGCTGAGGTCGATGCCGGCGAGGTGGATCGAGATCCACGGTTCGAGCTTGAACTCGTTCTGCGGCTGGAACTCTTCGTTTTTGCCGCTGCTGCCGAAGATCAGCAGCATCAGGATCGCGATCGCCAGGTAGACGCCGAGCCCGGTGAAGACCTTGGCCTTGGTGCTCATGCCTTGCCCGCCTCCGGTTCTTCGTCGAAGAGGTGGGCGATGCCCTGGGCGGCGAAGGAGACGGTGAAGAGGACGGCGAGGAGGATCGCCTCGGCGAGGCCGGCTTCGCGCTCGGCCAGCCCGGTCAGCAGGACCGCGGTGGCGAGCAGCCAGACCCGGCCCAGCGTCGTTGCCGCGACTATGCCCATCGCGCGCTGGCGACGGCCGGCGGCGAGCTCGGCCTTGGCGCGCCGCTCGGCCAGCATCTGGACGCCGCGCTGGACGAGCCAAGCGGCGGCGCCGACCGCGTAGGCGAGCATGGGCAGACCACCGAGCAGGAAAACGGCAAGAGCGGCGGCAAGGACCACCAGGTCGACGTGCTTGGGAGGAGACATAAAATGCGCCCGTCTCTGGCTGGGCGGGCGGACTTGCGACTATAACCGAAAGGGCCGACGATCCGCTTTCTAGAGCGGGTTCGTGAGCCTTGTTACAACCTGTTACTAAGTGTGCTGGCGCTCTGAGCCCGGCTCCTCCAGCGTTATCGCTTCGATCTCGCCGGTTTCCGGATTGAGCCGGCCGCGGCGCAGCTTGAGGATCTCCAGCACGTAGACCAGGTAGACGCTGGTCGCCAGCGCCAAAAGGCCGAAGGCGACGATCACCGCGGTCCAGAGCGCGTCGAAGTGGCCGTGGTCGTCGCTGTAGGGGACGAAGCGCAGGGCCAGCGCCAGGGCGGCGAGCGCCAGAGTCCAGCCGTAGAGGTAGGCGAGCGTGCGGCGCTGGGAGAAGCCGATGTTGGCCATGCGGTGGTGGAAGTGCCAAGTATCGGCCTGGTAGATCGGCTGGCGGTACTTGAGCCGCTTGGCGACGACGAAGCCGGTGTCGAGGATCGGCACCGCCAGTACGACGAGCGGGAAGACGAGGGCGACGACGGCGTTCGTCTTCAGCGCCCCCTGCACCGAGGCGGTGGCGAGCAGGTAACCGAGCAGGTTGGAGCCGGTGTCCCCCATGAAGCTGGAGGCGGGCGGGAAGCCGTGGCGGAGGAAGCCGAGCGCGCCGCCGGCGGTCAGCGCCGCCAGCACGCCGGCCGCGTTGCGCTCGAGCGAGAGCGCGATCGCCGCCAGCGAGATCGCCGCGATCACACAGACCCCGGCGGCGAGGCCGTCGACGCCGTCGATGAAGTTGATCACGTTGACGACGGCAACGATGCCGAGCACGGTCAGCGGGTAGGCGAGCCAGCCGAGCTCGAAGCCGCCGACGAAGGGCAGGGTCAGGTTGTCGACGCGGACGCCGCCCAGGACCGGGATCAGCGCCGCGCCGATCTGGCCGAGCAGCTTCGGCAGCGCCGGGATTTCCCAGACGTCGTCGACGACCCCGACCGCGGCGATCGCCGCGGCGCCGATCAGGATCGCGTGGCTTTCGCCGTCGCCGGGCAGCCAGATCCAGCCGGCCACCTCGATCCCGGCAAAGATCGCCAGGCCCGAGAGCCGCGGCATCGGCTTGTCGTGCAGGCCGCGCTCCTTCGGCATGTCGATCGCGCCGAGCCGGTGGGCGAGCCGCTCGGCGTAGGGGACCAGCAGCCAGGCGATCGCGGCCGCTACGAGAAAGGCGAGAACGGCGTCGGTGGTCGCTGCCATGTCGCGGTGCCCACGGAGCGAGCGGGCTGGCCCAGGCTACTCGACGCCCGCGACAGCGCCGAGGACGCCCTCGACCAGTAGCTCCGGATCACGCGGGTTGAGGACCCCGACCGGGGTCTGGCGCTTGTGCAGCGGCAGCTCGGCGGGCTCGGCGAGTACGCGCAGGCGCCCTGCGGCGATCAGCGCCTCGTCGACGCCGCCCATGCGGCCGGCGAAGGTGGTGAAGACGGGCGTGCCCAGCGCCACCGCCTCGCGGTTCATCGTCCCGCCCGCGCTGACGACCAGGTCGGCGAGGGCGATCAGGCTCTGGGCGTCGATCGCCCGCGCGGGCACGATCAGGTTGGCGGCGCCGATCGCCCGCACCTCCTCGCCCTGGCGCTCGGTGCGGGGAATCACGACCGCCTGCACCGAGTCGACCCCGGCGAGGCGCTGGATCGCGGCCCCGTAGACGTCGTTGCGAGCGTGGTACTCGGAGGTCTCCGGCGGCGGCCGCACCACCACCAGCACCTTCTCGCGGTCGAGCCCGAGCTGCTCGAGCACCGCGGCGTCGGGCTCGAAGCCGTCCAGGTAGTACTCCTCCTTCAAACCCGGATAGCGGACCAGCTTGCGCTCCTTTGCGCCGATCCGGCGCAGGCGCTCGAGCGGGATCGAGTCGGGCATCAGCACCCGGCGCGCCGCCCGGAAGGCGATCTGTCGCTGCCACCCCGCGTACTCGTAGTCCTGCATCTGAGCCGAGGGCAGGCGGAAGGCGGTGGCAACGACGGCGAGGTCGACCGAGCCGTGCGCCAGCGCCAGGTCCGGCCGCCGCTCCCAGACAAGGCGGGCAAGGCGAGCCGAGCGCCCGACCAGCGCCCGGCCCTTGCCCAGCGCCGAGGCACCGCCATGCGATCCGACCGCCGTGTAGGGGATGCCGAGCCGGTCGAGGATTCCCAGGGTCTGGCCGTACTCGCGCGCGGTCACCATCACCTCGTGCCCGCGAGCCTCGAGCCGCTCGATCAGCGGCCGCAGCACGAGCGGGTGCGCCGCGGCAGTCATGTCCACCCACACCTTCACGGCCGTGGATCATGCCGCAGAGGGCCCCGATGACCTCAGCGGGCGCTGGGCGGGTCGGTCATCGCGCAGAGCGCGAGCGGTGGGGTCACCACCGTGCCGAGCAGGACGGCGAAGACGGTCTGGCAGAGCACGAACTGCCCTTCGCCGAGCTCGCCGGGGCCGACGGCGAGGAGTGCCAGCACGAGGGGCGGCGCAAGCACGGCCACGGCCAGGGCACCCGCCACGACACCGCGCCGCCAGCGCGACAACGGCAGGTCCGCCAGCCAGTGCGGCATGGAGCGGAGTCGTGCGAGCGGGGGCAGAGCACCGCGCCGAATGTCCCGCCGGATCGCCGTTGTTGTCAGCACGCAGGTGATCAGGGGCAGCAGGAAGAGGGTCCCGACGACGTTCCAGAAGATGCTCGTCTCGACCAGCGGCACCCCCCACATCCGGACCTCACCCTGGCCCGCGACGCCGAGCCAGGCAATTGCCGCGTTGACCACGACGTTGATTGCCGCCGTTGCGAGGAGGGCCCTGGTGAGGAGCCAGTTCCGGTTTTCCGCGGGCAGTTCCCGCCAGGCCGAAGCGCCCCGCAAGAGTCGGCCTACGCGGCGTCCGGCGCCGGCATGGGATGGGTGGGCGGACGGCGCTCCATCGGGGCAGGCGACCATAGCAACGCCCGGCCGACGCGAAGCGGGTATAGATGTGCCCGCCGTGAAGCCGAAGCGAAGCCTTCTTCTCCTCGTGCTCTGCCTGGCACTTACGCTTGCCTGCACTTGCCCCGCCAAGGCGATCGCCCCGATCGGCGAGAACCCCTGCGAAGGGCCGGAGGCCAAGCGGCTGCTCTGCCCCAACCTGCGGATCGGCCCACCGGTCGGCCTCTACCTGCAGCGCGCCGGGCGCCAGCTGCGCCTGCGCGCGACCAGCGACGTGCGCAGCCGCGGCCGCGGCCCGATCGAGGTGCGCGGCACCCGCAACGGCTGGCGCACGATGCGCACCCGGCAGCGGATCTACCGCGCCGGCGGCGGCCACCTCGACGTGCCGAGCCGGGCGACGCTGCGCTTCACCGACGTCGGCGCCTACTTCGGCGGCAGCTACTGGAAGGTGCACCAGCTGGCCCGCTTCGAGCTCTGGTCGGTCGACGGCAGCGACCGGCCGCTGCGCCGCCTGCGCGTCGGCCCCAAGCTCAACTACTGCCTGCGCGACCTCGAGCGCACCCGCCCCGGCAAGCGCTCACCGGAGTTCTGGCACTACCCGGGCTGCAATCAGGACCCCTACATCCACCACGTCACCCTCGGCACCTCGGTCGGCTGGTCGGACATCTACCCGGCGCCCTACGACAAGCAGTGGATCGACGTCGCCGGCCTGCGCGGCTGCTTCGCCTTCGTCATGGTCGTCGACCCCGAGAACCTCCTCTACGAGTCCAACGAGAACGACAACTCCTCCCGCCGCCTAGTCCACCTCCCCTTCCGGAGCGACACCGCCTGCTGACCCTCGGGGGCCGACGGGCCTAAAGCGTGTCGATATGTCACGTTTCAGGCCCGTCGGCGGGCGGGTTCAGCCGCCGATGGGGGCGCGGGGGGTGGAGCCCCAGAAGACGACGGTGCCGAGCATGCCGATGATGTGGACGAGGATGATGTTGACCACCATCGACTGGGCGGTGGCAGTGCCGACTCCGACCGGACCGCCCGAGGCGGTGTAGCCGTAGTAGCAGCCGATCAGCACGATCGCCGTCGCCATCACCATGCCCTTGATCAGGCTGAAGCTGAGGTCGAGCGGGTCTTGGAACATCCAGAAGATCAGCAGGTAGCCGCCGGAGGAGACGTCGCCGATCTGCTGGACGACGGAGAAGTAGCTGGCGAAGTACATGACGCCGATCCCGACCAGGTACATGAAGGGAAAGGCGATCCAGGCGGCGAGCAGGCGGGTGCCGGCGAGAAAGGTGACCGGCGGGATCCCCATCACCTCGAGCGCGTCGATCTCGTCGGAGATCCGCATCGCCCCCAGCTCGGCGACGATCCCGGTGCCGACCTTGGCCGAGAGGATGTAGCCGAAGGCGTAGGGCAGCGCCTCGCGCAGGTCGCACCAGGCGGCGAAGAGGCCGGCGTAGGCGGGCACGCCCTGGGCGCGGAAGAAGTAGGCGCCCTGCAGCCCGCACTGCAGCCCGAGGATGAAGACGAAGGCCCAGATGATCAGCGCCGAGCCGAAGATCAGGATGCCCGCCTGGCGCAGGGCCTCGCCGAAGTAGGGGAAGACGCGGCCCGAGTAGACGAGGCCGGCGACGCGCGAGCCGAAGCGCGCGACCTCGCCGAAGGAGTCGAGCCAACCGCGCGGGACGTCGAGCCAGCCGATCATCGTGTCGCTCCTCCCCCGCTCACCGGATCGTCTGCAGTTCCGGGTTGGTGGCGAGCAGGATCGCGGTGAAGACGAAGTTGAAGAAGAAGACCGCAACCATCGCGATCACGACCGCCTGGTTGACGGCACGGCCGACCCCCTCGGCACCGCCGGAGGCGGTCATCCCCTTGAACGAGCAGACGACCGCGATGATCGCGCCGAACATCGTGCACATCAGCACCGAGCCCCAGATGTCGGTCACCGAGGCGTTGGAGAAGAGCGTCGCGAAGAAGCCGCCGAGCGGCTGCTTGTAGAGCAGCTCGGCGGCGATCCCGGCCGAGAGGCCGAAGACGATGGCGAAGATGTCGAGCAGCGCCGTCACCACCATCAGGGCGAGGAAGCGCGGCACGACCAGGTTCTTGACCGGATCGACGCCCAGCACCTGCAGAGCGTCGAGCTCCTCGCGGATCTTGCGGGCACCGAGGTCGGCAGTGATCGCGGTGCCGGCGACGCCGGCGACGACGACCGCGGTGACGAGCGGGCCGATCCAGCGGATCGCGGTGAGGACGAAGAAGCCGCCGAGCCGGTCGAGCGCGCCGAAGAGCGAGAGCGCGCCGGCCGCCTGCAGCCCCGGCGCCCCGAGGCAGAGCGCGAAGGTGGAGATCAGCAGCGGGAACCAGGAGAGCTTGAGCACGAAGAGGAACTGCCAGACGAGCTCCTCGCCGTACGGGAAGGGCGGCCGCACCGCGGAAACGATCGTCCGCGCGGTGAGGATCATCATCTCCCCCACCTGGACGAAGACCGCTTTGGTCGGCAGGAATGCGCGGCTTAGGACTTCGCTCGCCACCAGCTCATCGCCCTGCCCAGGGGACCCCCGCCCGATTTCGCCGCCGCGCCGCCCTCTTTGCTCTCGAGCCGCGCTTTGCGCCGCGCCCGTTCCTCGCCGACTTCCTTGGCCCGCGTCTCGGCCGCCCGCTGGGCCGCCGAGAGCTGCGCGATCAGCGTGTCGCGCGTCTGCTCCAGCTCCTCGACGTCGGCCACGTGCGCTTTGGTCAGGCGGGCGGCCGTGGGCATGTCGTCGGGCAGGTCGCGCGTGTAGGCGGCCAGCTCGATCTCGAGCCGGGCGATCTGGCGCCGCAGCTCGTGGCGCACCTCGATCGCCTCGCCTTCCTCGCTCAGGTCGGGGAGCTCGGCCGCATCCGCGACGTCACCCCCCTCGCCCATGCTCGCGCAGGCGGCGGTGACGACGATCAGGTCACTCGGGTCGAGGCCGGCTTCAAACGTGCGCCGCAGCGCCTCGCCGGCGATCTCCTCGAGCTCGGGCGCCGGCTCTATCCGCTCGGCGACGAAGGTTCCCTGGCCCTGGCGGCTGACCACCAGCCCCGACTGCTCGAGGCCGGCGTAGACGGCCCGCACCGTGTTGACGTTGACGCCGGCCCAGCCGGCGAGCTGGCGGAAGCTCGGCAGCCGTTCGCCCGCGGCCAGCCTGCCGGTGGCGATCAGCGCCCGCAGGCGCCAGGAGAGCTGGACGCCGACCGGCAGCTCCGCGGCGGGATCGGTGGAAAAGGGCGTGGCCTCATGGCCTGCCGTCTGCTGTGCCATCAAAGCACACAGTAGTCCCGCGAACTGTTGGGGTCAACTAGGACAGTTTTAAGACTGCGTGAGCAATTTCCCCAGCTCATCGCGCCCCATCCCGCCCTCGCGCAGCAGCGTCCACTCGCCGCTGGCGTCGAGGGCGGTGAGGTCGACGACGGTTGAGGGGAGGCCGGTGAGAGCGCCGCCGTCGATCGCCACGTCGACCTCGGTGAGGATCTCCTGGGGCACGTCGGCGAAGCGAGCCGGCGCCGGCTCGCCGCTGCGGTTGGCCGAGGTCTGGAACAGGGGGCACATCGCCCCCGCCAGGGGCCCGTCGAGGAGGCGCAGGCCGAGTCGCTCCGGGTCCTCCCGGCAGGCGAGCGGGTAACGGTGTTCCGGGTTGGCGACGACGACCGTAACCGGGCCCGGCAGCAGGGCCGCGAGCGCCGCCCCGGTGCGCTCGCCGAGCCCGCCGAGGACCTCGCGCATCGCCAGCGGCGAGAAGTAGAGGATCGCCGAGGGCTTGCCGTCATCGCGTCCCTTGATCCGGTGGATGCGCCCGATCGCCGCCTCGTCGAGCGGGTCGCAGGCGAGCCCGTAGAGGCCGTCCGCCGGGAAGAGCGCCACCCCGCCGGCGGCGACGCACAGCTCCAGCCCGGTGCGCGCCTGCCGCGCCCCGTCGCGCTCGATCGAGATCGTGACGGTCACGCGGCTCCCGCCCCCCGCCGAGCGACGACCAGGCGCGGGATGCCGGCGAGGTCGGGCCGCGTCTCGATCGCGCCGAAGCCCGCGTCGAAGAGTAGGTCCGCCACCGCGCCGGCCTGGCCGGCGCCGACCTCGAGCGCGAGCACCTTCGCGATGCCCGCCAGGGCGGGGACCGTGGCGCGGATTGCATCGAGGCCATCGGGCCCCGCCAACAGCGCCCCGCGTGGCTCCCATTCCCTCACCTCCGGTTGCAGGTCATCCCACTCGGCCTCGCTCACGTAGGGGAGGTTCGCGACGACGAGCTCGAATACGCCGCCCTGCGGCGGCAGGGTGCCGGCGCCGAACTCGACCCGCCCCGCGAGGCCGGTGCGCGCCGCGTTCTCGCGCGCCAGCTCCAGCGCCGCCGGCGAGGTGTCGACCGCGACCACCGCGCACCCCGGCAGCTCGTCGGCGATCGCCAGCGCGATCGCGCCGGAGCCGGTGCCGACGTCGAGCACCCTGGCCGGTCGCAGCTCCAGGGCCAGCTCTACCAGCAGCTCGGTCTCCGGGCGCGGGATCAGGACGCGCGGATCGACCGCCAGCTCGAGCCGGCGGAAGCCGCGGCGGCCGAGGATGTAGGCGACCGGCTCGCGCCGCAGGCGCCGGCGCACCATCTCGGCGAAGCGCCGCGTCGCGTCGGGGGGGATCTCCGCCTCGGGCTGAGCGGCCAGGCGCGCCCTGTCCCAACCGGTCGCCGCGGCGAGCAGCAATTCGGCGTCGAGCCGCGGCTCGTCGATGCCGGCGGCGCGCAGCGCGTCAGTCGAGGCGGTCAGCGCCTCGCGGGTCACCCGACCGTGGCCGCCTCGAGCCGCTGGCGCTTCTCCTCCGCCGCCAGCGCCTCGGTGAACTCGTTCAACGCGCCGCCGAGGACGCCGTCGAGGTTGTGCGAGGTGTGCTTGATCCGGTGGTCGGTGACCCGGCCCTGGGGGAAGTTGTAGGTGCGCACCTTCTCCGAGCGCTCGCCGCGGCCGACCTGGGCCTTGCGCTCGGAGGCGATCTTGGCCTGCTGTTCGGCGAGCTCGCGCTCGTACAGGCGCGCCCGCAGGACCCGCATCGCCCGCTCCTTGTTCTGCAGCTGGGACTTCTCGTCCTGCATCGAGACGACGATGCCGCTCGGCTTGTGCGTGATCCGCACCGCCGAGTCGGTCGTGTTGACCGACTGCCCGCCCGGGCCGGAGGAGCGGTAGACGTCGATCTGCAGGTCGTTCTGGTCGATCTCCACCTCGACCTCCTCCGCCTCGGGCAGGACCGCCACCGTCGCGGTCGAGGTGTGGATCCGCCCCTGCGACTCGGTCTCGGGCACGCGCTGCACGCGGTGCGTTCCTCCCTCGAACTTGAAGATCGAGTAGGCGCCCTCGCCCCTGATCTCGAAGGTCACCTCCTTGAAGCCGCCGACCTCCGCGCTCGATTGCGAGAGCACCTCGGTGGCGAAGCCGCGCTCCTCGGCGTAGCGGGTCAACATCTTGTAGAGGTCGCCGGCGAAGAGCGCCGCCTCGTCGCCGCCGGTGCCGGCGCGGATCTCGACCAGGACGTTCTTCGCATCGTTGGGATCGCGCTCGACCATCGCCAGCCGGATCTCCTCTTCGAGCTGCTCGAGCCGCGCCGGCGAATCCTCGACCAGCTTGCGCAGCTCGGGATCGTCGCCGTCCTCGGCAAGCAGCTCGCGGGCGCCCTCGAGGTCGTCTCTCAGCATCCGGTACTCCCCCGCCAGCTCGTGCGCGGGTTGCAGCTCGCGGTACTCGCGGCCGACCTCGGCGTAGCGCTCCCTGTCCCCGATCACCTCGGGGTCCGACATCTGCGCCTCGAGCTCGGCGAAGCGCGCCTCGATCTGCTCGACCAGGGAATCGATCACGGCTCACAACATAGACGGGTGGCCGTTACGGCGAAGCCGGTCCGCCGTCGCCAGATGGTGTGCCAGTTGACTAGCACAATAACTCCGGGTACTGTGCTAGCACACTAGCTTGCACGGGAGGAGATGAAAGATGGAGATGCTCGCCACCGCACCGCCGCCCCAGAGGATCGCCTGCCTCGCTCTCCCGGCGCTGCTCAGCGCCGGTGACCTGGACGCGGCGACGGCCTGCTTCACCCGCGATGCTTGCCTGCTCACCCCTGACGCGACCGCGATCCACGAGCGGCGTCACATCCGCCCAGTGCTCGCGCAGCTGATCGCCCGCCACGTCCACATCGAGGTCGAGCAGAGCAACGTCCTCGAAGCCGGCGACGTGGCCTTCGCCCGCGAGTGCTGGCGAGTCAACGCTCAGGGGAGCGCCGCCTCGCGCTTCGAAGACGTCTGCAGCCCGCTGCTCGTGCTGAAGCAGGTCGAAGGAAGCTGGAAGGTGGCGATCGCCGCGCTCTGGGGGTGGGGCGTGGATTGACAGCGGTTCGTGTGTGCCGAACTGATGTTGTTCGGGGCGGGGATGTGGGGGCATGGCGGGTGTGCCTCTCAACACCCGTTCGAGTTGCGAAGAGCTTGCGCTTCGAAGCGCATTCGAGGTGCTCTCAACGGCCCCGAGCCCTTGAAAGCTTCAGAGCTTCGGAGCCCGCTTCGAAGCTCTGAAGCTACGGGGGTGCTCGGGAGCGGCTTCGGTCTGTTCCCTGTGGTTCGTACGGGGGTGTCGGGCGTCCTGTGGGGGAATGTCGCCGTCAGGCGGCCGCCGCACTCGTGTTTCTAAGCGCGGCGGAGCCGCGCTCTCAGATTGTCGCTAAGCGCATGCTTCGCATGCGCGTGCGACATCAATTCCCCCACAGGACGCCCGACACCCCCGCGGGTACCACAGGGTTCACCAACCGCCCCTCCCGGAGAACCGCTAAGCGACGATCTCGATCGGCTGCCTGCCAGCCGCCTGCTCGGGATCCTCGCGGGCGAGCACGGCCTCCAGCGAGGCGATCGCGACCGCGAGTTGCTCTTCGTCGGGCTCGCGCGTGGTCAGGTTCTGCAGCATCAGGCCGGGCCACATGACCGCCCGCACCCAGCGCTTGCGGCGGTTTTTGCCGGCCCACTTGATCACCTCGTAGGAGAGCCCGGCGATCAGCGGCACGCCGACGATCCGCGAGAGGACCAGCCAGTACCAGGCCGGCAGCCCGATCGGCGCGAAGACGAAGATCGCCAGCACCATCACGATCAGCAGGAAGCTGGTGCCGCAGCGAGGGTGCAGGCGCGAGTAGAGCTTGGCGCGAGCGGGCGTCAGCTCATCTTCGGCCTCGTAGCAGGAGATCGTCTTGTGCTCGGCGCCGTGGTACTCGAAGACGCGGCGCAGGTCCTTGAGCCGGCTGATCGCCCAGATGTAGCCGATGAAGATGCCGGTGCGCAGGATCCCCTCAACCAGCCAGAAGAGGAAGGGCGAGCCGAGCTTGTCCTTGATCAGGCTGGTCAGCCCGACCGGAACGACGAAGAAGAGGCCGATCGCAAGCAGCAGCGAGAAGGCGATCGTCAGCCCCCAGACCCAGCCGCCGATCTCTTCCGGCTCGCCGTCCTCGTCCTCCTCGAGCTGCGCGTTGGCGGAGATGCCGAGTGCCTTGAAGCCGATCTTCATCGACTCGCCGAGGGCAACGACCCCGCGCAGGATCGGCAGGCGCCAGAGGCGGTGGCGGGTGGCCCAGGGCCTGATTGGCTCGGAGCTGATCTCGATCTCGCCGTCGGGCCGGCGCACGGCGACGGCCCAGACCGAGACCCCGCGCATCATCACGCCCTCGAGCACCGCCTGGCCGCCGACCGGGGCGTCGCGTTTGGCGACGAGCGCCCCGTCGGGCATGCGCATCGGGTCCACCCCGCCCTGCGGCGAGACGGCAGCTTCCGTTTGCAGCGAGCCCAACTCCGGGCTCACCGCTTACCTCCCGGCCTTGGCGTGCTTGGCGGCGCGGCGCTGGAAGCGCTCGACCCGCCCGCCCGTGTCGACCAGCTTCTGCTTGCCGGTGTAGAACGGGTGGCACTCGGAGCAGAGCTCGACGTGCAGATCGGCCTGCGTCGAGCGGGTGTAGAACTGGTTACCGCAGGAGCAGTGCACGTTGGCCAGCGTGTACTCAGGATGAATTCCGCTTTTCACGCCCTTCAGTCTAGATGACGCGCGCAATCGACTCGTCGAGGGGTTGCGAACCGGCGCGTAGCTGCCGATACCGAAGGCATGGAAGGCCGCGAGGCAACCGACTCCTCGACCCGCGCCTGGCGACTCCTGCGCCGCGCGCTCGCGATCCTGCTGCTCGGCGGCACGGTCCTCGTCGCGCTGCACGAGTGGCTCGGCATCGGTGCCGGTCTCGATCTCGCGGTCGAAGCCCTCTACGACGTCGTCGTCCTCGGCGCTGGCGTCGCCTGCCTGATCCGTGCCGCCGAGTACCGGCGCGAGCACGCCGCCTGGCTCCTGATCGGCGCTGCGGTCCTCTGCTGGGGTGCGGCGGAGGTCTACTGGACCGCCTTCATCGAAAATAACCCTTCGGCTCCCTACCCTTCCCCCGCCGACCTCGGCTACCTCGCCTTCTACCCGCTCGCCTACGCCGGCTTGGCGATGCTCGTGCGCGCCCGCGCGCACGAGATCAACTGGCGGCTGTGGATGGACGGTCTGATCGCGGCGCTCGGCACCGCCGCCCTCGGTACCGCCTTCATCTTCGACTTCGTCGCTGAGAAGACGACCGGCTCGACCCTGGAACAGCTGACCACGCTCTCCTATCCCTTCGGCGACATCGCGATGCTCTCGCTGGTCGTTGGGGTCGTCGCCCTGACCGGCTGGCGACCCGGGCGCACCTGGTCGCTGCTGCTCGCCGGCCTGGCGGCGCTTGTTATCGCCGATATCGCCTTCACCCTGCAGAGCACCGACGCAGCGCTACCCGAAGGCGAATGGATCAACCCGATCTACCTGATCGCCGCTGTCTGCCTCGGCGCCGCCGTCTGGCAGCCGCGGGAGGCAGACGAGATCACCTCGCCCCGCGATCGCGACCGGCGCGAGGTGGTCGTCCCCGCCGTCTTCGCCGCGGTGATGATCGGACTCTTCTCGATGCAGTACTACAGCGCTGCCGGCGGGCTCTCGACGGTGCTCTGGGCGGCGACGATGACGACGGTGATCGTGCGCCTGACGATGAGCGATCGCGAGAACCGCAAACTGCTCGAAGAGGTCCGTACCGACTCGCTGACCGGGCTCGGCAACCGCGGGCGCATGGAAGTCGACCTCGTTTCGATCTGCGAACAGGCCAGCGCCGAGCGGCCGGCCGTGCTCTACATCTTCGACCTCAACGGCTTCAAGCGCTACAACGACACCTTCGGCCATCCAGCCGGCGATCGGCTGCTCGCTCGCTTCGGCGGTCTACTGGAGGAGGCAATCGGCGACGACGGCACCGCCTACCGCATCGGCGGCGACGAGTTCTGCCTGCTCCTCACCTGCGAAGAGGAGCGCTTCGACACGGTGGCGAGGGCAGCCGCGGAAGCGCTCACCGCGAGCGACCGCGGGGTCGAGGTGGCGGCAGCCTGGGGCGCGGCGAATATCCCGACCGAGGCCGGCGATCCCTCCGCCGCGCTGCAGCTGGCCGACGTGCGGATGTACGCGCAGAAGGAGTCGCGCCGGGGCGCGCCAACGGAGATCGAGCTGCCGACCGAAAGCGCTCCGACGCAATCGATCAGGGCGAGTCGCGGCTGAGCCCGTCGAGCAGCGCCGTGAGGGTGGCGGCAACCTCGGCCCTCGTCGCCTCGGGGTCCTCGGCCCGCGCGACCAGCATCGCCCCCTCGTCCAACGCTCCCATCAGGACGTGGGCGAGCGCACGCACGGGGTGCGGGGCGATCGCCCCCGCCTCGATCGCCGCCTGCAGGCTCGCTTCGATCAGGCCGAGGCCGTGTGCCGCCGCGATCTCCCGCCAGCGATCCCAACCCAGCACCGCGGGTCCATCGAGCAAGACGATTCGCTGCGTCTCGGGCTCGGTGCTGGCGTCGAGGAACATCTCGGCGCCGGTTCGCATCGCCTCCAATGGCGAGGAGGCGTTGGCCCGCAGTGCCCCGGCGGCGATGCGCTCGGCGAGCTCGATCTCGATCTGCTCGTAGACCGCCTCGAATAGCTCGCGCTTGCCGTCGAAGTGGTGGTAGAGCGCGCCACGGGTGACCCCGGCGGCGCGCACGATCTCCTCCGTGCCGACGCCGGCGTAACCCTGGGCGGCGAAGAGCGGCCGCGCGGCCGCGATCAGGGCACCGCGCGTCGCCTCCGAGCGCTCCGCCTGCGTGCGCCGCGACGTCTCCCCGCTGTCCCTTTTGACATTCATACTGTCTGTATGTAGCTTAGAGAATCCAACCACTCGTGAACTGCATCAAATTCTCTACCTCGAAGGGTAAGAATTTGATGCAGTTCGGCAGAAGGAGGAGCGCGCGATGGCCGAGACAAGTGAGCGCAAGGAGATCGAGCTACCGGCGGGGCGGATTCGCTATCGAGAGGCGGGAAGCGGCAAGCCGATCGTCTTCGTCCACGGCTTCCTCGTCGACGGGCGGCTCTGGGACGGGGTCGTGGACGCGCTCTCCGATCGCTGCCGCTGCCTCGCGCCGGACTGGCCGATCGCGGCGCAGCAGGTTGCGATGAACCCCGACGCCGACCTCTCTCCCCCCGGCATCGCCGCGATCATCGACAGCTTCCTCGCGGCGCTCGACCTCGAGGACGTGACGATCGTCGGCAACGACTCCGGCGGCGCGATGTCGCAGGTCCTCGCCACCCGCCATCCCGAGCGGATCGGCCGCCTCGTCCTCACCAACTGCGACACCCACGAGAACTTTCCGCCGGGGATCTTCAAGGCGATGCCGCCGCTGGCGAAGCTGCCCGGCGGGATGACCGTGCTCTCCGCCCCCTTCCGGATCGGCGCCCTCGCCCGCGCCGCCTTCAAGCCGTTCTCCAAGGCCGGCATCCCGCCCGAGCTGGTTGCCTCCTGGATGCGGCCCAGCCTCAGCGATCCCGGCGTCAAGCGCGACGCGACGAAGGTCACGGCGGGGATGAACAAGCGCTACACGCTGGAGGCCGCCGAGCGGTTGAGTGAATCGCAGCTGCCGCTGCTGCTCGCCTGGGCGCCCGGCGACAGGTTCTTCCCGATCTCCTACGCCGAACGGCTGGCGCAGGAGACGCCCAACGCCAGGATCGTCGAGATTCCGGGAGCGGCGACCTTCGTCCCGCTCGACCAACCGCAGCGGCTCGCCGACGAGATCGCAACGTTCGTCGAGTCAACCTGAGGCAAAACGCGCAAGCTGCGCGTTCTTTTTCGCTACTTGCATGTTTTTCGTCCGATCGAGGGGCGAAGGTTCCATAACTCCATCAGCACGGAGAACCCTCTACAGGACGGAGAGCCCTATGCCCCAGGAAATCTTCGACCAGGAACGGCCCCCGAGGAGGAGCTCGATGGCGCGACGCCTCGACGAAGCTTTCGCCGGCTGCGACCAGTGGACACTGGCGCCGCCGAGTCAGCGGCGCAGCGCGATGGCCTTCAGCCCGAGCGCTTCGAGCTCGTCGAGGATCAGCGGCAGCGCCGCGGCCGTACGCACCCAGGAGCCGCGCGCGCTGTAGAAGTCGGCGTCATGCAGGAGGACGATGTCGCCGGCCGCGAGGCCGGAACCCGCGCGACGGGCGATCGACTCCGCGCTGGCGCGACGGGCCCAGTCTCGGCCCCAGCGTGACCAGAGGACCGGGCGCCAACCGCGGCGGCGCACGGCCCGCAGCCCGGCGGCGCTGAAGATCCCGTAGGGAGGCCGGTAGTCGGCGACCGCCTGGCCGCTCGCCTCCTCGATCGCGGCGCGGGCGCGCTCGGCGTCCTCGAGCAGCTCGCGCGGGGTGAGGCGCAGCTGGTTGCGGTGCCGGTAGCAATGCAACTCGACTCGATGGCCGGCGGCGGCGATCTCGGCAGCCAGCGCCGGCCGGCGGTCGACCTGCTCGCCAGCGAGGAAGAAGGTCGCGGTGGCGTCGCGCTCGCGCAGGGTCTCGAGGATCGCCGGCGTGCCCTGCGAATGGGGGCCGTCGTCAAAGGTGAGCGCGACCCCGTCAGCACCGGGCTGGCGCATCTCCACTCCCAGCGCCGGGCCGAGACCCGGCACCACCGGCGCCAGCGCCGGGCCGGCGTGCAGCGCGGCGGCAACCGAGGCGCCGGCACCGAGCAGCGCCCCGATCAAGGGTGTTCTTGCGCGGCGGGCTTACTCGGCGAGGGTGCGCGCTGGGCAGCCACCGACTGCTGCACCGAGCCGGTGCCGGAGGCTTCGGCGGACGGGGCGTCGTTGTCCTTGCCGATGTGGATACGCCCCTCGAGCGGCTTGGCAATCACCTTGTAGGGGGCTTCGCGGTCGATCACCGTGAACACCATCACGACGAAGAGGGCGGCGAGGGTGACCGCGGTCGCCACCCGCTCCATGCGCAGCCACCAGACCGGCTGCGGCCTGACCCGCGGGCGCACCTGCAGCGCCCGCGAGGCGATCGAGGGCAGCGAGGCAAAGGAGGAATCGGGCGAGCGGCGCTCGCGACTGAGGTGGCGCAGCACCGACTCGAGCTCGTGCTCGGAGCGCGCCACCTCGGCCAGGCCGAAGCGCTCGAAGGCGGCGTTGTTGGCGCGCAGGTGGCCGGCTGAGAAGCCGTAGGAGACCACCGGGCAGCCGCGGATGTGCGCCTCGAGCACGGTCAGGCCGGCGGTCGAGTGGACCATCACGTCGGCCGCCGCCATCCAGTCGCTCATCTGCTCGGTGAAGCCGAGGATGCGGACCCGCTCGTTGCCGGCGAAGCGCTGCTCGAGCTTCTCGCGGGCGACCTCGTTGCGACCGGTGATGCAGGCAACGATCGAGTCGTCGCCCTTCAGCGCCGACTCGATCGCGCCCTCGAGGTCCCCCACGCCCCAGCCGCCGCCGGAGACGAGGACGAGGCGGTCGTGGACCGGCACCCCGAGCGCCGTGCGGGCGTCGGAGCGGGTGCGCGGCATCAGGAAGTCGCGCGAGATCGGCGGCCGCGTCCATTCGACGCTGCCGGGGCCGGCCAGCCGCTCGACTTCCTCGATCGACTCGGGGTGGGTGACGAAGTGCATGTCGACGCCGGGGTGCGCCCAGTAGCGCAACCCGGCCAGGTCGGTGATCGCCGACTGCACCGGGACCAGCAGGCGGCGGTTCTCGCGCAGCATGCCGAGCACCGCGGTGACGCCGGGGTAGGTCGAGATGACGACGTCGGGATCGTGCTCCTCGATCAGCTTCATCAGGCCGCCGGCGCCGAAGGCGTAGTTGAGGTGGTGGGCTAGCCAGCGCGTCGGCGCGAACTTGGTGATCAGCCAGTACTGGACGTCGAACAGCCAGGGCATCCAACGGAAGGTCACCTTGGAGCCACCGCGCACGACCCAGGAGAGCACGCGGCCCATCGCCTCGAGGCCGTCGGCGATCTCTACCTTCGCCCCCGCGATCTCCTCTTCGACATCGGCTTTGACGATGCGGGCGGGCAGGTCGTGCCCCTCGCCGATGTTGGCGGTGAGCACGAGCACGCGCGGGTCGCGCTCCTCGAAGCGCGACGCCCCGGCCAGCAGCGCCCCGGCGGCGTGTTCGTTGCCGTTCAGCGAGGGCCGCTTGCCGGGGACGGGGTCGGGGGGCCGGGTGCTGCTGCGCACCCATTCGACGTACTTGCGCACTCCGTCTTTGAAGCTCGTCTCGGCCTTCCAGCCAAGCTCCTCCAGCGCCCGCTCGTTGGAGATCGTCTTGCCGGGGAAGTCGCCGGGGCGCGGCGGCGTGTGGGTGATCTCGCAGGTGTCGACGTTTTCCTGCACCCGCTCGGCGATTTCGAGGATCGTCACGACCTCGTCGCCGGAGAGGTTGTAGGTGCGGCCGGCGGCCTCGGGGGCAAGCGAGGCGACGATGCCGTCGGCGAGGTCCTCGACGTAGATGAAGCTGCGGGTCGTCGAGCCGTCGCCGGCGATCGTCAGCGGCTTGCCTTCGAAGGAGAGGTCGGTGAACTTGGCGACGACGCCGGCGGCGCGGGCACGCGGCCCGTAGGGGATGCCGAAGCGCAGCACGGTGCTCTCCAGCTCGTAGAGCTCGGCGTAGCCGGCGCAGTAGGTCTCCCCCGCCAACTTGGTCGCGGTGTAGAGGTGGCGCGGCGCCGGGATCGCCGTTTCCTCGTCGACCTCCTGCTCGGGGCAGTCGCTGTAGACCCAGGTGGTCGAGCCGTAGACGACGCGGCCGACCTTCGCCCGGCAGGCCGCCTCGAGCACGTTGAGCGTGCCGCGCGTGTTGACCTCCTCGGCCAGGACCGGGTCGGCGAGGACGTGGCCGACGTCGGCGACCGCGGCGAGGTGGATCACCGCGTCGCAGTCGCGCATCGCCAGGTCGAGGTTGGCGGGGTCGGTGATGCTGCCGGTGAAGGTCTCGACTTCGAGCGGCGAGTGGTACGGCGAGGCGCTGAGGTCGAAGATGCGCGGCGTGTCGCCGCGCTCGAGCAGGCGATCGACCACGTGGGAGCCGATGAAGCCGCCGCCGCCGGTTACCAGGACCCTCATGACACCCCTTTCGTGCTTCGCTCGCTCACGCTCGTCATCACCGGAGATCTCGTTCGCTCGCTCCGCATTCATGCCTCCTCGCCGAGCGCCACCGCGCGGCTCTCCGGCCGGTAGTAGAGCGGCACGCACCAGTGGTTCTCGGCCACCCAGTCGGTGTTGGGGAGCGCGTCCGGGCGGCCCATGATCCGGTGGCAGGGCTGCTCGTACACGCGGCCCGTGCCCTTCTCGATCTGCTCGAAGACGATGTACTTGTAGAAGCCAGAGGTCATCCCCTCCGGTAGCTCGAGGCGGGACGGGTGGACGGGATCGAGGTGCTCGCGCGCGTGCTCGTTCTTCCAGGCGACGATCTCCTCCATGCGATCCGCCTGGACCAGGCCGAGCGCGGCGGTGAACTCGCTCATGCGGAAGTTGAGCCCGTCGACCTCATGCTCGAACTTGCCGTAGTTGCGGAACTTGCGGGCGAACTCGATCAGGTCGGCGTTGGCGGAGACGAGCACGCCGCCCTCGCCGGTCGAGACGGTCTTGGTCGCGTAGAGCGAGTAGACGCCCGCGTCGCCGAAGCCACCGGGCCTGCGGCCGTTCCACTCGGCGCCGTGGGCGTGGGCGCAATCCTCGAGCAGGAAGATGCCGTTGGCGCGGCAGTACGCGGCGATGCGCTCGGCGTCGAAGGCGATGTGACCGCCGATGTGGACCAGGATCGCCGCCCTCGGCCTGTGCGCCTCGGCCTTGGCCTCGAAGTCCTCGAAGGACATGCAGAGGTCGCCGCGGTTGCAGTCGACGAACTCGACGCTCGCCCCCGCCTTGATCGCCGCCAGCGGCGTCGCCATGAAGGTGTTCGAGGGGCAGAGGACCGTCTCACCGCGGACGCCGGCGAACTCCAGCGCCGCCAGCGCCCCACCCGCCCAACTGGAGAGGCCGACGCTCTCCAGCCCGTTCCAGTCCGACCAGCGCTGCTCGAATGCCTCCAGCATCCGCCCCTCCGACCACTGCTCGGAATCGAGCACCTGCGTCCACAGCTCGAAGAGCCTGGCGCGGTCGCGATGGTCGAACCCGATCGCGAACTTGCTCGCGTCCGAGACTGGGGAGCTGGCGGAGGAGGTCAAAACCGGCGTCAGGCTAGCAGCGAAAGCAGATCAGATTCCCCGTCGACGGGCCGAAAAGTGATCATGTATCTCGACTTTCCGACCCGTCGGCGGGGGAATGGGCGCTCTCGAGGACCGCGCCGACGGCGCGCGAGCCCGCCAGCAGGGTCGTGCCGGCGACGGCAAACGCCATCGAGGCGACGAGCAGGGCCCCACCGAGCGGCGTATCGCCCCAGGACTCGCCGAAGATCAGCGGCGCCAGCAGCACCGGGACCAGGACCTGCACGGCGAACATCGTCGGCGCGACGTGGGTGGCGGGGCGCTGCTGCAGCGCGCTCATCTCGCTGAGCAGGGCGAGGCCCTCCGAGGCGGCGGCGGTGGCGAGCCAGGCGACCGCGACGAGCAGCGTCCCCGCCGCGAGCTCGTCGGTCAGCAGCTTGCTGGCGATCGCCGTCCAGGCGTAGCCGCAGCCGGCGCTGACGACCATCGCGGTGCCGAGGACGGTCGCGCTCCTGACATTCACCCTCCCGGGCTGGGGTGAAGGTCGGAAGCGCCGGCGCAGCGCGTACGGCGCCAGGATCGGCACCGCTACCAGCGCCAGGGCGAGCGCGATCGCTGCGCCGCCGGCGTGGTCGGTGGTGCGCTCGGGGGCCGCCAATGCGACCCCTCCCACCCCCAGCACGATCGCCCCCACCGCC
>DASZSJ010000146.1:0-9892 GCA_035548675.1 Solirubrobacterales bacterium
GGCGGGCGGCCCGGGGCCGATCTACGTGCGGGAGAACCCGTTCGCGGCCGGTGGGGAGTGCGTAGGGAGCGGGGCGCCGTGCACGGTCGCGGTTTCAGAAGCCGCGGAAGCCGAAGCGGGAACCACGGGCACGGGCTCGCAATTCTGGGCGGCCTCGGCCGACGCCGACGGGGGCGGGCGGGCGCTTTTCAGTACCGGTGGCTGCCTCTATGAGTTCGACCTAGAAGAGGAAGAAACCGAGAAGCTCGCCTGCGAAGCGGTGCGGGCGCCGCTGGGGCAGAGCGACGATCTCTCGCGCGTCTACTTCGCCTCGCGCGAAGCCAAGGGCGGGCCCAACGCCGAAGGCAAGTCGGCCCAGCCCGGGGAGGCCAACCTCTACCTGTGGGAAGAAGGCAGTTTCCGCTTCATCGGCGCGCTGGCGGGCGGGGACGTCACCGAAACCGGGATCTCGCCGGTGGGGGTGGTGCCGGTGACCCACAGCGCCCGGGTCAGCGGCGACGGCCTGACGGCGGCCTTCACCTCGCAGGC
Organism: Solirubrobacterales bacterium; assembly: GCA_035548675.1. Lineage (GTDB taxonomy): Bacteria > Actinomycetota > Thermoleophilia > Solirubrobacterales > 70-9 > VRUE01. Next base: position 529 of record DASZSJ010000146.1, read on the forward strand.
CCAGCTGACGGGCTATGACAACGCCGACGCGGCCAGTGAAGCCCCCGACGCGGAGGTCTTCGTCTACGACGCGGCCGCAGAAGGGGGCAAAGGGCGGCTGGTGTGTGCGTCGTGCAATCCCAGCGGGGCGCGGCCGCGGGGGGCGCTGGTCGAAGTGGGGTTCCCGGAAATCCAGGCAGCGGCGCTGATCCCGGTGGCCGAGAACACGCTCTACAGCGCCCGCGCCCTCTCTGAGGACGGCGACCGCCTCTACTTCGAGGCCTACGACAGCCTCAGCCCGCGCGACTCAAATGGGCAGACCGATGTCTACCAGTGGGAGGCGCTCGACAGCGGCGGCTGCCGCGAATCCCTCCCCACCTACAGCCCTCAGAACGGCGGCTGCGTGGACCTGATCTCCTCGGGCAAGAGCGTGCGCGAAGCGACTTTCCTGGACGCCGACCCAAGCGGCGACAACGTCTTCTTCGCCACCCTCACGAGCCTCCTGCCCCAGGACCCGGGCCTGGTCGACGTCTACGACGCCCGCGTTGGCGGCGGGCTGCCGATCCCGCCCGTCCCGCCGCCGCCCTGCGACGGAGAAGCCTGCCAGCGCCCGGCGGCGGCGCCGGGCGCGGCGACGCCCGCGAGCGAAACCTACGAAGGCCCCGGCAACCAGGCGCCGAGGCACAAGTGCGCGAAGGGCAAGCACCGGGTCAAGGGCAAGTGCGTGAAGAAGAAGGCCCACAAGGGGGCAAAGCGCCACCACCGCGCCAAGCGAGGCTCGCGCGCGAGCGGGAGGGCGGGCCGATGAGGGCGCGAATGGCGGCGCTATGGCTGGTCGCCCTGGCGGCGGCGCTCCTCGCGGCGCCGGCGGCGCAGGCGGCCTTCGGCGTCGACGAATTCGAGGTCGAGTTCGCCAACCAAGACGGCTCGGCGGTCGAACAGGCCGGCTCGCACCCGTTCTCGATGACGACCTCGGTCCACTTCAACTCCCATCCCAGCGGCGAAGGGGGCGAAGAACTGGAGGAGGCGGCCAAGGACATCCTCACCGTGCAGGCGCCGGGCTTCGTCGGCGACCCCGCTGCGGTGCCGACCTGCTCGACCGCCGACTTCCTGCGCCCCTTCACCAACTCCGGCGGCGCCGATGTCCCCGACTGCCCGGACGCCAGCGCCCTGGGCTTCGCCGCCGCGCGCCTCGCCGGGGCCAAAGGCCAGACCGAGAAGTTCGGCGCCGTCTACAATCTAGTGCCGCCGCCCGGCGTGGTGGCTCGGCTCGGCTTCTGGATCGTCGGCGCCCCGGTGACGATCGAACTGGGGGCCGGCGAATCCTTCCCCTACAACGTCGTCGGCGGGCCGACCAACATCTCCCAGCTGATCGAAGTGACCGGCGCCAAGCTGACCCTCTGGGGGGTGCCTGCCGACCCCGTCCACGACCCCTTGCGCGGGCACTGCCTGAAAGTCAACGAAGGCGGCTCGCTGGGCAGCTGCCCCTCGGGGCTCTCCCCGCGCCCCTTCCTGACGATGCCGCGCGCCTGCACCGGGCCGCTGCTCACCGGCTATGAAGCCGACTCCTGGCTTCACCCCGGCGACTTCGTCTCCGGCACCGCCGAATCGGGGCCGATGCGCGGCTGTGGGCGCCTTGGCTTTGCCCCCGAAGTCGCCGCCGACCCCTCGACTGCTTCGGCCGAGTCCTCCAGCGGCCTTGACTTCGAGCTCGACGTCGCCGACGAGAACCTGCGCAACGCCAGCTATGAAGCGGTCGCCGACGCCGACATCGAAAAGCTGACGGCGACCCTGCCGGCCGGGGTCACCGCCAACCCCTCGGCCGCTGAAGGCCTCGGCTACTGCACCCTCGGCCAATACCAGGCCGAAGCGCTCGCGACGCCCGCCGGCCTCGGCTGCCCGGATGCCGCCAAGCTCGGCACGATCGAAGCCCAGACCCCGGTGCTCGAAAACCACACCCTGCGCGGCAGCGTCTACCTCGCCCAGCCCGACGAACCGGCCGCCCCCGGCGCCGAGAACCCCTTTAACTCCTTCCTCGCCCTCTACATCGTCATCCGCGACCCGGAGCGCGGCATCTTCATCAAGCTGGCGGCGAAGATCGAACCCGACCCCAAGAGGGGGCAGCTCATCACCACCGTCGAAGAACTGCCGCCCTTCCCGATCTCCCACGTCGTTATGCACCTGCGCTCGGGTGCCCGTGCCCCCCTCGTCACCCCGCCCGCCTGCGGCACCTACACGACCCAGACCCTGCTGACCCCGACCTCCGGCGCGGCGCCGCTCAGGCGCGACTCGACCTTCACGATCGACTCCGGCCCCGGCGGCGGCCCCTGCCCGCTGGCCGGCCCGGCATTCGCGCCGGCGCTCTCCGCCGGTGCCCAGAGCAACGCCGCCGGGCACTACTCGCCCTTCACGATGCGGATCACCCGCCGCGACGGCGAACAGGACATCACCCGCTTCTCGGCGACCCTGCCGCCCGGGGAGGTGGCGAAGATCGCCGGCGTGCCCACCTGCCAGGACGCGGCGATCGCGGCGGCCAAGGGCAGGTCGGGCAAGGCAGAGCTCGCCTCCCCCTCCTGCCCGGCCGCCAGTCAGATCGGCACTGTCCTCGCCGGGGCGGGCGTCGGCAGCGCCCTCACCTACGTCCCTGGCTCCCTCTATCTCGCCGGCCCCTACAAAGGCGCCCAGCTCTCGGTGGCGGCGATCGTCCCCGCCGTCGCCGGCCCCTTCGACGTTGGCACCGTCGTCACCCGAGTGGGGCTGACGCTGATCCCCGAATCCGGGGAAGCCGAAGTCGACGGCGCCGCCTCGGACCCGATCCCCCACATCCTCAAAGGGATCCCGCTGAAGCTGCGCGACCTGCGCATCTACGTCGACCGGCCGGGCTTCACCCTGAACCCGACCTCCTGCAACGTCTTCTCGACCCGCGCCCAGCTCGCCGGCTCGGGCGCCGACCCCTTCCTCGACTCCGACGACACCCTAGCCGCCGCCGCCGCCCGCTACCAGGCCTCCAGTTGCGCCTCCCTGCGCTTCAAGCCGGGCCTGAAGATCCAGCTCAAGGGCCAGACCAAGCGCTCGGGCTTCCCCAAGCTGCACTCGGTCGTCACCTACCCCCAGGGCTCGGGCTACGCCAACATCGGCCGCGCCGTGGTGACGCTGCCCCACTCCGCCTTCATCTCGCCCCTGCGGGTGGCGAACCCCTGCACCCGCCCCGCCTTCGCCGAAGGCAAGTGCCCGCCGGCCTCACGTCTGGGCTACGCGAAGGCCTGGACGCCGCTGCTCGACGAGCCCCTGCAGGGCCCTGTCTACTTCCGCTCAAACGGCGGCGTGCGGGACATCCCCGACATCGTCGCCGATCTGAACGGCCAGTTCCACGTCATCCTGGTCGGCGCCGTCGACTCGGTCGGCCCGACCAACAAGGCTCGCTTGCGGACCACCTTCGCCCAGGTCCCCGACGCCCCGGTCAGTCGCTTCGTGCTCGACCTCAAAGGCGGCAAGGAAGGCGTGATCGAAAACAGCCAGAACCTCTGCGCCGGCAAGCGCTACGTCAAGGTCAAGCTGCGCGGCCAGAACGGGCAGCTGCGAGAATTCCAGACCCTCCAGCAGGTCAAGTGCCCGAAGAAGGGCAAGGCTGCCAAGCGCCGCGCCCGGCCCTAGCGGCGCCGCTGAGCGCCCTCCGCCGCGCGCACCCTTCCGCGCACGCGCCGAACCCGACTCCTGGCCCCGCCGGGAAACGAGGGCGGCCGCCGCTCTTCCCACCCCCAGCGCCCAAGGCGCTCCCGCCCACGCGGCTTGACCGCCGCTCCCCGCTCCGCCCAGGATGGGATGCCTCCACCGGGAGGCGCACACTCAGTTACTCAGGAGGAGCAAAAGATGGCCACGAAGCTCAGGACCCTCTCCCTGGCCGTGCTCGCGGTGCTCGCCGCCAGCGCGATCGGGACGGGCGCGGCTCACGCGGAAACCTTCTTCCACAGCCACGTGGGGGAAGTCAACCCCGACAAGGTGATCATCACAGGCGAAGGCGGGGAAGGCAGATTCAGGTTCAAACCTGGGAGCGCACCCCTGACCTGTGAAAAACTCGTGCTCGAGGGCACAGAAGACACCGAAGGCCGAACCAGCGACAAAGGAGAAAGCCAGGCCTTTACACATACGGGTGAAGCCGGCGTCAAAACGATCACAGCGACATCGCTCACACTCACACCGACATTTACCAACTGCGAATTTAGTGGTTTCGAGTTTACCGTTGACACCGAAGGCTGCCATTATCGCCTCACAGCCGAAACAACCGGCGAACACGGCCGCCTACACATCGACTGCGAAACCGGCAAAGCGATCAGGGTCACAGTCCCCGAACTCGGGGTGACCATGAGTATCGGCCCTCAGACACCAAGTGGTGGCGGCGTCCACTACACCAACAACGGCGAAACAAGCAACGGGGACATCAAAGCCCAAGCGACAGTGTCGGGGATCAGCTTCGCCTGCGCCCCGGCGATACTCTGCGGAATCATCGGCATCCCGGTCAGCGGCTCCGAAGGGACCTACGAATCGGGCAGTGAAATGACAATTAAAGCCTTCGAAGACCTGAACACGCCTGAAGACGCTGGTAAAACAGGCGTCTACGAAGAGGACAAACAGCTCGGTCTGTGGCATGGGGAAGGCGAAGGAGGGGAAGAAGAACCGTCTTCGCCCGAACACACCTTCCGCTCGACAGCCAAAAGCGTCGACCTTACAGGCGCTCGCAGCGGCGGCGAACATGTTCTCTCGTTCGGCGGCGTGGGGCTGAAATGCGCGGGCGCGGCGTTCGCCGGCTATCAGGCGGGTGAAACGCCCGACCAAATGACGCTGACGCCGGAATACTCCGATTGCACGCTCGGTGGCGGCGAAGCCGAAGTCGTCAACGAAGGCTGTGACTTCATCTTCGACAGCGACACAGAATTGGAAGCCGGCGCCCCGGTGAGACTCGACTGCAACGAAGGCGGTGCCCTGAAGGTCAAAGCTCCCTTCTGCACCATCGACGTCGGCGATCGCCACGGTGAAAGCTCGGTCAACCAGGCGCTGCTCGAAGTCGAATATGCGAACGAAGGAAGTGCGCCAACCGAGGACCTGCTTGTCAAAGCAAGCCTCAGCGGTATCGGGTACGTAGCCACAAACGCCGGCTGCGAAGTACTTGGAATCGGCAAAGGAACACACTCGAACGGCACCTACAGCGGCTGGGCCACAGTCCGCGCCTACGAACATGGCAAATCCCACAATGCGGAACACCAGGTCGGGGTCCGCATCGACACCCCCTAACTGAGAGGGAGCCACCGACGATCGCACCGAGCCCCGGACCGCATAAGCGGCTCGGGGCTCATGCGCGGCCAGAACGGGCAGCTGCGGGAACTCAATACGCCACAGCAGGTCAGCGCCTGCACGAAGAAGGCGAAGCGGCGCGCCCGGCACATGCGGCGGGGCTGACGGCAGCGCGGCGCGGTGGGATCATCCGCCGCGAGATGAGTCTGGTCCCCGACCTCGGAGCTTCCCCCGCTGCGATTCTCGCCGCCTTCCGCGGCGAGGTAATCGCGGCCAGGGTCGGCCACCCGGACGTCCTGCAGCTCGAAGTGGTCGGATCGGATAGGGGTCGATGGCTCTTCGTCACCCAGGACGCCGAATGGCGGCCAGCCGACCCCTCGCGGCTTGTTGGTCGCACGCTCGAAGGCCTGACGCTCGACCCCCGAACGGGCGAGCTGGCTCTAGAGCTCTCTGGGGACGGTCAGCTGCGGGTCGTGCCCGCAGCGCCGGCGGCCCCCGACGATCCGCCGAGCTGGGAGCTCCTCACCCCCGATCGCATCCAGCTCGAGTTCGGACCCGGCATCCGTTGGCGCATCTCCGCTGCCGACGACCCACTTTCCCCATGAGCCCGACCCTCGAGAGCGCCCGTGACTTGACCTGAGGCCCCGCCTGCCGCCGCCGCTCCTCTGCATCCAAATAGCCGCAGGGCGAGATGCAGAGATCGACGACAACAGGCAGGACCTCGGCAAGCCCCGCCCGCTCTCGAGGGTCGGCCTCGTGAGCCGGAAGCGCGAGACGCGCCAGTTCCGCGACGCCTGCCGGGCGGCCGGCATCCGCACGATCGAGGAGCGAGCACGGGCCAGCGTCGACTTCCACACCTACAAGCGCCAGATCGGCCTCCGCGGCCACCTGTCCTACCGCGAGCTCGTCGAATGGCTGCGGGCATGGAAGGGGTGATCGCCGCCAGAGACCTTAAAGTTCCCTTACCTCACCGGCTCCTTTCCCTTGACTAGCATCGTTTCGTGGGCGGGGAGACTTCAGGCGCCGCGTCTCGCTTGGCGCATCCGCGATTCGCTCTCTGCGTGGCCGTCGTCGTCTTCGTCGGCCTGGGGGCTATCGGCCTGAGCGTGGAGGGCAAGCTGCGGCCGTCTTCGCTCTTGGTGCCAGGCACGGCTTCGGCTGAAGGCGACCGCTTACTCCGGCAGGAGTTTGGGGACTCGGCGCCGTTCGTGGTCCTGCTGCGCGGGCCGACGGCGGCTCTGGACCGGCAGGGGCCGGGGGTGGTGCGGGAGTTGCGCTCCGAGCTGGGGGTCACCACGCTCTCGCCTTGGGACCGGGGGCACTTGGCGCGGTTGCGGCCGGGGCCGCGGCGGGCGCTGGTGCTGGTCGACTTTCACGTTGGCTCTGCCGAGGCGGTTAGCGACAGCGTCGACCGGCTCGATCAGGTCCTCGACGACAGTGTCCATTCGCCGGTGCGGGCGACGCAGACGGGGTTCGCGACTCTGTCGCGGGCGATCCGTGACGAATCGGTGCGGTCGACTCGGATCGCGGAGCTCGTCGCGGTGCCGATCCTGCTCGTCGTCCTCCTGCTCGTCTTCCGCTCGCCGGTCGCCGCGCTGATCCCACTGCTGTTCGGGGCCGCCGCGGTGCTCTCGGTTCGCGGGTTGCTGGCGCTCGCCGCCTCCTGGCTCGACGTCGACGGTTTCGCGCTCACTGTGGCGACGATGATGGGGCTGGCGCTCGGCGTCGACTATGCGCTCCTGATGGTCTCCCGCTTCCGCGAGGAGCTCTCGGCCGGCCGCCCGCCGCTCGACGCAGCGGTCCGTACCCGGCGCTCCGCCGGCCGCACCACCGCCTACGCCGGCCTGACCCTGGTCCTGGCGATGGTCGTGATCCTCGTCGTCATGCCGGGCGACCTCTTCCTCTCGCTGGCCGGCACCGCGATCCTCACCACGCTCGTCAGCGTCGCCATCTCCACCCTCGTCGCGCCGCCGCTGCTCTGCCTGCTCGGGCCCAACGTCGACCGCTGGCGGCTCGGTCGCGCCGCCGGGGGCACGACGCTGATGGCCGCGGTCGGCGCCGCGCTTTCCCGCCCCAAGCTCGCCGCCGGGCTGATCGGCGGTGTGCTCGTGTTGCTCGCCCTGCCGGCGCTGTCGCTGAAGACCGGCCCGCCCAGCGCCACGCAGCTGCCCGAGTCCAACCAGGCGCGCCAGGACGCGCAGACCGTCGACCGGGCGATCGGCGCCGGTTGGGACGCGCCCTTCGTCCTCGTCGCCGCCTCCGAGCGCGGGCCGGTCACGACCGAGCGCCGGCTCGCCGCGCTGCGCCGCACCCAGCGGCAGGTCGCTCGCGACCCCGCCGTTCAGGCGGTCGTCGGACCTGGTCAGATCGAGCGCGAAGTCGCCCCGCTGCAGGAAGCCGGTAACGAACTGCTCGCCGAAGAAGGCGACGCCGACCCGCGGAAGCTGGCCCGCCTCGGTAACCGGCTCGACCGCGCCGCCGGCGGGGTGGGCCGCCTTCGCGGCGGGATCGACGAAGCCGCCCAGGGAGCCGGGCTGCTCGCCACTGGTTCGCGCCGTGCCGGCGAAGGCGCGCAGCAGATCTCCGGCGGCCTCGAGGAAGCGACCGCCGGCGCCGACGAAGCGGTCGCCGCGCTCGGCAAGCTGAGCCGCGGCTCCGGCCGCCTTGCCGCCGGCCAGGAACGGGCGGCGCTCGGCTCGCGCTCGGTCCGCGACGAAGTCGCTGCCCTGATGCCGCTGATCCGCCAGGGCGGCCTTGCCCGTGCCCGCCGCCTCCGCGCCGAGTTGCGCCAGGCAGCCGCCACCGACCCCAGCTTCGAGGACGCCGCCCGCGAAGCCGACCTGCTCGTCCGCAACCTGACCGAAGCCCGCAACCAGGCCCAGCGCGCCCGCAACCTCTCCAAGCGCCTGCACGAAGGCCAGCAGCAGCTCGCCGAGGGCGGCAGCGAACTGCACGCCGGCGCCGCCAGGCTCGACCGCGAAGCGCAGGCGCTCCCCGGCGGGCTCGACCAGCTCCGCGCCGGCGCCACCGAACTCGCCTCCGGCCTGGAAGCGCTGACCGGCGGCGCCGACGCCCTCTCCGGCAACCTCGCCAGCGGCGCCGACCGCAGCGCCCCGCTGCAGCACGGCCTCGACCGCGCCTCGGTCCGCGTCTCCGCTCAGGCCTCCCGCGCCTCCGACCGGGTCGGCGAACTGCGCCGCTCCTCGCCCCGCATCTTCGACTCCGGCTCCTTCGTCCTCTCGGCGCTGGAAGGGGCGCCGCCGGCCGAACGCCGCCGCGCCGGCCAGGTCGTCTCCCTCGCCCACGGCGGCCAGGGCGCGCAGATCCTCGTCATCCCCCGCTACACCTTCGACACCCCCGGCTCCGAAGCCCTCTACACCCGCCTGCGCGCCGACGGCGCCGCCCTCGCCCGCCGCTCGGACCTGCGAACCGGCGTCACCGGCGGCCCCGCCCAGCTCGCCGACTACACCGAGGCGGTCAACGCCCGCGTCCCCTGGGCGATCCTCGCGATCTCGCTCGCCACCTTCCTCGTCCTCGTCGCCGTCTTGCGCGCGATCCCGCTGGCGGCGATCGCCGTCGCCCTCAACCTGCTCACGGTCGGCGTCGCCTTCGGCGTCCTCACCCTGCTCTTCGACGTCCCCGCCGGCTGGCCGCTCGGCGGCCACAGCTACGTCGACGCGATCGGCGCCGCCGGCATCTTCGGCATCGTCTTCGGCCTCTCGATCGACTACGCGGTCTTCCTCCTCACCCGCATGCGCGAGGCCCGCGAGGCCGGCATGCCCAACGAGGAGTCCGTCTACTTCGGCCTGCGCCGCACCGCCGCCGTCATCACCGGCGCCGCCGCGATCATGGTCGCCGTCTTCGTCGCCTTCGCCGCGGCGCCGATCGCCACCGTCAGCCAGCTCGGCACCGGGCTCACCGTCGCCGTCGTCCTCGACGCCACCGTGGTCCGGATCGTCTTGCTGCCGGCGCTGATGCTGCTGATCGGCGAGCGGGTCTGGTGGCTGCCACGGCCGCTGCAGCGGGTGCTGCCGAAGAGCGGTCTGCACGCCGCTTGAGCGTGTTTGTGAGAACGTACAGACAGGGAGGAAGGGAG
>DASZSJ010000147.1:0-28694 GCA_035548675.1 Solirubrobacterales bacterium
GTGTGCGAGCAGTACCCAGGGGCGGCCGACGATGGGTAGCGGATCAGCTTGACAACTCCCGCAAGGGAGATCGACCAGCTTCGCGATCGTGTTCTTGGGCCGCGCCGCTCAGAGCTTCCCGCTCTAAATGGGTCTCCCGCGCTTTTTGCCCTGCGATCGATTTGCCACCGTATAGGTGGGTCGATCGATCGCAGGGCAGCGCGGGCTCCTCCGAGGTGCGGCTCAGGCGCCACAGGGCTCGCAAGCTCGCTCGCCCTTTGCTCGTGGGGTTCTGTTGTGCTCGTGGGGTTCTGTCGAATCGACTGGCCTAGGGCGATTCGAACCGAGCCACTGCCCTCAGGCGGCTATGCGGCGCGCCTCTTCTGCGCCCACGTAAGGCATCAGGATCAGCTGCGCCAGCTGCGGCCGCAGCTGCGGGAGCCGGTCGGCTTCGCCGGCAAGAAGCCGCGAACCGACGATCGAGGCGGCGCCACTGATCATCGCCCGCTCGGTCAGCGCCGGCAGCGAGCCCATCTCGGGATGGTGGTCGCGGCCGGCGCGCAGCAGGCCAACGAGGTATTCGTCGGAGGTGATGACGCGTGAGACGAGCACCGGCTCGGCTCCAACGGCATCGAGCACCAAGAGTCGCGCCGCCTCCGGCTCGTGCGCCGCGAACTCCAGCGCGGCGTCGAGGCCAGCAACCACTTTGTCGACCCACTTGCGCTCGGCGCCGCAAGCCCTGAGGACCTGCGCCATCAGCCGCGCGAAGGCGGCATCGTGGGCGGCAACCACGCACCCGATTTTGTTGTCGAAGTTCTTGTAGAAGGTCGTCCGCGAGACCCCGGCCGCGGCGATTATGTGGGCAACCGACATCTGCGCGTAACCGTGCTCCGCCATCGCCGTGGCGGCTCCAGCCAGCAGCCGCTGCCGCTGGTTCTCCGCCACCACGAACTCGGGCACCCGGTGGCGGCCACGCGGGGGCCGCCACTCGCCGTTTCCGTTCGTGGCAGCCCCCACCTGGTTTCCAGCGTCCCCGCCCATGGCGCTCTCTCCGCTGTCTGTCAACAGCGGTACATAATGTAAAGATCAGTATTTAGTCTGTCAAGCGCCTACTGTCCCTGCACCGTGAAGCTCAGCACGCCCACCGCTTCCCCGGCGGCGAAGGCTGGCGCTTCACCCTGGGCGAAGGCTTCGTTGAAGGTGGCTGCAGCGCCGGCGGAGAGGGTGAGGGGCGCCCCGGAGATGGAGATCGTGCGGGCGGTGGAGTCCGTCGCCACCGCGGTGAGCCCGTAGTCGAGCACCCCCACCCGACCCATCTTGCCAGGGAAAGCGGGAATGGGCTCGACGTCCACCTCGGCGGAGTCAGAGCGGACGCCGAGGTCGAGCCACAGTTCCTGCCAGAAGACCTGACCGGCCCCCAGTTGGAGGAATTCGAGCGCGCCGCCGCTGCGAAAGGTCCCTTCCGCGCCGCTGGGGGCGATCGCGCCGCCGGCGGCGACCGGAAGGGTGAAGGTGGCTCCTGAGTGTTCGGCGGGGAAGATCGGGTTGAGCGAGACGAAGCGGGAGTCGAGCTTGGCGAGGAAGGCGGGATCGAAGACGAGGGTGGCTCGGCCCTGGTCGAGGATGGTGACGAGGCGCGATTGGGGCGTCGAGACGAGCTTGCCGAGCGGCTGGCTGGCCTCGAAAGGGAGCTTGGGCCGCAGCTTCTTGTTGAGCCGGGTCGCGGCCTTTGCCGTCAGCCTCAGCTTGGGCGCAACGAACTTCGCGCTGAAACCATGGCGCGCAGAGGAGATCCGCGAGGAGGTGGCGACCTTGAGCTGAGAGCCTCCGACCTTGGCGACGAGGGGCTGGTGCTTGGTCTTGACCGTGATCAGGCGCAGGGGGACCCGCTTGCGCTTGGTCTCGAAGGTGAGCGTGCCCTGGTGCTCGACCTCGCCCTTGCCGGTGCTGGGGTCGATGCGGCCGCCCGAGACGGGCAGGGCGATCGTCCTTGCCTTGCGCTTGGCGCCACCGGACGCGGTGAGCTTGACCCCCGCCTGCCCGAGGAAGCGCGAGAAGCGCTTGTCGAGGAGGAGCTTGGTCTGCCCCGAGGCGAGCGGGTCATAGTCGGCGTGGGCCACCTGGGCCATGACGAGCGCGCAGAGCAGCACGGTCGTGACTATCGTGCTTCTTCTCATTCCTTTACCCCACAGGTCTTGTTGACGGTGAGCCCGAGCGGGCGTTTCCCGGCGAAGCTGAACTCCGCGTAGGCGAGCGGGAAGCTGGCGCGCTTGGAGCGCCCGGGGGCCGGGCAGGCGGCGTTGAAGTAGGAGAGCTGTTGGCCCCGGTAGGTGTATTTGCGCTTCAGGGTGAGCTTGATCCGGTCCAGGTAGCCCCAGTCACCGAGCGCTTGGGGGAGGGAGGCAGATAGCTCGGTGCCGTAGGGGCCCTTGCTTATGCGCTTGATGGTGAAGGGGATGACAAAAGAGGAATTGAAGGGATGGGAGGTGAAGATGTGAGCGAGGATCAAAGGGCGCTTGCCCTCTCTCCCGTTGAAGATCAGGAGCCTTCCCTGGGTGCGGTAGGCGCCCTGGTCGGGAAGGACGATGCTGCCCCAGAACTGACCCGAGCCGATCACCGCGTCTGAGCACTGGGATATCGCCCTTGAGGTGGTGGCGGGCTGGATGCGCTGCACGTGACAGACGGGGAGGCCCTTTGACTGAAGAAGACCCCTGCGGTTGACCTCGATCCGCAGCCTGCGCAGCTGCGGGGGGATGCCGCCGCCCACCTTCTCCAGATGTCCGGCGACGAAGACGGCGATCGGGGCCGGCTTCTTTCTCGGCAGCTTGTAGGGCTTGACCTGGGCGAGGGCGGTAATCCGTAGGCCTTCGGATTGCACGGTGGCGGCGAGGGCTGCCCCCGCGCACGCAAGCACGAGAAGCGCGCAGAGCGCCCCCGCCCGCCCGCGCCTTCCCACCGCCTAGAGGGCCGCGCGCCTCAACGCGCGGCCCTCTTGTGACGGGGGTGCTTGTGCTTCTTCCCGCAGGCGGCCTTGACGGCGGGCCGGTAGTTGTGGAGCTTGCCGTTTTGGCCGGTGAAGCGCACGTCGGCCCGGTTCTTGCGGCGGCAGAGGTTGGTCGAGTTGACGAAGAGGCCCTTCTTGGCTCCCTGGAAGGAGAAGGAGGCCCATTCCACGGGGGCATCTGGGACCGTTTCGAAGGTGTTGCGCAGCCGCCCCTTGACCGAATCGACATGGCCGACCAGGTGCACGTTGATCTCCTGGCCCCGCAGCGAGGCGACCACATCGGGCAGCTGGTGTTCGGAGGAGCGCAGGAAGATCGGGCCTTCCAGGGGCTTGTCCAGCAGTGGCGTCTTGGCCCGGGCAAAGCCGTAGATAGAGCCCGCCGGGCAGGCTTCGCCGTTGCCGCCCGCTTCTTTGAACTGCACGCGGGTGCAGATCGTCTTGAAGTGGGCGTTCTCGATGAACTCCGACTTGGGCAGGGTCACCTGGGCCCTCCCCACACCGGCTTCACCGATCCCGTTCATGCGCAGGAAGGCCTTCAGCGCCGGGTGGGCACCGCGCCTGGTGCCGCCCTTGAGGCTCAGGGTGAGCTTCGGCTTGAAGGGCAGGGCGGCGCAGTCGGCGGCTTGAAACGGTGAGCTGACCGTGATCGGGTTGTCATCGACTGCGCTGGCGAAGTCGAGGCCGGAGCCCAGGACGGTGCTGGCGGTCGAGGTCGGGGTGCAGTCGGTTGGATTGAGGACAAACTGGTTGCGGTCGACATAGACGCGGATGTCGCGCAGGTGCGTGGTGATCCCGTCGATGATGTGGGGCAGGGGATCGGAGCCGGTGGCGTCGACGAAGACTTCAGCGGTCTCTGGGTCGATCTTCAAGGCCTCGCGGACGACCACGGTGCCGACGTCGAAGGGGCCTACCTTGGCCGCGGTGATCGCGGCTATCGAGAGGGCCGAGCCGTGGTAGGGGCCGGCGAGGTAGACCTTGCCTCCAACGTAGGTCTGGACCGAGCCGACGCCGGCGCCGACCAGGGTGCGGCCGACCTGACTCGCGGCCGGACAGGAGGGGCTTGCCAGCTCCCCAGCCCCCGTCTTTGCCTTGGCCGCCTCGATCGCGGCATCCGGGCAGAAGGGGATGCCGGCGAGCTTGCCGACGATGCCCGGCGGCAGCTTGATCGAGAAGTGGGTGAACTCCTGTTCGCCGTCGCTTCTCGTCAGGCGCACGTTGAAGGGCGAGAAGGAGCCCGCTCGGTTGTTGATCGAGCCTGCGATCAGGCCCGGGTGGAAGGGAGGCAGGCCGCCGCTGGGGCAGGGATCGTTGCTGACCCCATGCGTCACCTGGAATTTGGCTGTCGCCGTCTTCACCTCTTGCCGCGTCGGGTTGTCGGGGTCGGCCGCCGACCAGGGCACGAATTCGGCCTCGGTGGTGTAGGTGCCGCAGGCCGGAGGTGAGACCAGCGGCGCCCGCTGACCTTCGCGGAAGTGCAGCTTGAAGCGACTGAAGGGAAGCTGCGGCAGGTCGTCGAACGTCGTCACCAGCTGGCCCGTCTTGGGGTCGGGCTCGACCTTGCCGGCGAGCTTGACGATGACTCCGCGGTCGGGGATCTTGGCGACGATGTAGAGCGCGAGGAGGGAGTCGAAGGGGTTCTCGGCACCGGGTGTGCTCGTGCTTGGGTCGTCCTGCTGAGCGAGGTAGAGCGAGCCCGTGAGCTGCTCCCCGAGCAGCGGGGTGTCGATCGCCACCGTGCCGAGGCGGGAGCCGTTCGGGCACCCGTCGCCCTGGACGGTGGCGACCTTCTCGCGAGCGTAGTCGGCCGGGGTGCAAACGCCGAGCCCCTCCGCCGAAGCCGGGTTGATGGTGACGCCCTCAGGCAGCCTGACGACGGTCTTCTTGGGCTGCGACTGGGAGATGCCGCTCGGGTTGGACAGCCCGTCGGTCGGGAACTCGAGCTCGAAATCGAGCCCGGACGCGGTCTTGGCGTGGTCGGTGGTGGTCTGCGCCTTGATCCGCGGATTGAAGGGGACCACGTCGCAGTCGGTGGGCCCGATGGGCGGGCCCCAGAGCGCCGGGGCGGTCGGATAGCCCGGCGGTTCGTGACTAATGAAGCTGTCGGAGATCTTTCGCCCGTCCCATGCCTCGACGGTGACGCCGGTGCTCAGTCCTTCGCCCGGTGCCGTACAGGTGGTCGGGTTGGTGAGGAATGCCCTGGGCTGGATGCTGGACGGGCAGCCCGAGTCGCAGCCCGGCCCGAATCGTTCGCCATCGTGGGATGGATCGGCGGGATTGCCCCAGAAGGTGACCTTGCTGCCGCCGACTACGAGTGCCTGCGAGGCGTTCTTGACCTCGATCGTGACACCGTAGTCGCCGTCGCTCCTGATCCCACCGTTGAGAGTGACGACATTGCTGATGATCGCGAAGGCGAAGAGCGCCGCTACGCCGTAGGACGGTTTGACCGCATAGACCGGCGTGGCAAAGGGGGCACAGCACTCACCGCTGATGATGCTGCCGGTGAGAACCGTCGCGATCCCGACCTGGGTATCGGCCGGACAGAGGTGTTTGGACACCAGGGTGAGGTTGTCGCATACCGGCACCGCCGAGGGATTGCCGATCAGGCCCGGCGGTATGTCCGCAGTCACGTTGCGCAGTGCCCCTCCAGGGACGAAGGATGGGGCGCCGCCGCCGCCATTGAAGCCGTTGGGTTCGCGGGTGAGCTCGAAGTTGACCGAGCCCTCGTCGGGGTGACCGCCGGCCTGGGTATAGGCGGCGCCCCCTGTGGTGAAGACGCCGCCATCGACGCTGCCGGGGACGAAGCTGAAGTCACCGGCTCGCGCCGGGGCGGCGGCGAACAGCATCGCGGCGACGATTACGAACATAAGCTCCAGGCCGCCTCCGCCGATTCGGTTCCTGACTGCGCTCATCGGCCTGCCCTCCCATTGTGGTTGGCTCGCTTGCTCTTTCCCTTGCCGGTCTTGCCCTTGTGCTTGACGCACTTGCGCTTGCCGGTCTTGCCCTTGTGCTTGACGCACTTGCCGCCCTTGCGGACCTTGCCTTTGGCGCAGCCCTTCCGCGCCGGTGCCTGGTTGCCCGCCCCGGAGAAGCTGGAGCTGGCGGGCGTGGGGTCGTCGGGGACGACCACTGCCGACAGGCAGGCGTCGCCCTCACAGGGGGGCAGGGCAGGCGGCGGAGGAAACCCGCCGCCGACACGCGCATCGTAGGCGTCGTAGGCGTCGTCCAAGTCGCGATAGGGATCGAGGCGCTGAGCGGTCGTGAAGAACGCGTCGTTCCCCGACACGCTGGCGTCCATGAACCTGGACGGATTGGCGCTCTGGCCGCTGGAGATCAACGAGAGGCAGCCGCCGTTCTGGCTTTCGTCCTCACATGAGCCGGTGCCGTTGCGCTGCCACTCATAGACATCCACCGTGCCGTTCGTATCGCCTGTGACAAGAGCCTCCGAGCTCTCGAAGAAGGCACGGCTGCCGTCGGGTGAGAGGTTCCGCGGCAGATGAGTGGACACTTCCTGCACCGTGCCGTCCTTGTACGAGAAGAGCTGGGCACCAGCGGTCGATGACGGGGCCTGCGGATTGCAGGAGACGCAGCTGACGTCGCCGGTCGAGACGTCGTAGAGGTAGACCTGACGGCGACCGCTGTTGTCGTAGTCGGTCAGCCGGGCCTGCGAGAGGAAGAGCAGCGATTGGCCGTCCGGGGTGACGCGGGCCTGGCGGTAGTTCCTGAACAGGCCAAAGGTTTTGAAATCACTTCCGCGTCCGGTGAGAGTGGACCAGACCCCCGCGTCGGCCGCGGAGCCGTTGACGAGGGTGCCATCGAGTGTCCCTAGGAACCCGATCGACTCGCCTTTGCGCCAGAGGTAGAGGTTCGGCTGAGCAGCCGTGGCGCCAGGCGCGAGGACTCCGGTGGCGACGAAGTAGACGCTGCCGAGGTCCGTGCTGGAGCCGGCGATGCCGAGAACGCCGGCGCCGCCCGGATCGCCGGTGGTCAGGTCGGTCAGCCGACTGCCAACCGGCGCCGAGGCGTCCCAGAGATACAGGTCGGGTTTCGAGGCGGTGGCGACGGAGGCCGGGGTCAGCTTCGAGGCGCTGCTGAAGAGAGCGACCGTCGCGGTCGGATTGGCGGCCAGGAATGTCGCGTCTCCACTGGCGCCGGGACCCTCGCTGGCGGAGATCTCGACTGTCGAGGCACCGCTATCGCGGAGGTAGAGGCTGCCGGTTGTGCTGCTCGTCGAGGGAGCGGCAACCGTGAAGAAGACCTTCGTGCCGTCGGCCGACACCGCCCCCTCACCGGGGAAGCCTTGCTCATTGCCGACCCCGTAGCGCCCACCGACAAAGGTGCGACCGGCCGCGGCGCCCGCGGCACCGGGAAGGACGCTGGCGAGACGCAGGGTCGGGGGCGACCCCTCGACCCACTCGTAGACGTTGCGCTGGGTGGATGACTCGGGCGGCGCGTCGGGGGTCAGCCTGCGCTTGTCGCCGAAGAAGACGTGGCGACCGTCATCGGAGGCGCCGGCGAAGACGCCGATCTCAGCGACGTCCTGGAGAGCAGGGTTGAGGTGGGCGTCGTCGGTGAAGGGGACGAGACTGTCGGTGAGCAGACTGTAGGTGCCGGTGTCGTTGTCCCTGATGAAGTCGTTGACCGGCCCAGGAGCGTTGGTGCCGACGCGACCGTTGACTTTGAACACCGCCTTGGAGAGATCGCCCGAGAACCATTGGAAGATGACGCCGGCGCCGCTGACGGGGCTGACGTCAACTGGAGGGTTGAGGCCTTCCGTCGTCCAACCCTCGGCGTCGCGCCTGGCGAGGTACTGGTTGTCGAACGACCCGCCGGCACCCGCGAACGCCGAGGCGACATGCGTCCGGTAGGCGAGGGTGCTGCCATCGGCGGAGGCCTGGGTCAGGCCGAAATCGCTGTCGTTGTAGATGTCGCTGCCGTTCTTTTCCAGCGGGCTGACCATCTCGTATCCCCTGTCGTCGGGCAGGTCGGGGGGAGGGTTCTCGCTGTTTCGGGTGAGGAAGGTGCGACTCAGTCCCAAGGTCGAGCCGGCGGCGTTGGAGGCGACGAGCCGGAAGTGGTAGACGGTGGCGGGCTGCAGGCCTTCGATCTTGCGGCTGACCGTTACCGGCGTGCCGCCGGAGCCAGCGCTCAGCGCGGGGTCGGCAAGCACCGGCACGCTGGTGCAGGGATTGGCGTCGCAGGGGCCCTGCGAGCCGTACTCGAACCGGTAGGTGGTGGCGGAGTTCTGGGGGTTGACCCCTGCGTTGAGGATCGCCGATTCGGCGGTGACCTTCGAGGCTGTCAGCGGCAGGACCTCGGGCGGCGCGAGCGCGGTGGTGACCGTACCTCCTGGAACCGTGGTCTGGCCGTTGCCGAAGCCACGCGTGACGAGCACCCGATACTGGTAGGGGAAATTGGCCTGGAGGCCACTGACGTCGTCATCGATGGCGACCGAGGCCAGGCCTTCTCCGACACTCTGGTCGGCCGTGACGTTGGTCCAGGAAACGCCATCGCTCGAGTATTGGAACCGGTAGGTGGTCGGAAAGCCCTGGGGGTTGATTTCCGCGTTGAGGGTGAAACCGTGCGCGGCGAGATTGGTCACCGGCAGGAAGGTCACCGTCGGCGCACCCGTCGCCCCAACGTCGTCGGCGACGAAGACGCGGTTGGTTGCAGAGAGGAGGAGCTTGCTCGGGGACACGGGGTTGAAGGCAATGCTCAACGGGCTGATGCCAGAGCCTTCGAGATAGAGAGCGGTGGTGGAAACCGGCTCAACGGCGACGTCGAGCTCCTGCACTCCGGCCGTGCCGCGACTCACATAGAGGAGGTCGCGATCGGCAGCACCCAGGCCATCTGAATCGGGATCGACCTCCAGGCCGGTGGTTGAAGAGCCGACAAGCGGGCCGCCACCCGCGACATTCGTGATGTTGGGGAGAAATCCGGGAGTAGGACCGGAAGTGTTGTAGCGGACGACAGTGGTTGATCCATTTGTTGCGTAGACGATGCCACGGGAGTCCACTGCGACGTAGAGGGGGTTTCCAGTGCTTGGGAACTGCCCACCGGCGGGGCTGCCGATCGCGGCGGGGTTTTGGCCGTCGAGGTCGAAGTGCAGCAGGCGCTTGCCGGTAGTAGAGCTGTTGCCAGGGTCGGCGGCGATGACCATCCCGGTGGCGGGGTTGCCATCGGGAGGGCTGACGTCGAGGCGCCACTGAGGATTGCCGGGCCCCCATTGGCCGACCGCGGTGCCGGTGGTGCCGACCTTGCAGATATCGGCCGCGGGGCAGATCTCGTAACCGGTGTCGGCGACGGTCGCGTCCACATCGCCTCCCCAGGAGCGGATGAAGGTGCCGTCCGCGTCGTACTCGTTGAGGCGGTTGTTGTTGCGATCGGCAACGTAGACATTGCCGGTGTCCTGGTCGACGGCGACGCCGGTCGGGCTGTTGAGCTGGCCGTTGCGGAAATTGTCGGCGGCGTTGCCGGAGCCGGCGATGCCGGCCTTGCACTGGGAGGCCACGGTGCAGATCTCGAAACGGGCGGCGGCTCCGGTGCCGGTATCGCCTGCGGCACCGGGGGAGGCAACCCCGTCGACGACATCGACGCCCCAGGCGCGCTGGAAGACGCCGGACGCGCTGAAGCGCGAGACGCGGTTGTTGTTGGTGTCGGCGACGTAGATCGTGCCAGTCGAAACCCCACCGTTTCCGGTGTAGTTGACGGCGACATCGCGTGGTGTGTTGAAGCGATCGCCAGTCGTCCCCGAGACATTGTCGAGCGGGAACCACGAGCTGACCTTCTTGGCGGCAAACGCCTGTGGAGCCAGGATCAGTGCCAGAGCGAAGGCAGCGACGAGGATGAGGGCGCGAGAGGGCGCACCACTCCAGTGAGCGGCGCCGGAGACACCACGCGTGGCAAAAACACGGCGGACGGAGCCGGAACGGCTGCCCCTGCCCGAGGTGGATCCCGCGTCCGGTGCCTTCGCGTGGCGTCTCACGTAGCTCTCTCCTTGTTGTCCTGACCGGCCCTCTTCCCGGCCCTCCGGTGGTGCTTGGAGGGCTCGGGCCCCTGGCCCGGTCGGTTTCAGTCCCTGCCCGCAACCCGTGCGGACGAGGTGGACTTTAGACAGATGTGCCAGTTTCTGTCAAGAGGGGTACTGGAAAGTTGTAAAAATCGGTATCGGAGAGGAAGCGGCCTTTGTAAGCTGATTTCAGGCTACTTAGGCAAGGATCTGAAATAGCCTTTAACCCCAAAAATTGGTATCCAGAATGGCGGAAGCCTCATCAGTTTTCGTCAATTCTGGTACACGAGCCGCTGTAAAGCACGGGCTATGGTTGCGGCGGGAATGGCGCCGGAATCGGCATCGACTGAGCCGCTCTTTCCCCGCCTCAGCGGGGGACCCAGCGGGATGGCTCCGGAGGCTGTGGCACGCCACCAGAGAGGCCGCCTCGAGGGCGCGATGGTCGAGGCGGTCGCCCGCCACGGCTTTGCCGGCACCACCCTGCGCGAGCTGGTCGGCCTGGCCGGGGTCTCAAAGAGCACCTTCTACCAGCACTTCCCCAGCAAGAAGGAGTGCTTCCTCTCCACCTTCGACGAGATCGTCGCCGAGGTCAGCCGCCAGGTTGGCGAGGCTTACCGGCAACCCGGGGACTTCCGCCAGAAGCTGACCGCCGGCCTCTCGACCTTCATGGCGCTGGCCGCCAACGAGCAACCGGCCGCCTCGCTGGTCGCGGTCGAGTCGCTCACCCTCGGCGCCGACGGCGTCGAGCACCGCGAGCGCGCCTCGCGCGACTTCGAGCTGCTGATCCAGCAAAGCTTCGACCACTCGGGCATGCCGCGCGAGGTCTCGCCGCTCACGGTGCGGGCGATCGTCGCCGGGATCCGCGGCGTCACCTACCGCGAGCTGCGCACCGGCGAGGCCGAGAAGCTCCCCGGCCTGGTCGAGCCGCTGACCGAGTGGGCGCTGAGCTACGGCCGGCCGGACAGCGAGGTGACCCGCAAAGCGATCGGGGCCGCCGAGCGCCCGCCCCGCCCTCCCGCTGACGAGGAGGCCGGCGACGACGCGCCGGGCTGGGAGGAGCCGCCCGACAGTCGCCTCAGCCGCCGCCGCCTCAGCCAACGCGAACGCATCGTCCGCGCTGCCGCGCGGGTCGTGGTCGAGAGGGGCTACGAGACGCTCAGCATCCCCGCCATCTCCGCCGCCGCGGGCACCTCGAACCAGACCTTCTACGAGAACTTCTCCAGCAAGCGCGAGGCCTTCCTCGCCGCCTTTGGCGCCCTCGGTGGCGAGGCCCTGGGCGAGGCAGCGGGGGCGTTTGACGCCGAGCCAGACTGGGCCGAGGGCATCGGCGCCGGCCTCAGGGCGCTGCTCGAGCACATCGCCACCAACGAGCTCTTCGCCCGCCTCGCCTTCTTCGAGCTGCCGACCGCCGGGCCGGCCGCCCTCGACCAGGCCGACGCCACGCTCGACAGCTTCACTTACTACCTCAGCCCGAAGATGGCCCCCGCACAGGCGGGCCAGCCCCTGTCGCCAATGGTGCTGGCGGCGATCGCCAGCGGCATCTGGGCGGCGATCCAGCATGAGATCGCGCACGGGCGGCGGGTGGCCCTGCCGCGCCTGGCGCCGGAGCTGGCGAGGCTGGCCGTGGCGCCCTTCCGGCCCGCTTCCTAGCGTTTCAGGACGCCACCCGCCGCGCTTCGTCGGCGCCGATATAGGGCGTGAGCAGGATCTCAACCAGCTGTGACTCCAGCTCCGCCAGCGCCCGCGCGTTCTCCGCCAGCAGGTGGGCGGAGACGATCGAGGCGACCCCTCCGACCAGGGCGCGCTCGGTCGGCTCAGGCAGGGCCGCGGCGCTCGGGTAGATCTCGCGGCCACGCCGCAGGACCGTGGCGAAGTCGTCGACGACGCTGAGCATGCGCTCTGTCGCGGCGAGGCTCGCGGTCCCCGCTTCGACCATGAAGGCGCGCGCCAGGCCGCTCGCTTCCATCAGCGCGGCGAGCACGCCCCCGATCGCCGCCTTGACCTTCTGCGGCCACTGCCGGTGCACTTCGCAGGCCTCCTCCACCTCGGTCCAGATGCCTTCCAGGAAGTCGTCGAAGGCAGCCAGCATCGCCTGTTCCGGGCTGGTGAAGTAGGCGTGGAAAGCAGTGGCGGGAACCCCGGCGTAGCGGACGATCCGCTCCACGGTGACCTCGCGATACCCGTGTTCGGCCGCCGCCTTCGACGCAGCCGCGATCAGACGCTCGCGCGACTCGTCGCTCTGGTCGGGGTCCGACTCGGGCTGCCGCTGGGGGTTGGCGCCTGCCACGACGGCACGGCAGCTTAGGTTGCCGCTCGTGCTTATGTCAAGCGAGGTACACGAACTTCACCGCTGGCGACGCGCACGGAAGGCACGAGCGAAGTCGAGCAACTGCCGCGCCCGGTGGGCGAAGCCGGCCGGGGTGCGGCCGGTGGCGCGATGCGTGAGATCGAGCTCGTACTCCTCCACGCGGTAGCCAGCTCGCACCGCATCGACGGTCATGCCGATCTCCATCCCGTAGCCGCGGGCGAAGGGCAGGGCGGCGCGCAGGACCTCGGCTCGCATCGCTCGCTGACCGGAGATCGGCGCCGCCGCCTCGAAGCCGCAGAGCCGCCGGATCGCCCAGCGGGCGAAGCCGAGGGCGAGGCCGAAGCCGCCGCCGATGCGGGTGGAGAAGGCGGCGACGGCGAGGTCGCACTCCCCCGCCCGCACCGCCCCCACCAGCGGCTCCAACCGCGCCGCCGACTCGCCCAGATCCCCGTCACAGAGCAGGACGACCGCGGGCGGCTCTCCCTCGCTCAGCATCGCCTCCGCCGCCGCGGTCACGTTGGCGCCCTTGCCGTGCGCCCGGCCGCGGCTTACGACCCGCGCTCCGCTCGCCAGCGCCCGCTCGGACGTGCCGTCGGTCGACGCGTCGTCGGCGACCCACACCGCCGCTCCCGGAAAGGTCGCGCGCAGCGCCGCCACCGTCTCCCCCACCAGATCGGCCTCGTTGCGGGCGGCGACGATCACGGCGAGGTCGGGCACGGCGGATATTCTCCCGCGCCATGGCAGACATCGAGGCGCACATCACAGGAAACGTGTGGAAAATCGAGGTCGCGGTCGGGGACACGGTCGAGGACGGCGACACGGTCGTGATCCTCGAGTCGATGAAGATGGAGATCCCGGTCGAGGCCGAAGACGACGGCACCGTCAAGGAGATTCGCTGCGAGGAGGGCCAGTCGGTCAGCGAAGGCGACGTCCTCGTAGTGCTCGAGTGAGCGCGCACCGGCATGGCACCTGAGCGGCTCGCCGGCGGCAAGCTGCTGCTCGACTCCCCGGCCGAGGCGGTCGTCCGGCTCCGCATCTCCAACCCCGAGCGCCGCAACGCGCTCGACCACGAGATCCTCGACGCGATCGCCGAGACCCTGCCGCGACTCGACCAGGGCATCGAGACCCGCTGCCTGCTGATCACCGGCGCGCCGCCCGTCTTCTCGGCCGGCTACGACATCGCGTCGATTCCCTCCGAGACCTTCGAGCGTGACGCCGAGGCCCTCGTCGCCCACCCCTTCCATGCGGCGATGGAGGCGATCGGCGGCCACCCCTGGCCGACCGTCGCCGCGATCAACGGGCACTGCATCGGCGGCGGGCTGGAGCTGGCGATCACCTGCGACCTGCGCATCTGCTCCGCCGCGGCGAAGCTGGGCATGCCGCCGGTCAAACTGGGTCTCGTCTACGGCCACACCGGGCTGCGCAAGTTCCTCAACACGATCGGCCTCGCCCGCACCAAGGAGCTCTTCCTCACCGGCCGCAATTACGGGGCCGCGCGCGCCGCCGAGATCGGGCTCGTCAACGAGGTCGTCCCGGACGAGCGGCTCGAGTCGGCGGCGGTCGAGCTGGCGGCCGAGATCGCCGCCAACGCGCCGCTCTCGATGCGCGGCAACAAGAGCGCGATCGACCTGCTCACGGCCTCGCCGGTGCTGAGCGAGCAGCAGGAGGCGGGCCTGATCGCGCTGCGCGAGTCCTGCTTCTCCTCGGAGGACTTCCGCGAGGGCATCGCCGCCTTCGCCGAGAAGCGCAAGCCCGTCTGGAAGGGACGATGAGCGCGAGGGCGCGCCGCGAGCTCGCCGCCTCGGACCCGACGATGGCGGCGCTGATCGAGCGCGTCGGCAAGATCGACATCGCGACGCGGTTGCGGCGCCGCAGCGAGGAGCGCCCCGCCGACGCCTACGGAGCGCTGCTGCGCGCGATCGTCGGCCAGCAGCTCTCGACCAAGGCGGCGCGGACGATCCACGGCCGCGTGCTCGAGCTCTTCGGCGGCAGCACGCCTTCCCCCGCCCAGCTGCTCGAAGCCGACGAAGCCGACCTGCGCGGCGCCGGGCTCTCGGGGCGCAAGGTCGAGTACGTGCGCGACCTCGCCACCCACGTAATCGACGGCGAGCTCGAGCTCGACCGCCTCGACCGCCTCAGCGACGAGGAGGTGATCGAGGAGATCGTCGCCGTGCGCGGCCTCGGCGTCTGGACGGCGGAGATGTTCCTGCTCTTTCACCTCGAACGCCCCGACGTGCTCTCCGGCGGCGACCTCGGCATCCGCAAGGCGGTGCAGATCGAGTACGGCCTCGATGAGATGCCCGCGCCGACGCGGGTGCTCGAGATCGGCGAGCCCTGGCGACCGCACCGCAGCCTCGCCTCGCTCTACCTCTGGGAGTCGCTTGCAAACGCGCCCGTCGATTGAGGCGGGGTCGAGCGCAGCCGAGAAGGAGAAGATGCGCTTCCGTTTCTGGCTTGGCTTCGCCGTCGCCGCGGCGATCGCGATCGGCTCGATCGTGCTGGGGCTGGTCGTGCACGCGCGCGAACGCGACAACTTCGAGGCGCAGCAGCGCAACGACGCCATCCGCGCCGCGCACCAGACCGAAGCGCTCGCGGCGCTCTCGGTCGGCCAGCTCGCCAGCGCCTCCGCCTTCTACCAGGCCGAGGGCCGCTTCAGCCGCCACGAGTTCAACGTGGTTGCCGGCTCACTGCTGCGACCGGGGGCGCTGAGCGCGACCGCCTTCATCGGCTCGATCCCCGATTCCGAGCGAGCCAGCTTCGAACGCAGTCACGGCTACCCGATCCTCGAACGCGGCCCGCTCGGCAACCTGCGCCGAGCGCAGCGTCGCGCTCACTACTTCCCGATCGTCTACGTCGCGGCAAAAAGCCTCTCGGTGTCGCCGCCGATCGGCTACGACGTCGGCAGCGACGCCTTCCGCGGTGCCTCGCTGCGCAAGGCGCGCGACCACGCTCGACCGGCCGCCACGCCGACGATGCGGCTGCCGATCGGCGGCACCGGGATCAACGTCTTCCGCCCGGTCTTCCGCGACCGGGCGCCGACCCGTACGGAGGCGCAGCGGCGGGCGGCGCTGATCGGCTTCGCTGCCGGCGCCTTTCGGGTGCCGGACCTCGCCGCAGCCGCCACCACGGCGCTGCCGAAGCGAGTCGACGCCGCTCTGATCGAGCGCAGCAGGCGGGTCGCCGGGCCCAACCTCCCCCTCGACGAATCGGCGATAACGCCGATCCGCATCGCCGACAGAACCTGGCTGCTCGCGGTGCACGACCCGAACCGTCCGGGCGTCGACCTGGCGGTGATGATCGTCATCGTCGGCCTCGCGCTGGCGGGCCTGCTGGCGGCGCTGGTACTGGTCTGGAGCCGCAGCGAACGGATGCACGAGCTGGCGCGCGAGGCGAGCCACGACCCGCTCACCGGCCTCAAGAACCGCCGTCGCTTCGAGGAAGACCTGCGCGCGGAGCTTGCCCGCAGTCACCGCTACGTGGTGCCCGGCGCCCTGCTGATGCTCGACCTCGACCACTTCAAGCAGGTGAATGACACGCTTGGGCACGCCGCCGGGGACCGGGTCCTGACCGAGATCGCCGAGGCGCTGCGCGCCCGCGCCCGCGAGACCGACGTGCTGGCTCGGCTCGGCGGGGACGAGTTCGCGGTTGTCCTGCCCCGCTGCGAGCTCGACGAGGCCGAGGAGGTTGCGGCGGAGATCGGCGCCGCGATCCGCGATCGGATCGCGGCCGATCCCGAGGTGCCGCCGATCACCGCCAGCATCGGCATCGCCACCTTCGGTGTTGGCCAGCGGCTCAGCTACGAGTCGGTGCTGGGCAGGGCCGACGCGGCGATGTACGCGGCCAAGGGCTCGGGGCGCGACCGGACGCGGACCTTCGACTCCACCGCACCGGAGGCTCAGGGGGGCGAGACGACGATCGCCCTCACGGATCGGCCCTGAGCGCAAACGCGCGGCGGAGGCGCAGGACGCGGCTCGCCGAGTCCTCGAAGGCGCGGCGTGAGGCGGGAACGCGCCGCAGCCGGCGCAGGAGGGCTACGCCGGCGACCGCGGCGGCCCGGTAGTCGGCGAAGAGGAGGAGATCCGTACCCGCCTCGACGGCACCCCGCGCGGCTGCGGCCGGCCCGCCGAACTCACGCACCGCGACGGATTCGAGCGCGTCCGTGATCGAGATGCCCTTGAAGCCGAGCCGACCGCGCAGCTCCCCCGTGGCGATCGGCCTGGCGAAGGCCGCGGGGCGGGGTGAGAAGGCGGGGTAGATCGCGGTGCTGAGCATCACCATCGCGCCCCCCGTTGCGATGAAGTGGCGGAAGGGCCGCTCGTCGACGGTGCGCAGTTCCTGCCTGGACAGGTCGATGCGCTGCACGGCGAAATCGGTGTTCTCGCTCGCCGCGCCGAGGCCGGGGAAGTGCTTTGCCGTGGCGACGACCCCGCCCCGGCGCAGGCCCTCGGCGAAGGCCACGCCGGTGGCGCTCACCTCCGCCGCACTGGGGCCGAAGCCGCGTTCGGTCTCGGCGATGGTGCCACCTGGGCGCGCGACGTCGAGGACCGGGGCGAGGTCGACGTTGACCCCGGCACGGCGCAGGCTCGCGGCTGTGGCCCGACCCTGCTCGCGGCTGACCCGGGAGCCCGCGGCGCCCATCTGGGCGGCGGAGAGCGTTGGGGGACCGTCGAGGCGCTTCACCAGCCCGCCCTCCTGGTCGACCATGACGAGGAGCGGGTCGCGCAGCCGCGGCGGGCGGGGAATCGCCTGGATCTCGGCGCTGAGCCGCCGGACAGCGGCGCGGCTCGGCAGGTTTTCTTCGAAGAGGATTACCCCGGCCAGGCCGCCGCGGCGGATCATCCGTCGCAGTCGCTCCGGCACCGTCGTCCCGGCGAAACCGGCGACCAGCCGCTCGCCAGCCAGTTGCCGCGCCGAAAGCAGTGAGGCAACGCTCGGCCGCGGCGGCGGAGCATCGCGATCGCTCAGCATCGCGCCGAAAGCAAAGGCCGTCACCGCCAGCCCAGCGATGACCCCAACCGCGATCCTCCTGCGCCTCCGTCTCCCCATCCCCACGCGCCTGACTTTATGGGTCCACAGAGCCCCTCAACGTCAGGCACGTCCGCCGCGGAGCCCGGCAGTTGGCGGTATGGCAGCCCGTCCGGGCGGATACCTAGCCTTGCGCCAATGCCTCCCTTGATCCCCTTCGAGGAAGCGCTCGCGCTGGGCGAGCTGACGGGACACGACGAGATTGGCGAGCTGGTCGAACGCGCCTGGGCGGTGCGGCGCGAGAACTTCGGCGACTCGACCGACATGTGCTCGCTGGTCAACGCCAAGTCGGGCGGCTGCGCCGAGGACTGCGGCTTCTGCGCCCAGTCGCGCTACGCCGAGGCAGACACGCCGATGCACGCGATGATGGAGCCGGAGCAGATCCTCGAACACGCGAAAGCAGCCGAGGCCGCCGGCGCCCACCGCTTCTGCATGGTCACCCAGGGCCAGGGGCTCTCCAAGCGCGACTTCGAGAAAATCCTCGCGGGGGCGAAGCTGGTCGCCGAGCAGACCAACCTCAAGCGCTGCGCCTCGATCGGGCACATGTCGGCGGAGCGGGCGAGGAAGCTGCGCGAGGCCGGCATCCAGCGCGTCCACCACAACGTCGAGTCGGCGCGCTCCTACTACCCGGAGGTCTCGACCACGGTTCGCTACGAGGGTCGGCTGCGCACGATCCAGGCGGTCAAGGAGGCGGGGCTGGAGACCTGCGTGGGCGGCATCCTCAACCTCGGCGAGAGCCCCCAGCAGCGGGTCGAGATGGCCTTCGAGCTCTCCGAGATCAACCCGACCTCGGTGCCGATCAACCTGCTCAATCCCCGCACCGGCACCAAGTTCGGCGAGCGCCCGCTGATGGACGCCTGGGAGGTGGTCAAGTGGGTGGCGATCTTCCGCCTGATCATCCCCGGCGCCCTCTTCCGGCTCTGCGGCGGCCGGGTCGAGAACCTCGGCGACCTGCAGCCGCTGGCGGTCAAGGCCGGCCTCAACGGGGTGATGATGGGCAACTTCCTCACCACGCTCGGCGCCGAGCCCGAGGACGACCGGGCGATGTTCGAGGAGCTCGGCCTCAACGTCGCCCGCCAGCCCGACAACGGCGCCAATCCCCGTCCCGACAACCGCGACGGCTGGCTCGCGGGCGACACCCCGGCGACACCGATGGACGCATTGATCGACCATCGGGACGAGGCCAACTTCTGGGATCCCTCGACCCAACTGCGGGTGATCAAGAAGGCAAAGAAGCCGCCGCCGTACCCGGCCCGCCCCGCGGCATGAGCGAGTTCGCAGACCGGCTGGAGGAGCTTCGCGAGAGCGGGCTCCACCGGCGTTTGCGCTTGGTCGAGGGGCGGCAGGGCCCGCGCGTCACCCTCGACGGCCGCGACGTGCTGCTGCTCTGCTCCAACGACTACCTCGGACTGGCAGCCCACCCACGGGTCCGCAACGCAGCAGCGGAGGCGGCGATGCGCTGGGGCGCCGGCGCGGGGGCCTCGCGCTTGATCTCGGGCAACATGCAGCCCCACCAGCGCCTCGAGCGGCGCCTGGCGGAGTTCAAGGGCTACGAGTCGGCGCTGCTCTTCGGCTCCGGCTACCTCGCCAACACCGGCACGATCGGCGCCCTGGCGGGCCGGGGAGAGGTCGTCTTCTCCGACGAGCTCAACCACGCCAGCATCATCGACGGCTGCCGCCTCTCCCGCGCCGAGACCTTCGTCTACCGCCATGCCGACCTCGAGCACCTCGCCTGGGGCCTGCGCCGGGCGGGAGAGCGGGCGACGCTGATCGTCACCGACGGCGTCTTCTCGATGGACGGCCACCTCGCGCCGCTGGCGGAGCTCGTCCAACTCGCCGCCGCCCATGGCTGCCGCCTGATGGTCGACGAGGCGCACGCGACGGGGACGCTTGGGCCGGGCGGCCGGGGCTCGGTTGCTGCCGCCGGCCTGAGCGACGCGGTCGACGTCGTGATCGGGACCCTCGGCAAGGCACTCGGCTCCTACGGTGCCTACGTCTGCGCCGACCGGGAGACGACCGACTACCTGCTCAACACGGCCCGGCCCTTCATCTTCTCGACCGCACCCGCACCGCCGGCCGTCGCCGCCGCGCAGGCCGCAATGGAGCTGTTGGCGGCACAGCCGGAGCGGGTCGAGAAATTGAGCGCCAACGCGCGCACCCTGCGCGACTCGCTGGCCGCCGAGGGGCTGGCTGTCGGCACCGGAGCCACGCAGATCGTCCCCGTGGAAGTGGGACGCCCGGAGGCGACGATGGCGCTCTGCGAGCGAGCCCTCGAGCGCGGCGTCTTTGCCCAGGGCATCCGGCCGCCGACCGTGCCGGCCGGCACCTCGCGGCTGCGCTTCACGGTGATGTCGACCCACCGCCGCGCCGAGCTCGAGGAGGCCGCTCGGACCGTCGGCGCCGCGGCTCGCGAGCTCGGCATCGCCACCGGCGCCGGCGCGCCTCAGGCGGTCGCTGCCTAGGCCTTGCGCGGCTTCTTCGTCACCGGCACCGGCACCGAGGTGGGCAAGACCGTGGTCGCCGCGGTGCTCGCGCGCACCCTGGCGGCGCGTGGCGAACGCGTCGCCGTCTTCAAGCCCGCCGTCACCGGACTCGACGAGCCGGGCGAGACCGACCACGCGCTGCTGCGCCGTGCCTCGGGCTCGGAACAGAGCGACGAGGAGATTGCCCCTTACCGCTATGGCCCACCAGCCTCGCCACATCTGGCGGCGGCGGCAGCCGGAGAGCAGATCGACCCCGAGCGCCTGCGCTCAGCCGCCCGCGCCGCAGCCGGGACAGCGGACGCCCTCGTCTGCGAGGGGGTCGGCGGCCTGCTGGTCCCACTCGTGGGGCGAGTTGTTCCCCCCTTCCGGGAACAACTCGCCCCATACTTGGTCCGCGACCTCGCCGTGGACCTGGGACTGCCCGTTGTCATCGCCGCCTCGCCCGGTCTCGGCACGATCAACCACACGCTGCTCACCGTCGAGGCCTCCCGCGCCGCCGGGCTCAGCGTCGCCGCGGTTGTGCTCACCCCCTGGCCCGCGGAACCCAGCGCAATCGAGGCCTCCAACCGCGAGGCGATCGAGGCGCTCGCCGCCACCCCGGTCCACACCCTCCCCCCACTCGACCTGGCCGCACCGGCAACCTGGCCGCCCCTACCCGCCGACGGGCCTCAAACGTGACATATAGACACGCTTTCGGCCCGTCGGCGGCCAGATCAGACGAGTACGTCGAGGCTCGCCGGGGTCAGCTCGAGCCTGAAGCCGGCTTCAGCCGCGACTGCGGCCACGTCGTCCGGCGTCTTCGGCTCGCGCTTGGCGAGCAGCAGCGCCCGCGCCACGTCGCCGCGCACCGCCTTCGCCATGTGCGAGACCGCCACGCGCTCGCCGTTCTCCTCGCGAAAGGCGCGCACCGCCAGCAGGGTCGCGCGCTTGGGCTTCCAGGCGGCGACGTAGGCGCCCGAGCGCATGTCGACGATCGTCTCGCCCGCCTCGTCGGGCATCGCCGCTGCCAGCGCCTCGCGCCACCAGGCCGCCAGCGGACCGATCCCGTCGAGCTTGGTCGAGGGCGGCAGCTTGTAGTGGGGAATCCGGTCCTCGGGCCGCACGAAGCCCCAGAGCATGCTGGCGATCAGCACCCGCTTTGCCGCGCGACGCCGCGCGGCCGGCGTCAATCCCGCCAGGCCGAGTCGTCCGTAGAGGACGCCGGTATAGACCTCGGCCGCCGGCGCCGCCGGCGCTCGCAGCAACTTCGGATCGAAGGCCCGAATCAGCTCCGCGCGCTTCTCGCCCAACTGCTTGGCGAAGGCGAGCGAGCCGAGGTCGAGCGGCTCGCTGCCCTCGGGTTTCGCCTTGCCTTCCGAGGGCGGCAGCAGGATCAGCATGCCGGCAGCTTTTCAGCCAATCCACTCAGCCGGCGGTCTCACCCGCCGCTACGACCTCGCGCCCGGCGAGCTCCTCGCCACCGAGGTTGACCGCGGCCTCCGCCGCCTCGGCACTCAGCGCGTCGCGCTTGGAGCGAATCGCTACCGCACCGATGACCGCACCCAGGGCAGCGAAGGCGGCGCAGATCGCCATCGCCTGGCCAAGCGCGTCGACGAACTGCTGCGGGGTCGCCGCGGCGAAGCTGCCGCCGACCGAGCCCTGGAAGATCGCGCCGGTGACGGCGACGCCGAGGCTGCCGCCGACCATGCGGAACATCGAGAGCACGCCCGAGGCGATGCCGGCCTTCTCGACCGCGACCGCGTTCATCGCGGCGCTGGTCATCGGCGACATCGTCAGCGCGATGCCGATGCCGAGCAGCATGAAGCCGGGTAGCAGGTCGAGGTAGCTGGAGTCGACCGCGATGCCGCTGAAGCTGTAGAGCGAGGCGGCGACGATCCCCAACCCCGCCGCGATCAGCCAGCGCGGGCCCCAGCGGTCCGCCAGCCGTCCCGCGATCGGGGCGACGCCGACGATCATCAGGGTCGAGGGCAGGAAGCGAACGCCCGCCTCCAGCGGCGAGTAGCGCAGGATGTCCTGCATGTAGAGGGCGAGGAAGAAGAAGACGCCGAGCATCGAGAAGGAGACGATCAGGGCGACCACCACCGCGCCGAGGAAGTTGCGATCGGAGAAGAAGTGGAACTCGACCATCGGCACCTTGACCCGCAGCTCGATCGCGACGAAGGCGGCCAGGGCCACCGCCGAGCCGATCAGCAGCGCGACGATCTCGGTCGAGCCCCAGCCCCATTCGTTGCCCTCGACCAGGGCCAGGATCAGGGCCGCCAGGCCCGCGGTGAGCACCGCCACGCCGGCGTAGTCGACCTCGCGGCCGACGGTCGGGTCGCGCGACTCGCGCACGGCGAAGAGCGAGGCCGTGACCGCGCCAACCGCAACCGGGATGTTGAGGTAGAAGATCGCCCGCCAGCTGACGTGCTCGGTGAGGAAGCCGCCGACCACCGGCCCGACCGCGAGTGCCAGGGCCGATACCCCCGCCCACATCCCCATCGCCTTGCCCCGCTCTGAGGCCGGGAAGGCGTCGGTGATGATCGAGAGCGTCGCCGGCATCATCAGCGCCGCGCCGACGCCCTGCACGACGCGGCTGATCACCAGGTCGGTCTGGCTGGCGGCGAGGCCGGCGGTCGCCGAGGTGAGGGCGAAGATGACGACGCCGAAGAGGAACATGCGGCGGCGGCCGAAGATGTCACCGAGCCGCCCGCCCGTCGCCAGCAGCACCGCGAAGGAGAGCGTGTAGCCGTTGATCGTCCACTCCAGACCGGAGATCGAGGCGTTGAGGTCGCGCTGGATCGACGGCAGGGCGACGTTGACCACCGTGTTGTCGAGCATGATCATGAACAGCGCGAAGCACATCGCTCCGAGCGTCCACCACTTGCGGTTGTCCTCGGTGATCAGATGGCGATAACGGGTCAAGCTGGTCCTACCTCCTTCAGGTGTTCGAATGCCTCGGCGATGTCGGGGCGGTCCATCAGCGAGTCGACGGCGGCGTCGAGCTTGCGGCGCTGCGCCGCGGTGAGGCTGGCAGCGAAGGTCTCCATCCCCGCCTGCCGCACGACGGCGAGCGTCTCGACGAGCCGCTTGCCCTTCTCGGTGATCGCGACCCGCCGCACGCGGCGATCCTCGCGGTCCTCGACGCGGCTGGCGAGCCGCTTGCGGACGAGGCCGTCGACGGCGCGACTCATCGAGGGCACGGAGACGCCGAGCGCCTCGGCCAGCTCGCTGACCTGGCGGGCCTCCGTGGCCTCACCCAGGCCGCCGAGCTCGAGCAGCGCCTTCGACTGGGTCATCGAGAGGCCGCTCTCCTCGATCACGCGCAGCACGTTGCCGCGGTCATAGAGGAAGAGGTGGCGCAACAGGGCACTGATCCGCGCCGCGGTCGCCTGCGCCTCCTCGCTCACCTCGGGAGTGGCCACCTCCTCGACGATCGCTGCAATGTCACTCGCTTGCATGACGACAATGCTTGCACAATCGCAACTATTTCCCAAGCGGAATATTTGCTCGTGTGACCACAATCACACCCGCCCCTCCCCGCTGACTTCGCGGTTGTGACTCCGTATGCGCCCATAAACGCGAAGTCAGCGGGGGGTTCCGGCCGGGGCGGGGGCTAGGCTCGGCCCCGGTGACGTTGGTGGACCACGCGCAGCTCGACCGGGACCACGTTTGGCACCCGTTCACTCAGCAGCAGGCCTGGTGCGAGGAAGAGCCGCTGATGATCGAAGCAGGCGCCGGGTCGCACCTGCTGGCCAACGACGGGCGCCGCTACATCGACGGCGTCTCCTCGCTCTGGTGCACGGTCCACGGGCATGGCCACCCCGCCCTCGACGCCGCCGTCACCACCCAGCTGGAGAAGGTCGCCCACACGACGATGCTCGGCCTCGCCCACCCCGGCGCCGCCGAGCTCGCCGCCCGCCTGGTCGAGCTCGCCCCACCGGGCCTCAACCGCGTCTTCTACTCGGAGTCGGGCTCGACCGCGGTTGAGATCGCGCTGAAGATGGCCTTCCAGTTCCAGCAGCAGCGCGGCGGCCAGCATCGCCGCCGCACCTCCTTCGTCCACCTGCGCGACTCCTACCATGGCGACACGATCGGCTCGGTCGCCGTCGGCGGCATCGACCTCTTCCACTCCACCTACCGGCCGCTGCTCTTCCACACCTTCGCCGCCGAGCCCGGCGACGCCGCCGACCTCGAGCGCGTGCTCTCCTCCCACGAAGAGGAGATCGCGGCGGTGATCGTCGAGCCGCTGGTCCAGGGGGCGGCCGGCATGATCACCCACCCGCCCGGCTACCTGCGCGCGGTGCGCGAGCTCTGCAACCGCTTCGGCGTGCTGCTGATCTGCGACGAGGTCGCGACCGGCTTCGGCCGCACCGGCAAGATGTTCGCCTGCGAGCACGAGGCGGTCTCCCCCGACCTGCTCTGCGTCGCCAAGGGCCTCACCGGCGGCTACCTGCCGCTCGCCGCGACCCTGGCCAGCGAGCGCATCTACGAGGGCTTCCTCGGCGCTCCGGAGGAGTACCGCACCTTCTTCCACGGCCACACCTACACCGGCAACCCGCTCGCCTGCGCCGCCGCGCTCGCCAACCTCGACGTCTTCGAGCAGGAGCGCACCCTGGAGCGCCTGCAGCCGAAGATCGCCCTGCTGCGCGAACTGCTGGCTGGGATCGAGACGATGCCGGAGGTGGCCGAAGTGCGCGGCCGTGGCTTCATGGCCGGCATCGACCTCGGCGAACACGACCCGTCCCTGCGCATCGGCCACCGCGTCACCCTCGAGGCACGCGAGCGCGGCGCGATCGTCCGCCCGCTCAGCGACGTCGTCGTGCTGATGCCGCCCCTCTCGATCTCCGAGTCGGACCTGCGCCGCCTGCTCGAGATCACGGCCGACTCGATCCGCGCCGCCTGCGCCAGCGCCGCCCCCCTCCCGCTCGCCGAAGCGGCGTAGGCTCCAGCGATGGAGGAGCGACAGCGGGGCCCCGCCGAGGCGCCGAATTTCGGTGAGCCGTCGGAGCCGCGGCCGGCGGCTTCCGTGGTCCTGCTCAGGCGCGGTGGCAAGCACGGCGACAGGGCGCTCGAGGTGCTGCTGCTGAGGCGCAGCGAGCAGGCGAAGTTCATGCCCGGCGTCTGGGTCTTCCCGGGCGGCGCGGTCGACGACGCCGACGGCGGGGACGAAGCTCGCTTCAAAGCCTGCGCGGTGCGCGAGCTCGAGGAGGAGGCGGGGATCGCCCTGCCCGCCGAAGGGGAGCTGGTCCTCTTCTCGCGCTGGATCACCCCGGAGGTCGTCTCACGCCGCTTCGACGCCCACTTCTTCCTCGCCCTCGCGCCCGCCCACACGCCACCCCGCGCCGATGGGGTCGAGACCACCGACGCCGCCTGGTTCGAGCCCGCGGGCGCCCTCGAGGCGCAGGCCGCGGGCGAGCTCGTGCTTGCCTTCCCGACGATCAAGCAACTGGAGGCATTGCTGCCGTATCGCACCTCCGACGAGGCGATCGCGGCCCACCGCGACCTCGCCGTCGAGCCGATCCTGCCCAAGGTGATCGGTACCGCCGAGGAGAACCGGGTCGTCCTCCCCGGCGACCCCGACTATCCCGCCTGACGACCCCCGACTACCCCGCCTGAAGTCCAGCGTCCGGAAAGGGCTCGAGCCCCGCGTGCCACGGCCCCGGCCGGTAGGTGTGGATGCCGCTCTCCTCCATCTCCGCCTGCAGGCGGCGGAATAGCCGACCGGCGTTTTTCAGCGCCGCCTCCAGCTCCGCCTCGCTGCGCTCCCGCAGGTGCCAGAGGAACCAGAGCTGGCGGTCGTTGACGCCGAAATCGACCTCGCCGGTCATCGTCGTCGTCCAGGCGAGGAAACCGGGGCTGAAGAGCTCACGCAGCGCCACCGGGTCGTACTCGCTCGGCACCGTGGCGAGGAAGCGCTTGTTGAAGTCGATCGACTCGAACTCGACCTTGCGGGCGAAGCGCTGGGTGAGGGCCTCGTGCCCCTCGATCGACTCGACGTTGAAGGCCGGGACCACCTGGGCGAGGTCCGGCATGTGCGCCTTGGCAAGCAGCGCCGCGGGCAGGATCGCCTTGCCGAAGAGGCCGCCCACCTCCTTCTCGTCCGCATCGCAGCACGATCCCCAGAAGCCCTCCGTGAGCTGGCCGGTGAGGCGGTTGCTGCCGCCGACGCAGAGCGCCACCGGCGCGTCGACGGGGTTGATCCCGCCAACGGGCTCATATTTGAGATCGTGGCGCTCGCCGTAGCGCCGCACGACCGCGGCCCACTCCCCCGCTTCGGACTTGGCGCTCATAGAGCCCCGATCCTATGCAGTTGGCCGCCTGGCCAAGTAGCATGGCCCCATGACTATCGCCATCATCGTGGTGGTCGCGATCATCGTCATCGCGGTCCTCTACTACATCGCCAAGCGCAACTCGATCATCGCCGCGCGCAACCGTGTTGACGAGTCCTGGAGCGGCATCGACGTGCAGCTGAAGCGCCGTCACGACTTGGTTCCCAACCTGGTCGAGACGGTCAAGGGCTACGCCGAGCACGAGAGCCAGACCTTCGAGAAGACCACCCAGGCGCGGGCCGAGGCGATGGCGGCCGAAAGCGTCGAGGAAACCGCCAAGGCGGAGCAGAAACTGACCCAGGCGCTGGCCGACGTGCGCGCGGTAGCCGAGAACTACCCCACCCTGCGCGCCACCGAGAACTTCCAGCAGCTCAGCCGCAACCTCTCCGAGCTCGAGGACGAGATCCAGGCCTCACGCCGGATCTACAACTCCAACGTGCAGTCCTACAACACCGACATCGAACAGTTCCCGGGCTCGATCATCGCCAACCAGGGCGGCTTCACCAAACGCGAGTACTTCGAGATCGAAGACGCCT
This sequence comes from Solirubrobacterales bacterium, assembly GCA_035548675.1. Taxonomy (GTDB): domain Bacteria; phylum Actinomycetota; class Thermoleophilia; order Solirubrobacterales; family 70-9; genus VRUE01. The sequence continues at coordinate 26,653 of DASZSJ010000147.1, forward strand.
CTCAGCGCGAACCCGTCGCGGTCGACTTCAGCAAAGAGTGAGCCGATCCCACTAACCTTCCTGTCATGACTACCGCCACCGAGCAAACACTTTGGATCTGCGAGAGCTGTGGGTTCATCTACGACCCCGCAATCGGCGATCCCGACGGCGGCATCCCGCCTGGAACCGCCTTCGAGGACATTCCCAAAGACTGGTTCTGCCCCGTCTGCGGCGCCCGCACCTCGGACTTCCGCCCGCTCGAGCCCGGCGAGGCTTAGGCCTCCGGCAAAATCGCCGCCGTGACCTACGACTACGACTACCTGGTGGTTGGGTCGGGCTTCGGCGGCAGCGTCTCCGCCCTGCGCCTCGCCGAAAAGGGCTACAGGGTCGCGATCTTGGAGTGCGGCAGCCGCTTCCGCGACGAGGACTTCGCCGAGTCGAACCTCAAGCACCCGCGCCGCTACTTCTGGCTGCCGAAGCTGGGCTTCCGCGGCGTCATGCGGATGACCTTCTTCAAGGACGTCTTCATCGTCTCCGGCAGCGGCGTCGGCGGCGGCAGCCTCGGCTACGCCAACACCCTCTACCGCGCCCGCCCCGCCTTCTTCGAGGACCCGCAGTGGAAGGACCTCGGCGATTGGCAGGACGAGCTCGCCCCTCACTACGACACCGCCGAACGGATGCTCGGCGTGGTCGAGTACGAGGGCATCGGGCCGGCCGACAGGCTGCTGCAGGAATACGGCGAGGAGATCGGCGTCGGCGAGACCTTCACCAACACCCGGGTCGGCGTCTTCTTCGACGAGCCCGGGGTCGAGGTCGACGATCCCTTCTTCGCCGGCGAGGGGCCGCGCCGGACGGGCTGCATGCGCTGCGGCAGCTGCATGGTGGGCTGCCGCCACGGCGCCAAGAACACGCTGATGAAGAACTACCTCTGGTTCGCCGAGAAGCTCGGGGTCGAGATCCAGCCCGAGCGCCAGGTGACCGAGATCCGCCCGCTCGGCGCCGCCGATGGCTCGGAGGGCTACGTCGTCTCGAGCGAGCGCTCCGGCTCGCTGCTGCGCAAGCGCCGACGTATCCAGACGGCGCGCGGCGTGATCGTCGCCGCCGGCGCCCTCGGCACCAACAACCTGCTCGCCAACTGCCGCCACAACGGTGCTCTGCCGCGCCTCTCCGAGCGCCTCGGCGACCTCGTCCGCACCAACTCGGAGTCGATCCAGGCGGTCACGGCGCCCGACGACGAGCGCGACTTCAGCCGCTCGGTCGCGATCACCTCGAGCATCTACCCCGATCCCGACACCCACATCGAGGTCGTCACCTACGGCACCGCCGGCGACGCGATGGCGGGGACCTTCACCGCGATGACCGGCCCCGGCACCAAGTTGACGCGGCCGATCAAGTGGCTGGCGGCGCTCCTGCGCCACCCGCTGCGCACGGTGCGGATGCTGGTCCCGCACCGCTGGTCGCAGCGCACGGTGATCCTGCTGGTGATGCAGACCGTGGACGCGGCGATGCACTTCCGGCCCAAGCGCAAGCTCTTCGGCGCCGGCGTGCGCCTGCAGACCGAACAGGACCCGGGCCGGCCCAACCCGACCTACATCCCCGCCGCCGAGCGGGCGGCGCGCTGGTTCGAGAAGCGCACCGGCGGCGTCGCCCAGAGCGCGATCACCGAGTCCGCGCGCAACATCCCCACGACCGCCCACATCCTCGGCGGCGCGGTGATCGGCACCGACGCCGCGAGCGGCGTCGTCGACGGCGCCAACCGCGTCTTCGGCTACGAGAACCTGCTCGTCACCGACGGGGCCTCGATCCCCGCCAACCCCGGCGTCAACCCGAGCCTGACGATCACCGCCAAGGCCGAGCACGCGATGAGCCTGATCCCCCCGAAGGACGGCGCCGAGCCGCGCCACCTGCCGGAGGCGGCGCGGCCGGCGGCGCCGGTTGTCTCCTGAGCGGCTGCTCGGGTCCGACGGGAGGGTGGTGGACCCTGTGGTACCCCGCGGGGGTGTGGAATTGATGTCGCACGCGCATGCGCAGCATGCGCTTAGCGACACTCTATGAGCGCGCCC
>DASZSJ010000148.1:0-4115 GCA_035548675.1 Solirubrobacterales bacterium
ATGCATTTGCCACCGAATCCGTGGGCAAATGCATCGCGCGACCCGGCAACCGGTAGGGGCGCCGAGCTTGCCCGTCTCCTGGCATAGGGGTGAGCGAGTCCACCCCTGGGGCGTCTGGGAGGGCGGACGGATGCGCGCGAAGCTCGGGGCATGGAGCAGTCACCCCGCCAAATCGACTCAAAGGAGACTCAAATGACTCGCAACCGCACCGCCCAGAAGGTCGCCCGCCGCAGCGGCCTGCTCGCTGCCGTCGCCTGCCTCGCCCTGACCGTGGCCCCGGCCGCCGGCCAGGCCAAGGCACCGGTCAAGTTCGGCGCCATGCTCAACTCGAAGGTGCAGCCCTCCAACTCGCTGCCGGGACTCAGTTGCAGCGGTCCCGAAGCCCCGCTCACCCCCTGCACGATGGTCCTCAACGACGCTTACGGTCGCCCCAACGGAGGCGAGCTCGCCCCGAAGACGGGCACGATCAAGAAGATCCGCCTGATCGCCGGTGGCCGTGGCAGCTTCCGCCTGATGGCGGTGAAGAAGATCAACGGCACCGATGCGATCGCCAAGCGCTACGGCCAGCGGATCGAGTACCGCGGCCAGGTCGAATCGGCCGAAGAAGAAGGCGACTACAACGTCGAGTCCTTCCCGGTGACGATGAAGATCAAGAAGGGCGAGCAGCTCGCCATCCGCGGCAGCATCACCTCGATGATCCGCTGCTCTTCGGGCGGCCCCAACACCCTGCTCTACACGCCCCCGCTCTTCCTCGGCGGTTACTTCACCCCCGCCAGCGATACCGATGGCTGCTGGCTGCTGATGGAGGCGGTGATTCGCTAGCCGGCGCGAACCAGCAATTCGTCAGCCAGGCGCGCATCCGACTTTGACCCACCTCTGGTGTGGTCAATGTCGGATGCGTCAATTTCGTTCGACCTGGGAACCGCCGACGATGGCCTCCGTGCCGTCGTCGGCGAAGACGATCCAGGCCTTGTTGCCGCCGTCGTAGTCGGGTGCCCAGAGCTTCAACGTCGCCGGGCGGCCCCAGACGGTGACCTCCTCGCCGCCGGTCTCCTCCTCGCCGCGCCAGATCCGCACGAAGGGGTTGCCCTCCCACTCGGCGCCGATCGTCGTCGGCTCGCGGTGGCCGGGGTGGACGACGGTCCCTGGCGGCAGCTCCATCAGCCGCATCACCGAGGCCCTGAGGTCCTCGAAGCCGCTGGCACCGGGGGCCATCGTGCCGCCGACCGTGCCCTTGAAGAGGACGTCTGCGGTGAAGAGGTCGCTGCCGTTGACGAGGAAGGCGACGTGGCCGGCGGCGTGACCGGGCGTGGAGATCGCTTCGATCTCCAGCCCGCCGGTGCTGAGTCTCTCCCCGTCGCCGATCGTCTCGGCGACCTCGTCGGCCATTGCCGCCGCCGCCTCGGCGTGGGCGACCATCCGCACGCCGCCGAGCCTCTCGCGTGCCGCGGCCAGGCCGGCGACGTGGTCGGGGTGCGGGTGGGTGACGAGGATGTGGGTGATCTCGATCCCCTCGCGCTCGGCCCGCTCGAGCAACGGCCCGAGCTCGTCGTTGCCGTCGATCAGCACCCCCTTGCCGCTGGCGCCGTCGGCGACCAGGTAGGCGTTGGACAGCCACTGCGGGTTCTCGGTCCGCTCGACGATCACGCGCCGAAGTATCGCGGCTTGGCGAAGAGGAGCTGCACGTCGCCGATGCGGCGCTCGCGAAAGCCCGCCTCCGAGGAGCAGAGGTAGAACTCCCAGAGGCGGCGGAAGCGCTCGTCGTAGCCGCGCTCGCGCAACCGCCCCCAGGCGGCGCGGAAGCGGCGGCGCCAGCTGGCGAGGGTCGGCGGATAGTGGGCGGTGATGTCCGCCATCCAGACCTCGCGCATGTCGGTGACGCGGGCGACGCAGTCGGCGATCAGCCGCCGCGAGGGCAGGCAGCCGCCGGGAAAGACGTGCGTGTTGGCGAAGCTGCGAGCGCCCTTCTCGGCCTCGTAGAGGCGGTCGTCGATCGTGATCGCCTGCAGCAGCATCAGGCCGTCGGGCGTAAGCAGCTCGCTGCAGCGGCGGAAGTACTCCTCGAAGTGCTGCCAGCCCACCGCCTCGACCATCTCGACCGAGACCAGGCGGTCGTAGCTGCCGCGCAGGTCACGGTAGTCCGCTTCCAGCACTGCGACCCGGTCACCGAGGCCCGCTTCGGCGACCCGGCGACCGGCCAGCTCGTGCTGGGCGCGGGAGATGGTGGTCGTCGTCACCCGGCAGCCGCGCTCGCGGGCGGCGTGGATCGCCAGCCCGCCCCAGCCGCTGCCGATCTCCAGCAGGTGGTTGTCGGGGCCGAGGCGCAGCTCGCGACAGATGCGGTCGAGCTTGACCAGCTGCGCCTCCTCCAGGCTGGCCTGCGGGCTGGGGAAGTAAGCGCACGAGTAGAGCATGCGCCGGTCGAGGAAGGAGGCGAAGAGCTCGTTGCCGAGGTCGTAGTGGGCGGTGATGTGCCGGCGCGCCCTGCTGCGGGTGTTGTCGGGGACCAGGCGGCCGAGGCGGTGGGCCCAGCCGCGCGGCCTGGCGACGGCGCCCCGCAGGCCGCCGGGGTCACGCAGCTCGCGGGCGGCGATGCGGAAGAGCGCGACCAGGTCGTCGGCCTCCCAGAGACCGTCGACGTAGGCCTCGCCGAGGCCGGCGCTGCCGCGCAGGACGCTGCGCCAGGCGGCCGGGTCGTTGACGGTGAGCGTCGCTCGCAGCTCGGCATCGGCGGGGCCGAAGCTGCGTTCGCGCCCCGCTTCGCGCACGTCGATGCGCCCATCGCGGAGGTGAGCGAGGGCCGCGGAAACGACGGCGCGGGCGGCGGCTTGCGAGGCCATCGTTGGATATTGCAGCAGCAACCCGGATCCGCCAAACTCGGGCGCCTGCGGTCCGCAGATTCCCTGCGCCAGTTTCGGTACGCGCATGGTATGGCGGTTTCTTTGCCCGCAGCCGATTGGCCGTTACCGTGTTCCCAGTTGACGTGAAGAACAGCTCGTCTGCGGCGCCAGGGTTCCGCCCAGTGCTCTTCGCGTTCACCCTCTTCGCAATGGCGCTCATCGCGTACATGCCAGCCCCTGCCTGCGCAATCCCGGGTGGAACCGGGGATCCGGTGGACCCCGTCGCCGGCGCCGCGGGGAGCACGCCGTTCGATCGCCAGGGGATGTGGGTCTGGTACGTCGATCGCTCCGAGGGGGGCAGCGTCGGCCGCATCCTCGCCCGCGCCAGGCGCGCCGGGATCGGCACGCTCTACATCAAGTCGGGCGACGCCGGGAACTACTGGGGACAGTTCAGCTCTGGCCTCGTCGGCGCTCTGCACGCCGGCGGTCTCGACGTCTGCGCCTGGCAGTTCGTCTACGGCCAGCGGCCGGTCGCCGAGGCGAAGATCGGCGCGGCCGCGGTGCGCCGTGGTGCTGACTGTCTCGTCATCGACGCCGAGGCCCACTACGAGGGCCGCTACGCCTCGGCCGAACGCTACATCCGCACCCTGCGTGCCCGCATCGGCGACGGTTTCCCGCTTTCGCTCGCCGGTTTTCCCTACGTGGACTACCACCCGGCCTTCCCCTACTCGGTCTTCTTCGGCCCCGGTGGGGCGACCTTCAACCAGCCGCAGATGTACTGGCGGGCGATCGGCACCTCAGTGCGCGCCGTCTACGAGCACACCTATCTGTTCAACCGGCTCTGGGGTCACCCGATCTACCCGATCGGCCAGACCTACGGCGGCGCGCGGGCCGGCGAGATCCTTCGCTTCCGCCGCTTCGCCGCCAGCTACGGCCTGGCGCCGAGCTGGTGGGACTGGCAGGAGACGACCGCGTCCGGCTGGAGCGCGCTGGGCTCGACCGCCGCCGACCCGCTCGTCGGCTACCGGCCGATGGCCGAACACCCGCTGCTCAAGCGGGGCAGCCGCGGCGACCTCGTGGTCTGGGCGCAGGAGCACCTCGTTGGCTCCGGCCAGCCCCAGCTCCCGGTCACCGGCGTCTTCGGCAAGCAGACCTACGCCGCGGTGCGCTCCTTCCAGGCTTCGCGCGGCCTGCCGGCCGACGGCGCGATCGGGACCACGACCTGGTCGGCGCTGCTCGCGGCCGAACCGGCGCAGCCGCGCTGGGGCGCGCGCC
>DASZSJ010000149.1:0-15292 GCA_035548675.1 Solirubrobacterales bacterium
CCTAGATGATTGATTCCACGAATTTCGTCAGCAACGGACCCAGGAAGAGGCAGAAGCCGACCGACAGGCGATTTTGGGCGAGCCCGCGGTGTCTAGTGTTGAGTTGACCCACGTATACGGTGGCAAACCAGACACTCGGCACCAAACATCGCGCGGTCGGCCCACCTGGAGCCGGAAGAGGTCGTGATTCCACGGCTGCCGCCGTGGAATCAGTCATCTAGAGCAGATCCGCCAGCGCCTCGTCCAGCTCCGGATGCCTGAACTCGTAGCCGAGGTCCAGCGCCCGCCGCGGCATCACCCGCTGGCCGCCGCGCAGGACCTTGCCGAACTCCCTGCCGTACATCAGGTCCAGCGTGAGGCCCGGCACCGGCACCACGGCGGGCCGCCCGAGCGCCCTGCCCAGCGCCTTCGCGAACTCCCTGTTGGTCACCGGATGCGGGGCGGTCGCGTTGACGATGCCGCTCACTCCCTCGTTCTCCAGCGCCCAGAGCAGGATGCCGACCTCGTCGGCGACGTGGATCCAGGAGACGTACTGGCCGCCGCCCGCCAGCGGGCCGCCGAGGCCGAGCTTGAAGGGGGTGAGCTGGGCGGCGAGGAAGCCGCCGCGGGGATCGAGCACGTGGCCGGTGCGGACGATCGCCAGCCGCACGCCGGTCGGCTCGACCTCGCGTGCCGCCCGCTCCCACTCGCGCACGACCTCGGCGTCGAAGCCCTCGCCGCCCTCGCTCGACTCGTCGACCAGACTTGCGCCGCGATCGCCGTAGAAGCCGATCGCCGACTGGCTGACCAGCACCTTCGGCTTGCGCTGCAGGGCGGAGATCGTGCCGATGAGGTTATGGGTGCCGGTGCGCCGGCTCTCCATGATTCGCTGCTTCGCCTCGGCGCTCCAGCGCTGGTTGATCTTCTCCCCGAGCAGGTGGATCGCCCCGTCGACGCCCTCGAAGGCGTCCTCGGGCGGTCGTTCCAGCAGCGGCTCCCAGGCGTGCCAGCTGACGCGGGGGTTGGTGCTGCGCGCCCGCTCCGGGTCGCGCGTCAGGCCCACAACGGCGTTGCCCCGGATCAGCAACGAGTCGCAGAGGGCTGACCCGATGAAGCCGCTGGCTCCGGTGACGAGGATCTTCACTGGGCTAGGTGACCTCCACGGTCGAGAAGGTCCCGGTCTCTTCGTTGAAGCGGGCGATGCCCTCGCGCTTGGCCTCCTCGACCACCGCTTCGGCGACCTTCGGCGCGACTTCGCGGTTGAAGACGCTGGGGATGATGTAGTCCTCGGAAAGGTCCTCCTCGGAGACCGCCATCGCGATGCCTTTGGCGGCGGCCAGCTTCATCTCCTCGGTGATGCTGGGCGAGCCGGCGTCCAGCGCGCCGCGGAAGATGCCGGGGAAGGCGAGCACGTTGTTGATCTGGTTCGGGTAGTCCGAGCGCCCGGTCGCCATGATCCGCACGTAGGGGGCGGCGTCCTCTGGCATCACCTCGGGGGTCGGATTGGCCATCGCGAAGACGATTGCGTCGTCGTTCATCTTGGCCAGCGACTCCGCCTCGATCAGTCCGGGGCCGGAGAGGCCGATGAGGAGGTCGGTGCCCTCGATCACCTCGTTCGGACCGCCGCTGAGCTGCTCGGGGTTCGAGTTCTCCGCGTACCAGCGCTTGATCCCGTTCATCTCGCCCGACTCGTAGTCCGGGCGGGTGGTCGAGAGGGCGCCCTGGCGGTCGCAGCCGACGATGTGGGTGACGCCTGAGGCGAGCATCATCTTGGTCACCGCTACCCCGGCGGCGCCGAGCCCTACCATCAGCACCCGCAGCTCCTCGATCGGCTTCTCGACGATCTTCAGCGCGTTGAAGAGTGCCGCCATCGTCACGATCGCGGTGCCGTGCTGGTCGTCGTGGAAGACCGGGATGTCGAGCGACTCCTTCAGCCGGTCCTCGATCTCGAAGCAGCGCGGGGCGGAGATGTCCTCGAGGTTGATCCCGCCGAAGGTCGGCGCGATCAGCTCCACCGCCTTGATGATCTCCCCGGCGTCCTGGGTATCGAGGCAGATCGGGAAGGCATCGACTGCGGCGAACTCCTTGAACAGCATCGCCTTGCCCTCCATCACCGGCATCGCCGCCTCGGGGCCGATGTTGCCGAGGCCGAGCACGGCGCTGCCGTCGGAGACCACTGCGACGGTGTTCTTCTTGATCGTGTACTCGAAGGCCTTGGCGCGGTCCTCGGCGATGTCCTGGCAGACGCGGGCGACGCCCGGCGTGTAGGCCATCGAGAGGTCGTCGCGGGTCTTCAGCGGGTACTTGTTCTCGACCGTGATCTTGCCGCCGCGGTGCATCTGCATCGTGCGGTCGACGTAGTCGAGCACGCGAGCGCCGCGGGTCGAGCCGATCGCGCGCAGGATCCGCTCCCAGTGCTCGCGGTCCTGGGCGTCGATCGTGAACTCGCGAACCCGCTTGCCCTCGCCGCCGGCGCCGGGCACGAGGTCCACGCCCTGCAGTTGTCCTCCCGCCTCGGCGATCGAGGCGGTCAGCTTGCCGAGCGGCTCCTGCCGCGCGTCGAGCTCGACCCGGATCGTGACGCTGTATTGGGCGCTGACGGCCATTGCCAGCTATCGAATCAGATTCGCCCGCCTTGCCGCCCGGCCGGTAGAAATGGAGACCTGAGACGTTCTATCTGCATGATGGCCATGAGACTTCCCGGCCTTGCCCTCGCGCTCGTGGGTCTCGCTGCGCTGTGGGCGCCGGCCGCCCGGGCCGACGATGCGGCTCAAATCTATGACCCGAGCACTGTCTTCTTCGTCGACCTGGCGCTCTCGCCAACGGCGGAAGCGGAACTCGAAGCGGAACCGGACGAGTACGTCGCCGGCAGCTTCGAGCTGACGGCGTCATCGGACGGCACTCCGGCCGGGGAGGAGCCGACCCCGCTCGTGCCGCAGCAGCCGGCCGAGATTCGACTCAAGGGAAGCGAGGGCGGGTCCTTCCGGCGCCTCGACGAAAAGCCCGGCTTCAAGCTCAAGTTCGACGATGAGGAACCGGTCCTCGGCCTGCACAAGATGACGCTCAACAACATGGTCCAGGACCCCTCGATGGTCCACGAGACGCTCGCCTACGCGGCCTTCCGCGCCAACGGGATTCCGGCGCCGCGCACGGGGTTCGCCTACGTGCGGCTCAACGGGCAGGACATCGGCGTCTACCTCGACCTCGAGAACCTCGACGACATCGCCCTGACCAAGATCTTCGGCTCCTTCGACAAGGATGCCGGGCAGCACCTGTATGAGGGTGAGTACGGAGACGACGTCGTGCCTGGGGCGGTTGAGGCCTTCGAACCCGATGAGGGCAAGGAGAACCACCGCGAAGACCTCGAAGCCTTGATCGAAGCGGTCAATGGCGACGGATCGGCGCCGTGGTCGCAGCGCGTCGCCCCGCACGCCGACCTCTTGGAGATGGCCAGGTTTTGGGCGGTCGAGAAGTACATCGACCACTGGGACGGCTACTCGGGTCACGTCGAGCCCTCGCAGGTGGGGCTGCGCCCGAACAACTACTACCTCTACAGCGATCCCGCCGGGGTCTTCCAGATGCTGCCCTGGGGGACCGATCAGACCTGGATCCCAACCCTGCACGTCCCCGGGCGCGCGGTCACCTTCGACGGCTCGGGCGGCGTGCTCTTCAACAAATGCCTCGAAGACGACGAGTGCTTCCACCTCTACTGGGACGGGCTGAACCTGGTTACGCACACGATGCGCTCGCTCGACCCGGTCGCCCTCGCCGAAGACACGGCGGCGCTCCTCGCTCCCTGGCAGGAGGAGGAACGCGAGGAAGGCCGGCCGGACCCCGAGGCGGATGAGGCGGGTGAGATCGAGGACGGGGTCGAGGAAACCCTCGGGTTCGCCGCCGGTCGCCAGGCCGAAGCCGAAGAATGGCTTGCCGAGAACGAACCGGCGGGCGAAGGGGAAGAGCCGAGCCCCGAAGAAAAAGACTCGAGTGGGTCCGCTGGCAACACGCCCGCGTCGATCCAGGCATCGCCGAGCGCCGGTCCAGCGCTCCTCCTCGGCCGCTCCAGCCGATCCGGTCGTCAGCTCATCACCCGCGTCGAAGTTGGCACCCCGGGACGGGTGAGGCTTCGCGCGACCTTCAGGGCTGGCGGCAAGCGCAAGCTGGCGTGCTCGGCAAGCAGGCGGGTGCGGGTCGTCGGCCGGCTCGCCCTTCGCTGCCGCCTCTCCGATGCCGCAATGAGGAGGCTGGCGCGTCATGCCCTTTCCCTCAGGCTGTCGATCGCCGTCGTCGGGGCCGGGGGCAAGAAGCGAACCGTCGTGCACGACGTGCGGCTTCCCAAGCGCTAACTGCCTCCGAAGGCCATCGCTCTATGGGTGGCGAATACATCGAGTAGGGTCGAGCGGTGGGGAAGCTGGGGAGGAGCTCAGCCAGGCTGGTTTGCCTGGCATCGCTGGTTGCCGTTGGCCTGACTGCCGCGGCATCCGCTCCCGCGGTTTCGCTCGGGTCCCCGATCGTTCCGCCTGGCTTCAAGCTGAGGGCGAGCAACGGCTATTCGCTGCGAGTCGTCGCATCGCGCGATGCTCAGACCGGGCGCGGCGACGTGCTCGTCTTCGTTACAGCGCGTACCTCCGCGGCCCTCTACTTCGTTCCCGCTGAGGTCACCGAAAGCTCGATCGAGGCCGACCTCGGGAGGGTCGGAAGGATCAGCGTCGACTTCGTGCCCTCGGGCACCGCCAAGCAGGAACGCCCTCAGTGCGGCAAGCCGGTCGCGGTCCAGGCGGGAAGCTACGTCGGGGCGATCGACTTCGAAGGCGAGGAAGGCTTCAGCGAAGTCCACGCGACCAGCGCGACCGGGGAAGCCAAATTCACCCTGAGCTTTGGTTGCGGTGCGGTCCGCTCGGAAGGCACCGGCGGGCACGCTCCTGGCGCGCGCCTGACCGCGCACGGTCCCGGGGGGAAATTCGAATTCGAGGGGCGGAAGAACAGCCCGTCCCGGCCGGCGAGGTTCAGCGCGACGATCGAGGAGAAGCGGGGCCCAATGGCAATTGTCCGGGCGGTGGCAGTCAAAGCCGGCCCCGCCGCCTTCGACTACGACGTTCCCGCCGGCACCGCGACCGTCTCACCGCCGCCGCCCTTCGACGGCGCGGCAACCTTTCGTCGCGGCCGGGGCAAATCCACGACCTGGCGCGGCGACCTCTCGGTCGACTTCCCCGGACGCGCCGACGTTCGCCTGGCCGGTCCCGGTTCTCGCGCCTCGCTGGTCCGCGCCGTGCAGAACACCGCGCACCCATTTCGCCTCCCCTAGGTAGGGGGCGAACTTCTCGCTGTGGCGACTTATTCCCCGACGTGGGGGAAGAAAACGCCACACCCGATCTTCGCGTCGCGCGCATCGCCGGGCGGCAGCACGGCGTCGTCTCGTTCGGCCAGCTCGTTTCCGCGGGACTGGGAAAGAACGCGATCGCGAGGCGCGTCAAGCGAGGCCATCTTCACCGGATCTATCGCGGGGTGTACGCGGTGGGGCACCCTGGGCTCTCGTCGCACGGAAGGTGGATGGCGGCGGTCCTCGCCTACGGGGAGGACGCCGTGCTCAGCCATCGCAGTGCCGCCGTGCTCTGGGGTTTGCTGAAGCGCGATCGAGAGGTCGTCGACGTCTCGGTCCCCGGCAACGGAGGGCGGGGTCGACGGCGGGGCATCCGCCTGCGTAGATCGAGATCCCTGCGCTCTCATCACCTCACTCGCCGTCGCGGCATACCGGTGACCACGCCGGCGAGGACGATCGCGGACCTGCGGCAAGCGGTACCGCCCTGGGAGCTTCGCCGGGCGATTCGCGAGGCCGAGGTGCGAGGTCTGTACATCGGAGCGGACGTCGAAACGGATCGCACCCGCAGCGACCTGGAGCGGGACTTCTTGGGGATCTGCCGTCGGTACCGGCTGCCCGCTCCCGAGGTCAACGTCGAGCTGGGCACGTACGTGGCCGACTTCCTCTGGCGCGAACGGCGGCTGGTGGTCGAAACCGACAGCTACCTGTATCACCGCGGAGCCCAGGCATTCAATGACGATCGCGCGCGGGACCTCGAGCTGCGCACACTCGGCTTCGACGTGATTCGACTCAGCGAAGATCAGATAAACGAGGAGGCGGAGAAGGTGGCGGGCTTCTTGCGCGGGGTGCTCGCCTCCCGGCCTCATAGAGTTGGCCCCGATGGCTCCTAAGAAACTCGACGACCCGCTGCACGAGCTCTTCCTGATCGACGGCAACTCGCTCGCCTACCGGGCCTTCTTCGCGCTGCCGGAGTCGATTGGGACCAGCGACGGGCGGCCGACGAACGCGATCTACGGGCTCGCCTCGATGCTGGTCAAGATCATCGACGAGCACGCGCCCGCCGGCGTGGTCGTCGCCTGGGACGCGGGGATGTCGGGGCGCGAGGTCACCTATGACCTCTACAAGGCCCAGCGCAAACCGCGCCCCGACCTGCTGGCCGAGCAGTGGTCGCACCTGATGCCGCTGGTCGAGGCCTTCGGCTACACCAACGTCAAGGTCGAGGGCTACGAGGCCGACGACGTGATCGCCTCGCTGACGCGGCAGGCCCGCGAGCAGGGGATCCCGGTGATGGTCGTCACCGGCGACCGCGACGCCTACCAGCTGGTCGGCGAGGGGGTGCGGGTGATGAGCACCTCGCGCGGCATCACCGAGACCAAGGTCTACGACGCCGAGGCCGTGCGCGAGCGCTACGGCGTGCCGCCCGAGCTGATCACCGACCTGATGGGCCTGCGCGGCGACACCTCCGACAACATCCCCGGCGTCCCGGGGATCGGCGAGAAGACCGCCACCCAACTGCTGCAGCAGTTCGGCTCGCTGGAGGGCGTGCTCTCCTCGGTCGAGGAGATCTCCGGCGCCAAGCGCAAGCAGAACCTGGTCGAGCACGCCGACGACGCCCGCATGTCGAAGCAGCTGGCGACGCTGCAGTACGAGATCGAGACCGGGGTGGACCTGGGCGAGGTGATGGGCTCCGAGCCCGACCGCGGCGCCCTGCGCGACTTCATGCGCGAGTTCGAGCTGCGCGCAGTGATGGAGCGGCTGGAAGAAGCGCTGCCGGAGGGCAAGGCGGTGCCGGGGCGCAGGGTCGAGACCGAGCTGGAGGTCGAGGCGGTCGAGGGCGCCCCCGCCGACCTGGGGGGCGGCGAGGGGCCGCTGGCACTGGCGATCGCCGGCGAGCGCTGGGCCGCCGTCGACGGCGAGCGGATCCTCGCCGGCAGCGCGACCCCCGACGAGCTGACGCTGGCCCTGGTCGGGCGCGGGCTCGTCGCCCACGACGCCAAGTCACTGGGCGGCGGGCGGCACGGCCTGCTCGCCGCCGCCGCGCGCGAGGGGGTGCAGCTGACCCTCGAGCACGACACGATGCTCGCCGCCTACCTGCTGGAGCCGCAGCGGCGCACCTACGAGCTGACCGAGCTCGCCGCCGACGCCGGCATTGGCATCGCCGCCGGTGCGGCGGCCGCGGCGGCCGAGGACGAGGAGGACGGGCAGCTCTCGCTCGACGGCGAGGGGGAGGGGGAGGCGGGGCTGGAGCCGGCCGAGGAAGCGCGCCTCGTCGCCGCGCTCGCCGAGGCGCAGCGACCGCGGGTCGAGGAGCTCGGCCTGGCGCACCTGCTGAGCGAGATCGAGCTGCCGCTGGTCCACGTCCTCGCGGCGATGGAACGCGAGGGCCTGAAGCTCGACGCCAAGCGCCTGGCCGAGGTCGGCGCCGGCTTCGGCGAGCGGATCGAGACGCTGGAAGAGGAGATCTACGAGCTCGCCGGCGAGGAGTTCACGATCGGCTCGCCGCAGCAGGTCGGCCGCGTCCTCTTCGAGCAATTGGGCCTGACCCGCAAGCGCCGTGGCAAAACCGGCTTCTCGACCGACGCCCGCGTCCTCGCCCAGATCCGCGACGAGCACCCGATCGTCGAGAAGATCGAGTCCTGGCGCGAGCTGACCAAGCTCAAGAACACCTACCTCGACTCGCTGCCGGACCTGATCGACCCCGAGACCGGCCGCGTCCACACCACCTTCAACCAGGCGGCGACGACCACCGGCCGCCTCTCCAGCACCAACCCCAACCTGCAGAACATCCCGATCCGCACCGAGATCGGCCGCCCCGTGCGCGCCTGCTTCGTCGCCGAGGAGGGCGCCCGCCTGCTCTCCGCCGACTACAGCCAGGTCGAGCTGCGGGTGCTCGCCCACGTCGCCGACGAGGAGGTGCTGAAGGAGATCTTCCGCGCCGGCGAAGACGTGCACGCGGCGACCGCCGCCGAGGTCTTCGAGATCTCGCGCGAGGACGTCGACGTCGGCCAGCGCTCGAAGGCGAAGATGGTCAACTTCGGCATCGTCTACGGGCTGACCGGCTTCGGCCTCGCCGACCGGCTCAACATCCCGCGCAAAGAGGGCGAGGAATTCGTCTCGCGCTACCTGGAGCGCTTCCCCGCCGTGCGCGCCTTCCGCGAGCAGGTGATCGAGCGAGCCCAGGAGGAGGGCTACGTGACGACGTTGCTGGGCCGCCGCCGCTCGATCCCCGAGCTGCGCTCGGGCAATCCCAATACGCGCCGCCTCGGCGAGCGGCTCGCGGTCAACACCGTGATCCAGGGCACGGCCGCCGACATCATCAAGATCGCGATGGTGCGCTGCCAGCGGGCGCTGCGCGAGGCCACCCTCGCCACCCGCCTCGTCCTGCAGATCCACGACGAGCTGCTCTTCGAGGGGCCGCCCGCCGAGATGGACGGCGCGGTCGAGCTGGTCGAGCGCGAGATGTGCGCCGCCTACCAGCTCGACCCGCGGCTCGAGGTCGACATCGGCGTCGGCGCGGACTGGCTGGAGGCAAAGTGAGGCGAGCCGGTGGATAGGGGAGTCGCGGTGCTTCTCACCGCCTTCGCCGGCGGATTGATCGCGCTGCAGGCGCCGATCAACGCCGGGCTGGGGCGCTCCACCGGCAGCCTGCCGGCGGCGCTGGTCTCCTTCGCCATCGGCACGGTCGCGCTCGCCGCGATCGTCGTGCTCAGCGGCAAGGCGGGCGGCCTCAGCTCGACCTTCGACGTCAGCTGGTACTACCTGCTCGGCGGCTTCCTCGGCGCGATCTACGTCACCAATGCGCTGGTCGCGGTCTCGGCGATCGGGGCCGGGGGAGTGGCGGCGGCGACGATCACCGGCCAGCTCACCGCCTCGGTCGCGATCGACCGCCTCGGCCTATTCGGCCTCGACCAGGTCGCGCTCACTCCCGAGCGCGTCGTCGGCGTCGCCCTGCTCCTGGCCGGCACCCTCCTGGTCGTGCGCTGAGCCGCGCGCGAACTCGGGCGGCGCGATCTCCAGGTAGTGGCCGAAGGACCAGTCGACGAAGCGCTTGGCGCCGAGCAGGCGTACCAGCGGGCCGAGCAGCCGCGGCGGGATCTTCGGCACCAGCTTCTGCACCCGCAGCATCCAGCGGAACTTCCACTCGTGCGAGTCGTTGAAGGCGGCGTAGCGCGCCGCCGCCGCCTCGCGGTCCTGCCAACCGTCGAGGACGCCGCGCAGCTCGCGCCCCAGCGCGATGCCGAAGTAGAGCGCGGTGCGGATGCCCTCGGCGCTGAGCGGCAGGCAGTGGCCGGCCGAGTCGCCGGTGAAGAAGACGCCGCCCTCGGTGCCCTTGCGCAGCTTGTGCGGGATCCAGTTGCCCTGGTAGCGGACGCGCTCGGCGCCGAGGTCTTCGGCCAGCAGCTCTGTCGTCTCGCGCACGTGGAAGCGGGGGTCGAAGGAGCCGACGCCGATCCGCAGCTCGTCGCGGGCGGGGAAGCTCCAGCCGTAGCCGGCGGGGACGTAGCGGCGGTCGATCCAAATCTCCAGGTCCTCGCCGCTGCCGTGCGGGTGCACCTCGAGCCCGCGCGAGAGCGGCGCTTCGGGGGGCTGGTAGCCGTCGCCGCTGGCGAGCACGCGGCGCCAGCCGAGCGCGTCGACCACCAGCGGAGCGGAGATGACGCCGCGGTCGGTCTCGACCGCGATCGCGCCGTCGCCGTTGGCCGGCCGGGCGCGGCCGTTGACCTTGGCGGTCTCGAAGCGGGCGTCGCACTGCGCCCAGAGCAGTGCGCAGAGCTCGCGGTAGTCGAAGGTGGAGAAGGTGAAGGGGAGGCGGAAGCGCGAATCGCCGTGCGGGGTGTGCATCAGCAGCGAGTCGAAGCGCTGGCGCTCGGCGCCCATCAGTCCCAGCTCTTCCATCCAGAGGGTGGGGATGCCGCAGGCCGAGGTCTGGCGCTCGCCGATCTCGTAGCGGTCGATCACGAGCACGTCGGCGCCCGCGCCGGCGAGCTCGCGCGCGACCGCCAGTCCGGCGAAGCTTGCGCCGCAGATCAGCACGTCGTGGCTGCCGTCGAGCGGTGTGCGCTCGTCGCCGCGTTTGGTCGCCCGGATCGGCACGACGCAGAGCGTACTCACCTGCAATCATGCGCCGCTGTGTCCGTGACCGATACGACCATCACCCCAGCTTCCGAGACTCCGACCGGTACCCCCGTCGAGGGCTCCGGCGGGCTGCTGCTCGAAGTCGACGGCAAGGTCGTCCCCAACTACGCGGCGACGATGGTCTCCTTCGAGGAGGGTGACGTCGTCAAGGGCAAGGTCGTGCGGATCGACAAGGACGAGGTCCTGGTCGACATCGGCTACAAGTCGGAGGGGGTCATCCCCTCGCACGAGCTCTCGATCCGCAAGTCGGTCAATCCGGCCGACGAGGTCGAGCCGGGCGAGGAGGTCGACGCCCTCGTCCTCACCAAGGAAGACTCCGACGGCCGCCTCATCCTCTCCAAGAAGCGCGCCCGCTTCGAGAAGGCTTGGCGCCGCATCGAGGCCGCCGCCGAGTCGGGCGAACCGGTCGAGGGCAACGTGATCGAGGTGGTCAAGGGCGGGCTGATCCTCGACCTCGGGGTGCGCGGCTTCCTGCCCGCCTCGCTGGTCGACATCCGCCGCGTCCACAACCTCGACGAGTTCATGGGCCAGACGCTCGAGTGCAAAGTGATCGAGCTCAACCGCAGCCGCAACAACGTCGTGCTCTCGCGCCGCGCCGTGCTCGAGGAAGAGCGCAAGGAGGTGCGCGAGCAGATCCTCGGCCGGCTCGAGCCGGGCCAGGTGGTCGAAGGCAAGATCTCCAACATCGTCGACTTCGGCGCCTTCGTCGACCTCGACGGAATCGACGGCCTGATCCACATCTCCGAGCTTTCCTGGAGCCACGTCAACCACCCCTCCGAGGTGGTGGCGATCGGCGACACCGTGCGGATCAAGGTGCTCGACATCGACCGCGACCGCCAGCGCATCTCGCTCGGCCTGAAGCAGACCCAGGAGGACCCCTGGCAACGCGTGATCAGCCAGCACCGCCCCGGCGACGTGCTCGGCGGCACCGTGACCAAGGTGGTTGCCTTCGGCGCCTTCGTCGAGATCCTGCCCGGAGTCGAGGGCCTCGTCCACATCTCCGAGCTCGCCGACCACCACGTCGAGAGCCCGAGCGAGGTGGTCGAGCCGGGCGCCACGCTCGACGTCAAGATCCTCGAGATCGACGAGGAGCGCCGCCGCCTCTCGCTCAGCATCAAGCAGGTCGAGGAGCAGCGGATGCCGATGCAGGGTCTGGGGGCGCAGATCCAGGCAGCCGAGGGCGGATCGCCCGCGGGTCCTGTCGCGGAGGACGACTCCTCGTCCCCGCAAGCTGCGGGCGAGGAGCCGACCTCCACACCACCCGCGGGAGAAACGTCCCCGGTTGACGAGGAAACGCCCCCCGCGGAGCCCGAAGCTCCCGCCGCCGAGGCATCCACCACGGAGGAGCAAGCTCCAGAGGCTCCGGCCGTCGAGGCTGAAGCTCCAGCCGCTGAGGACGCCCCGGCCCCTGAGGCTGAAGAGGCCCCGGCCCCTGAGGCTGACGAGACTTCGGTCGCCGAGGAGGCTCCGGTGGCGGAGGAGGAGGCTCCGGCGGAGGTTGCCGAAGAGGCGGTCGCCGAGGCGCCCGAGCAGGGCGAGGAGCATCAGGAGGGGGAATCGGTCGAGGAGCGGCCGGACTCTCCGGATGACACCGACGAGGCCGCTGGCGAGGAGTCCGGCGGGGCCGAGTCGCCCGCCGAGGAACCCTCCGAGTCCTAGCGCGTCGTGCCGCTGACGATCGGGCTTACCGGCGGGATCGCGGCGGGTAAGTCCGAGTCCCTGGCGGCCTTCGAGCGGCTGGGAGCGGCGACGATCTCCAGCGACGCGGTCGTGCACGAGCTGCTCGACTCCGAACCGCTGCTGGGCCGCCTGAGCGAGCGCTGGGGGGAGGAGATCGCCCCCGAAGGGCGCGTCGACCGCAGCAAGATCGGCGAAATCGTGTTTGCGGACCCAGGGCAGCTGAAGTGGCTTGAGGCGCAGATCCACCCGCTCGTGGGCGAACGGATCGGCAGCTGGCTCGCTTCGCTCGACCCGGAGGTCGAGATCGCCGTGGTCGAGGTGCCGCTGCTCTTCGAGTCCGAGATGGAGCCCGTCTTCGACACCACCGTCGCCGTCGTCACCTCCGACGAGGTGCGGCGCGCCCGTGCCGAGGCGCGCGGCCACGCCCTGGTCGGCGAGCGCGAGGCGCGCCAGCTGGCCCAGGAGGAGAAGGCCGCCCGCGCCGAGCACGTGGTCGAGAACGACGGCACGATCGCCGATCTGGAGCAGCGCCTGTCCGCGCTCATCGCGAAGCTGGGTGGATGAGCAGGGGCCGCAAGCGCTCGGTTAGGAAACGGAGAAGGCGCCTCCTCGCGATTGGCGCTGGTGTGCTCGCCGCCGTTATCGTCGCCGGCGTGTTGCTGGAGGGGACCATCGACCGGGCGATTCAGGAGCTGACCCTGCCCCTGCGTCACGAGGACGTGATCCGCCAGCAGTCACGGGAAAAGAACGTCGACGCGGCCCTGATCGCGGCGGTGATCTACTCGGAGTCGAAGTTCAGCGACCGCACCTCGAGCGCCGGTGCCCGCGGCCTGATGCAGATCACCCCGGAAGCCGCCAACGAAATCGAGCGGCTCAGCGGCGGCACGACCTTCCGGCTCAAAGACCTGGGCGACCCCGAAATCAACATTCGCTACGGCACCTTCCTGCTGCACGAACTGCTCGATCGCTATGAAGGCGACGTCGCCGCCGCGCTGGCCGCCTACAACGCCGGCCCCGCCAACGCCGACAGGTGGGGCGGCAGCGAGCTGACGGTGGCCTCGATCCCCTTCCCCGAAACCCGCGCCTACGTCGAAGAGGTGCTCGAAAAGCAGCGGGACTACCGCGACACGTACGCGAGAGAGCTGGGCTACCGATGAGCGAAGCCCCTCGCCCGCGCGTCGCGGCGCTGGCACTCGCGGTCGGCCTGGTCCTGGCCGACTCCTCGATCGTCGTCCTGGCGCTGCCGGAGATCTACCGCGACTTCGACGCCAGCGTCGCCGCCGTCAGCTGGGTCCTGGTCTCCTTCAACCTGGTGATGGCGCTGGCGGCGGTGCCCGCGGCGCACCTGGCGCGCCGGTTGGGGCCGGGCCGGGCCGCCGCCGTCGGCCTCGCCGTCTTCGCCGGCGCCAGCCTCGCCTGCGCCGTCTCCGCCCAGCTCAACACCCTGATCGCGGCCCGCTGCGTGCAGGCGCTCGGCGGCGCCGCCGCGGTCACCGCGGTCCTCGAGCTGCTGCCGGCCACGGTCGGCTCGGAGCGCCGCGCGGCGGCGGTGTGGGCGACGGCGGGGGCGACCGGGGCGGCGCTGGGGCCGGCGGTCGGCGGGCTGCTAACCGAGCTCGTCTCCTGGCAGTCGATCTTCCTCGTCCAGGTCCCGATCGCGCTGGCGGCGGCGGTGCCGATCCTCGCCGTCGCCCGCCACGAGGCGGCGACGGGCGTGCTCTCGGCGGAGCTGCGGCGGACGGGACGGCCGCACCTGCTGGCGAACCTGGCCCTGGCGCTGGTCTCGGCGGCGATCGCCGGCGCCCTCTTCCTGCTCGTCCTGCTCCTGATCGAAGGTTGGCGGCTGACCCCGATCGGCGCCGCGATCGTGGTCAGCGTGATGCCGCTCTGCGCCCTGCTCGGCGTCCGGCTCGGCGGCCTGGTGCCGAGCGCCCGCGCCCGCGCCGCGGCCGGGGCGATCCTCGTCTCCGGCGGCCTCGGCGGCCTGGCGCTGCTGCCGAAGGCCGAGGTGGCGCTGACCCTGCCGCCGCAGGCGATGATCGGGATCGGCCTCGCCCTGGTCCTCTCGGCGCTGACCGAGACCGCCCTCGCTGGCCGCGCCCCGCAGGCGATCCACGGCGGCTGGACGATCTCCGCCCGCCACGCCGGCGTGGTGATCGGGATCCTCGCGGTGACGCCGATCTTCACCCACGACATCGCCCAGCAGCGCCGCGACGCGATCGACGCCGGCACCGCGGTCGTCCTCGACTCGCGGGTGCAGCCGCTGCTGAAGCTCGACTTGGCGCAGAAGATCAGCGACCGCCTCGGCGAAGAGAAGGGCAAGGTGCCGACGATCGGGCCCGCCTTCGAGCCGCTGCCCGACGACCCCGAAGAACGCGACCAGGTCGTGCAGCTGCGCGAAGAACTGCAGGAACAGCTCAACCGCGGCGCCACCCACGCCTTCAGCCCGTCCTTCGGGCTCGCTGCCCTGATCGGCCTGCTCTCGCTGCTGCCGATCGCCTTCGCGCGGAGGGTGGACCTGTGAGCGCCGAGCGCCGGGCCGCGGTCCTCGTCGGCTGCGCGGTCGCCGCCGCGGTCGTCCTCGTCGGCTCCTACCTTGCCGCCGGCGGCGCCTCCTACACGCCGGAGAAGACCCAGGACCCGTGCAAGCACCGCGCCTGGAGCAACCCCGAAGGGCTGCAGGAGATCGCGCAGCAGTTCACCCTCTCGGCCCTCGACGGCGCCGCCTGCCAGCTCGGGGTCAGCCGCGAGACGCTGGCGCGGGCGCTGGCCACCCCGGAGGGGCGCGAACGCTTCGCCGAGCGCTACGACATCGGCGACGCCCAGTTGGCGCGGGCGGTGCGAGCCGGCCTATTGCGCGCGGTCGACGACGCCGAAGAAGCCGGCGCGCTCAGCCCGCTGCTCGCCGAACCGCTGCGCGAAACGGTCCGCGGCATCCCGCTCGACCGGGCGATCGAACTGATCAACAACGCCGAAACCCTGCTCGACGACGTGCGGGGCTTCCTCGGCCCGGCCCAGGAATTCCTCGAAGGCTTCCTGCCCTAGATGACTGATTCCACGGCGGCAGCCGTGGAATCACGACCTCTTCCGGCTCCAGGTGGGCCGACCGCGCGATGTTTGGTGCCGAGTGTCTGGTTTGCCACCGTATACGTGGGTCAACTCAACACTCGACACCGCGGG
>DASZSJ010000150.1:0-58843 GCA_035548675.1 Solirubrobacterales bacterium
CGCGTGCGTAGCGTCGAGAACATGTTTCGAATCTCTCCTTGTCCCGTGAGCCCCTCTGCCCACCGCTTCCCTTTGCGGCTTCCGTGAGGCTCAGTTATGTCCCTGTACCGCCCGGTTTCCCGAGCTACTGATTGGAAGAGAAGAGTTCCTAGAAGGTGCTCTCTGTACCGCTCAGTGGCGCCAGTGAAGCATCCCGTTACGGAACTGTCAAGAGGAAGTTCCCAAATGAAAAAGAGCGTTCCCAGAGGCGTTCCCTGGGCATATATGCGGGTACCGAATTAAGTCGCTTGAGAGGACGCTATGTGGGCCGCAGTCTCTGCCCCGAGGTATGGGGCGAGAACGAATTCGGTCAGCTCGGGGAGAAGGCTCTCGAGCTGCTCGGCTTCGCCGGCGGCGACCTTGCGGGAGGTGAGCATGACCAGGGCGCCGAGGGTCGAGTCCTCAGTCGTCGGTGGCAAGTCGCGCGCGCTCTCGCGCTCGCCGCGACCCAGCTCGAGATAGGGCGCCGCCTCGCGCACGGCTTCGTGGAAGCGGGCCGAGACCGCCGGCCCGGCCGCCTGGGACTCAACCAGGCAGAGGCGGGCGAGGTCTGGCTCTTCCGCGAAGAAGGAGAGGATCGCGCGGGCGGCGGCGACCGCCTGGCGGGGCCAATCCTCCACCGCCGCCACCGCCTCGGCCGCCAGCTCACGGATGTGCGCGACGACCACCTCGAAGGCCGCTAGGAAGCACTCCTCCTTGCCCTCGAAGTTCTCGTAGAAGACGCGGCGGGAGACGCGGGCCTGCTTGGTGATGTCGGTGATCGTCACCGCGCGGTAGCCCTTCTCGGCAACCGCGGTGGCAAGGCCGGCGATCAGGCGCTCTCGCTGGTTGTGGGCGACCTGCTCGCGGGTGAAGCCGTGGCGGCCGGCCGGCAGCGGACCGAGCTCTTCCTCAGCCACCTAACCCCCCTCTCATTGCTCGGCTCTCGCCCGGCGTCATCCGTGAGGCTCAAGCGGAGGTCGCCTGGCGCCCGGAACCGCCCGCCTCGCGCGCCGCCGCGTCCTCTCCTACATATGGACGCAGCAGAAACTCCAGCGCCTCCGGCAGAAGCGCCCGCAGCTTCTCCTCTTCCCCCGCGATCAGGCGCTGGTTGATCACCCACATGACGCCGCCGGCCAGAGTCTCCTCGAGGCTCTCCGGCAACTTGTCGGCGCGGGGGTTGAGCTCGCGGCCCGGCCGCAACAGCGGCGCGAAGCGCTTCAACATCGCCTCGTGACGGCCCGCGGCCTCGGGCCCCGCCGTCGGCGCCTCGACCAGGCATGCGCGTGCCACGCCGGGGTGCTCGGCGGCGATCTTCAGCAGCGCCCCGAGGCCGGCGCCCACTTTGTCCGGCCAGGGCCCGTCTTCGCGGTCGTAGGCTTCCTCGACCACGTAGGCGGTGCGCTCCAGCGCCGCGTCGAGCAGCGCCAGGAAGGCCTGTTCCTTGTCCTCGTAGTGCTTGTAGAAGGTCGCGTAGCCGACCTTCGCTCGGCGCACGATCTGCTCGATCGTCGTCTCGGCGTAGCCCTGCTCGGCGACGAGGTCGGCGGTCGCCTCGAGGATCCGCCGGCGCTGGTCGTCCGCCGACGCAGCGCGGCTGACCGGCTCGGGGCCGGGCGGCTGCCGGGAAGCCTTTCCAGGCAATGCACGCACGCGGTCAGGATAGCGCGCGTTCCTATTGGTACGAAGTGGGTATATGAAGTGTTGAGAGTTCCCAAAAATGGGCTAAGGTACCCCGAGTGGACGCTCCACCCACACTACGCGCAGTCCGATCGTGGGACGAAGCGATTCCACAGCGCCCCTCCGATGAGGGAGCGCTGGAGGCGATGCTGCTCAGCGTCGGCGCCCGCGGCTACGAGAAAGCAACGGTGCAGGAGGTGCTGGAGCGCAGCGGCATCTCCCGCGACCGCTTCCAGCGCCGCTTCGGCGGCAAGGAGGGATGCTTCGCGGAGGCGTACGAGGTGGCGGCGGAGAGACTCTGCGCGGAAGTGCTCGAGGCGGGCTGCACGGCCGCGAGCTGGCGGGCGGGCTTCCGCGCCGCCCTCGCCCGACTGCTGAAGACGGTCGCCGAGCAGCCACTGCTGGCAAAGGCCCTGCTGATCGAGGCCCGGGCGGCCCGCGGCGCCGCCTGGGACAAGCACCAGCAGCTGGTCGAGCGCTTTGCCACCGCCATCGACTCGGCCCGCGGCGAGCCCGGTGCGAGCCCGACCACGGCCCTCACCGCGCAGTTCCTCGTCGGCGCGATCGAGGAATCGATCGTCGCCGAGATCGGCGCCGGCCGCGCCGCCACGGTCGAGCGCCTGCTGCCCGACCTCTGCCACCTCGCCGTGCTCAACTACTTCGGCGAGGACGAGGCCTGGCTCGAGCTGCGCTCGCCGGACCTAGAAGCGGTCGAGCCGGCCAACTGAGTTCAGTCCGACTCCTGCGCCACCCTTGCCGCCTCCTCGCTTCCCAGGTAGGGAGTGAGGGTGAACTCGACCAGATCGGGCAAGAGCTCCTCCAGCTCTTCGGCTTTGCCGGCGATGATGCGGCGGGAGATCAGCGAGACCATGCCGCCGACGAGGGCCTCCTCGGTGGTCGGCGAGAGGCGGGAGAGGACCTCCGGCGAGCGGCCCTCGCGGCCGGTTTGGAAGTAGGGGACGAAGCTCTGAATCGCGGCGTCATAGCGCTCGACCACAACCGGGCCGGCGACCAGCGCCTCGACCATGCAGAGCCGCGCCAGGTGGGGCTCTGCAGCGAGGAACTCGAGCATCGCGCCGATCCCGGCTTTGACCGACTGCGGCCAGTCCTCCTCGCTCTCGAAGGCGGTGGAGACCCGTTCGCGCAGCTCCTCCATCACCGTGTCGTAGGCGGCGACAAAGCACTCGTCCTTGCTCGAGAAATGCTCGTAGAAAGTGCGGCGCGAAACGGCGGCGTGGCGGGTGATGTGGGCGATCGTCGTGCCCGAGTAGCCGTTTTCGGCGATTGCCTCGGCGAGACCGGCGATCAAGCGCTCGCGCTGGTTGTGGATGACGAACTCGCGCGGCAACCCGTGCCTGCCGGGCGGCAGGCGCGCGAGCTCCGGGGGGTATCCCTCCGCTGACACTCCCGAGTCACCCGTTTCCCGGGAGGGGGACTTCTTCTTGGCCACACCCCGACGATATCGCGCGGGCGGGTCAAAACCCCTCGACAACTCGGCCAACCCCGCCTCGATTCCCAGATACGGCATTACTGCGGCGGACATCAGCTGGGGCACCAGCTGGGGCAGGTCGTCGGTGCTGCCGCCGACGACTTTGGCGTAGACCTGGCCGTAGGCGGAGCCGGCGAGGGCCTCGGCGGTGGTGTGCGGCACCGACTCGGGGTCCTCCATCTCGTTGCGGCCGGCGTCGATCAGCGAGGCGATCACCCGCATCGTCATGTCGCGCCGTGCCCGCGCCGCGTCGCCCGCCGCCAGCACCTCGACCGCGAAGCAGGCGCGGCTGGGGTCGTTGCGCAGGCCCTCGACGATCTCGCAGGCGACGGCGCGCAGGCGGTCGGGCCAGCTCTCCTGGCTGTTGTAGGCCTCCAGCATCTCCCGCATGCAGTTCTCGTTCATCTCCTGCCAGGCGGAGAGAAAGCAGTCGTACTTGCCGCGAAAGTGGCGGTCGAAGGCGGGCCGCTCCACCCCAGCCCGCTCGAGGATCAGCTCGACGGTGGTCTCGGCGTAGCCGCGCTCGGCGGCGATCTCGATCAGGGCCTCGACGATGCGCTCGCGCTCGGGACTGGCGGCGCGCTCGCGAGTCTCCAGGTCAAGCACTAGATCATGGGACCCCCGATCCCTGCCCCTGGCTAACCCTTGGCGGGTGTCGGCGCTTCTTCGGCGGCGATCCGCTTCGCGGCTTCGGCGCCGAGGTACGGCGTGAGGGAAAACTCGACCAGCTCCGGCAGCAGCTCCTCGATCTGCTCCGCCTGCCCCATGATGATGCGCTGGTAGAGGATCCAGAAGATCCCGCCGACGATCGTCTCCTCCAGCGTCGTCGGCAGCTCCTCGCCCTTGGCCGAGACCTTGCGGCCCATGCGGAAGAGCGGCACGAAGGCCTGGATCGAGCGCTCGTAACGGTCGACCGCGGCCGGGCCGGCGGAAAGCGCCTCGACGATGCAGGTACGAGCGAGGGCCGGCTCGCTGGCGACGTAGTGGAGGAAGGCGGCGAGGCCAGCATTGACCCGGGTGGGCCAGGTGTCGACCTTGCTGGCGGCGTCGACGACGCGGCGCAGCGCCTCCTTCACCGCGAACTCCGAGGCGGCGAGGAAGCAGTCCTCCTTGGAGGAGAAGTTCTCGTAGAAAGTGTTGCGGGCGATGCCGGCGCGGCGAACGATGTCGGCGACCGTCACCGCCCTGTATCCCTTCTCGACCGTCTCCTCCGCCAGGGCGGCGATTATGCGCGCGCGCTGGTGCTGGGCGATGAACTCCCGCGGCAACTGATGCCTACCCGGTGGCATCCTCGTTGCTTGCGGAGCTCGATCGGGCACGAACGCCAGGGTACCTCTATAGGAATCCGTTTCCAAGCTGGACGGATCGACCAGATACCGGTACTGTACCTAGCTCCAGACAACCCGTTCCCTTGATCGATAGAGGAAGGTCGGATGGGCAAGCAGGCCGCAACCAAGGTCCGGGCAGGGGCTGAGGGGACCGGCGCAGCGGGGAAGGTCTACCCCGCGGCTCCCGCACTCAGACTGGTGAGTTCACCGAAGCGTCAGCGCATCCTCGAAGGCATGCTCGAGGTGGTCGGTAGCAGCGGCTATGACGCGGCCTCGGTGCGGATGGTGCTCGACAGCACCGGTCTCTACCGCCAGGCCTTCTACGACGAGTTTGCCGACAAGGAGGCCTGCTTCCTCGAGGCGATGCGCTTTGGCGCGCGGAAACTGGAGGCGATCGCGGTCGACGCCGCGGCGGCCGCGGACGGTTGGCGGGCCCAGCTCCGCGCTGGTATCGACGCCGTGCTCAGCAACCTCGAAGTGGACCCGGCAACCGGCCGGGCGCTGATCGTCGAGGTCCACGCCGCCGGGCCCGAGGCGCTGGCGATCCGGGCCGAGGCGATGAAGCGGCTGACCGATTTCGTCGACTCGGCCAGGCGCGAGGCGAGCGGAGCCGAGCCGCCGCCGCCAATCGCCGCCGAGGGGATCGTCGCCGGCATGCACGCGGTCGTCCACGCCAAGCTCGCCGCCGGCGAGGACTCCGGCTATCGCGAGCTGCTGCCCGACTTCATGTACTTCGCGGTCCTGCCTTACTTCGGGCCCGAGGTCGCGGACGCCGAGATGAAGGCCGCCCGGACCTAAGCCACAACGACCCGGCGCCGCTCACGCCGCAGCGGCCAAACGGTTGGACAGTCTGAGAACACTGTCCTACTCTGAGTGCATGGATTTGTCCTCGACTTCGGGTCGGCAGCAAACACAATCGGGTACGCAGAGCCTGCCGCGCGCATACCTCGTCCGCTCCGAGAGGGAGCGGATCCTGGAGGCGATGCTGCGTGTGGCGGCGGCCAAAGGCTACGAAGCGACCACCGTTACCGACGTGATCGAGGTGGCAGGCGCCTCGCATGAGGCGTTCGAATCGATGTTCGAGGACAAGGAGTCCTGCTTCCTCGAAGCCTACGACGCCGTCTTCGACGTCCTTGTCGCCCACGTCACCAGCGCCTTCGAGGCGGCGGCGGGGGATCCCTGGCCGGAGCGAATCACCGCCGGCCTCAGCGCCCTGGTCGGCCTGCTCTCGATCGAGTCCGGCATCGCCCGCCTCTCGATGGTCGAGGTGACGGCCGCAGGCGACGACGCCCGGGCTCGCTACCGCGCGGCGTTGGCGCGCTTCACCCCTTTCCTCGAGGAAGGGCGCGATTACGCGACCGGCGGTGAGGAACTGCCCGCCGACACGGCCCGTTTCGCGATCGGCGGCGCCACCTCGATGATCTTCGATGAGATCCGCGCCGGACGCGGGCCGGAGCTGCGGCGCATCCTCCCCGACCTGGTCTTCGCCGTGCTGATGCCTTATCTGGGCCCCGAGGCGGCCGAAGACGAGATGCGGCGAGTTATCCGCGAGCACCCAGCGGAGTGAGCGAGCGCTAAACGCCGTCGCCGTGACGGCCGGCGCCGTCGGCGAAACGCTGGGCTCCTTTCACGGCGACGTGCAACGTCTCGCGACCGAGCTTGTGCTCAAGCGCGATGCCCTCCTCCAGCGGCAAGCCGAAGCCCTCGATCGCGGCGCGGCGGTCGGCGAGCATCGTCTCTTGCGGGAAGGAGGCGATGCGCTCGGCCAGCTCGAGGGCGCGCTCGAGCTGCTTGCCGGGCTCGGTGAGCTCGTTGACGAGGCCGATTCGCAGCGCCTCCTCCGCCTCGACCGGGCGGCCGGTGAGGATCAACTCGAGGGCGCGGCCCATGCCGATGACGCGTGGCAGCCGTTGGGTGCCACCGTCGACCAGCGGCACCCCCCAGCGGCGCTCGAAAAGGCCGAAGGTCGACTGCGGCGTGGCGATGCGCAGGTCGCACCAGAGCGCCAGCTCGACCCCGCCGGCGAGGCACCAGCCGTCGACCGCGGCGATCGCCGGCTTGGCCGGGGTGAGGCGCGTCGGCCCCATCGGCCCGTGCGGATGATCCACTTCAAGGTCCATCGCCTTCAGGTCCGCCCCCGCGCAGAACGCCTGCCCCCCGGCCCCGGTCAGTACCAGCACGCGCGCGCCATCGTCGGCCTCGAACTCCACCAGCCCCGCGCGAAACGCCTCCGCCGCGGCCCGGTCGATCGCATTGCGCCGCTGCGGCCGGTCAATGGTCAGCACCGAAGCCGCCCCCACCCGCTCGTACCGGATCCCCTCGCTCATCGGCAACAGATCCTCCCACAGCGCCTTCGACGAAGCGCGGGGTCTCGGCCGGGTCGGCGGAGGGATGGAGGGGAGCGGGTGGGCTAGTCGCGGTGGCCTTCCGGGTCCCACGGCGACACCGCACTCCCGGGTGCGCCCCGGCGCGCGCGGCGGTCGAGGGCAGGTGCTCGACGCCTGAGCCACAAAGCTAGGCGCACCTCCGGACGCTGACTTCGCCCTTATGGGGGCATACGGGGTCAGAAACGCGAAGTCAGCGGGTCGGGCGGACGGAGATCGGGCACAAAAAATGCGACCGGTGGGGGCGCTCGGTTGCCTGCCGCGTGCGTAGCCTTCGCACACTGAAGCTCGTCGCGCCACCTTCGAGGCGGTGTCCGGTGGGCTTCCGCGGACCCCGTCTCTCCCAGTCGCAATTTCAACTTAGCGCGCTCCCCTTGAGAGCGCCAGAGGGGCGACGAAAACGTTCCCGCAAAGTCCGTGAATTTGCCGCGTCCGCGGGGGCGAATACGGTCCGGCTGGGATGAGCGACGGTCTCGAGGCCTCGAGGAGGCGGGCGCGCCGCAACGTCGTGCTGACGGCGGCGATCGCCGGCCTCGGCGGCCTGCTCTTCGGCTACGACACCGGCGTCATCGCCGGAGCGCTGCTCTTCATCAAGGTCGACTTCGGCCTCGGCAGCTTCGCCCAGGGGCTGGTCGTCGCCGCGGTGCCGATCGGCGCCATCGCCGGCGCGGCAATCGCGGGGCCGGCGGCCGACCGTTACGGGCGGCGGCTGATGATCCTCGTCGCCGCGATCGTCTTCATCGTCGGCGCTCTCGGCAGCGCCGCGGCGCAGGGGGTCGAGCTGCTGGTCGGGGCGCGCGTGGTGATCGGCGTCGCGATCGGGGTCGCCTCCGCCGCCGCCCCCGTCTACATCTCCGAGGTGGCGCCGCCGGAGAGCCGCGGCCGCCTGGTCAGCTTCTTCCAGCTGGCGGTGACCGTGGGCATCCTCGTCGCCTACCTGGTCGGGCTTGCCTTCGATCACATCGAGGGCTGGCGCTGGATGCTCGGGCTCGGCTGCGTGCCGGCGCTGGCGCTCGCCTTCGGGATGCTGCGGATGCCGCAGAGCCCGCGCTGGCTGGTGATGACCGGCGACGACTTCGCCGCGCGGGCGACGCTGGCGAAGATCCGCGTCGACGACCCGGACACGATCGACCGCGAGCTGGAGGAGATCAAGGAGAGCCTCGACGAGAAGCCGGGTGCCTGGAGCGAGCTGCTGCAGCCGGCCGTCAAGGCGGCGCTGGTGGTCGGGGTCGGGCTGGCGATCCTGCAGCAGGTGACCGGCATCAATACGGTCATCTATTACGCGCCGACGATCGTCGAATTCACCGGCGTCAACTCCTCGGCCGGGTCGATCCTCGCCGCCGTCGGGGTCGGCGTGATCAACGTCGGCATGACCCTGCTTGCCCTGCGGCTGCTCGACCGGGCGGGACGGCGGACGCTGCTGATGATCGGCGTCTCGGGGATGGTCGTCTCGCTCTTCGCCCTTGGCGCGGCTTTCCTCGGCGGCGGTGAGAGCACGCTCTCTTCGATCGTCGCGATCGCCAGCCTGATGGCCTACGTCGCCTCCTTCGCGATCAGCCTCGGGCCGATCTTCTGGCTGCTCAACGCCGAGATCTACCCACTCAGCGTGCGCAGCAAGGCGGCCGGGGTGGGGACGATGGCCAACTGGACCTTCAACTTCATCGTCTCGCTCACCTTCCTGCTGCTGATCGAAGCGCTGGGGCGGCCGGGGGCGTTCTGGTTCTACGGCGCGATCGGCATCTTCACCCTGCTCTTCTGCTGGAAGCTGGTGCCGGAGACGAAGGGGAAACGGCTGGAGGACATCCAGGCGTACTTCCAGTCACGCGCATCACGTTCGTAACCCGCGGACGGCTACGCTGCTCGGGTGCGAATCGACGAAATACTCGGGCGTCCCGAGCCGACCTTCTCGGTCGAGTTCTTCCCGCCGAAGACGGAGGAGTCGCGGGCCGAGCTGTTCGCGACGGCCCGATCGCTGCGTGAGCTGGAGCCCGACTTCGTCTCCGTCACCTACGGGGCGGGGGGTTCGACCCGCGAGGGCACGGTAGAGATCACCCGCGAGCTGAAGGACGAGCTGGGCTACGAGACGATGGCTCACCTCAGCTGCGTCGGTGAGACCACCGAGGGCCTGGCGGCGACGCTGGACCGGATCGCGGCGGCGGGGATCGAGAACGTCTTCGCCCTGCGCGGCGACCCGCCGCGGGGCCAGGAGGACTTCGTCCAACCCGAGGGCGGCCTTGGCAGCGCCGCCGAGCTGGCCGCCTTCATCGGCTCGCGCTGGGACTTCACCGTCGGCGGGGCGTGTTTCCCCGAGGTGCACCCCGAGGCGCCCGACCTCGCCACCGACCTCGCTTACCTCAAGACCAAGGTCGAGGCCGGGGCCTCCTTCCTGATCACCCAGCTCTTCTTCGACAACCAGGTCTACTTCGACTTCGTCGCCGCGGCGCGGGCAGCGGGGATCGACGTGCCGATCCTCGCCGGGGTGATCCCGGTCGCCAGCTTCGCTCAGACCAGCCGCATCTGCGAGCTCTGCGACGCGACGATCCCGCCGCGGCTGGAGGCGGCCTTCGCGGCGGCCGGCGGCGACGAGAAGGCCGAGTTCGAGCTCGGGGTCGCCTTCGCCGCCCAGCAGTGTGCGGAGCTGCTGCTCGCGGGGGTGCCGGGGATCCACTTCTACGCGCTCAACCGGGCGCCGGCGACGCGGGCGGTGCTGGGGGCGCTGCGCGCGGCGCGGCCCTGGGAGCGCCGTCGCGCCGGCAGCGACGACTTGGCCAAGTCGCTCTGAGTAAACTGGGACACCCTCATGGCCAACCGCAGGGAGGAAGAGAGGGAGCGGCTTCGCCAAGCCCGGCAGGAACGGGAAGAGAAGCAGGCCGGCTCCGACAAACGCCGCCTGATGATCGGCTACGGCGTCGCCGGGCTGGTCGGGCTCCTCGTCGTCGCGGGGATCGTCGCCGTGATCGTCTCGGGAGCGAGCAAGAACGACAGCGGCAACGCCCACATCTCCCAGCAGTCTGGCTCGACCAATGGCATCCAGCCCGACACGCGCAGCGGCACAACAGTGGCCGCGGTCAAGGTCACGGATTTGAAAGAGGCGGCGAGGAAGGCCGGCTGCGACCTGCGCCTGCGCCTGCCCGAAGAGGGGCACAACCACATCCCGCCGACCGCGGCGACGCCGGAATACAAAACCAACCCGCCGACCTCCGGCAACCACGTCGAACCGCCCTACCAGCAGGCCGACGGTGCCTACAGGGAAATGCCGAAGGAAATCGACATGGTCCACTCGCTCGAGCACGGCCGCATCGAGTTCCAGTACTCGCCGGACCTGTCCGAAAGCGAGCAGCTGGAACTGATCGGCATGTACGACACGCTCTTCGGCGCGGCACTGCTCTTTCCCAACGAAAACATGCCCTACGCGGTGGCCGCGACCGGCTGGCGCAGCCTGATCGGCTGCAACGAGTTCAAGGGCGCAATCACGCTCGACGCCCTGCGGGACTTCGCCAAGCAGCGCTGGGGACACGGCCGAGAGGGCGCGATGGGCTTCCCCTTCACCGGTCCGACGGCGGCGGAACCGACGGTCAACTGAGCGGTGCTCGGTAGGCGGGGAAGAAGTCCCCGGCCTCGCGCGCGGCGCTGAGCCGGGCGTAGGCGGCCCGGTCGGCGACGATCTCCGACGTGTGCCAGGCGAGCTCGCGGTTGGCGAAGCCGCGCTTGAACTCCTCGAGACGGTCGCCGCGCGTTATGCCGCCGCCGAGGTTGAGCGGCAGGCCAAGCGCAGCGGCGTGCTCGACGAGGGTGGCGACGACGTTCTTCATCGGCGAGTCGCGCAGGTGCGAGTCGGCACTGCCGCTGAGGTAGTAGTGCAGGTAGCCGTCGCTGGCGGCGGCGATCGAGGCGGCGGCGATCGTCCCGTCCGGGGCCCGGGCGAGGGCCAACCAGGTGCGCGGCGCCTCGAGGATGCGGTCGAAGTAGGCGGCGCCGAAGAAGTAGCGCTCGGCGGCGGCGGTGCGCCGCATCGTCTGCTCGTAGGCGGCGAGGAAGCCCGCGCGCTCGGCGGCGCTCGTCTCGGGGCCGGGGACGAGGCTGAGCTCGTAGCCGCGTCGCAGGTTCTTATTGATCCGGTTGCGGTCGCTGCCCCGGCTCTTCGGCGGCAGCGCCGGGTCGGCGATCTGGACCACGTTGCGCTCGCTCGTTCCGGTGAGGGGCGGCTCGCCGAGCGCGTGGCGGAGGAAGAGCGAGATCAGACCCGTGGCGGAGAAATCGATCCCGCCCGGATCCAGGGACGTGTCTGAGCTCGCGGGGGTCATATCCCCCCTCAGGTCAGACACGTCAGCGAGACCGGGGTAGCCGTAGGGGGAGATCGCGTCGCGCTCGGGGCCGTCGGCGATCTCGCGCACGATCAGCGGGGCCAGCAGCTCGCGCTCGCCGGCGGCGATGCGCAGCGAGTGGGTGACGCCTTCGGCCGCGAGGAATTGAGGCGAACGGAAGAACTCCTCGCTCGCGGCCGCCGCGCCGCCGTCCTCGATCAGCTCCGCCTTCGCGATCATCGCCGAGCTCCCCGCGGTCCGTCGCCCATCTCGCCGGCGACCCTGCCGCTCACGAAAGCAGGTCGGCTGCGGCGGCGCGGAACTCGTCCGGCAGCACGCCCCAGACCTCGCAGTCGTCGGCGGGGGCGCCATCGCGGCGCAGGTGGGCGCGCATCGTGCCCTCGTGCACCCAGCCGAGGCCGGCCACGGTCTTCTTCGCGATCTCGTTGCGAGCGGGGATTCGACCGTAGACGCGGTGAGCGCCAAACTCGTCGAAGGCCTTGGCGATCGTCAGCGCCTCGGCGCGGCGGCCGACCCCCGCCCCCCGCACTTCGTCGCCGATCAGCGCCCCCAGCTCGGGCGCGGTCTGGCGGAAGAGGCCGTAGAGGGCGGTGAAGCCGACCGGCTCCTCGCGGCCCTCGACGACGATTGCGTACTTGCGGTCCTCGCCCGAGTCGTCCATCGCCCGTCCGACCCAGGCTTCGGCATCCTGCAGCGAGAACGAGTCCCGCTGCTCCATCAGCGAGACCGTGGCCGCCGGATTGTTGAACCAGCGGTGAACGGCCTCGGCGTCGCTCGGCTCAAAGCGGCGCAAAGTCACTGCGGGCCTCTCGTCCACCCCGCGAACCCTACGTCCTCCCGGAACTGCATCAAATTCTCCCCCTGGCAGGTAGAGAATTTGATGCAGTTCGGGTTAGTCCGGGGCGAGGCCGTGGCCGCTGACGAGGAGCCAGAGCGTCCTCAGCAGGATGCGGGCGTCGAGGGCGGCGCTGCGGTGGTCGACGTACCAGACGTCGAGCTCGATCCGCTCCTCCCAGGGGATGCCGGCGCGACCCTGGACCTGGGCCCAGCCGGTGATGCCGGGACGGACCTCGTGGCGGCGGTGCTGGTGCGGCGTGTAGTCGGCGACCTGCGCCGGGATCGTCGGGCGGGGGCCGACGATCGCCATCTCGCCGCGCAGGACGTTGACCAGGTTGGGGATCTCGTCGAGCGAGGTGCGGCGCAGGATGCGGCCGGCGCGGGTGACGCGGGGGTCGTCGCGGCCGACGACGGTGCCGACGCCGACGGGGTCGGAGCCCTCGACCATCGTGCGCAGCTTCAGCAACTCGAACTCGGCGCCGTGCAGGCCGACGCGGCGCTGGCGGTAGAGAACCGGGCCGCGGCTGCCCAGCTTGATCGCAAGCGCAGCAAGCGCGAGCAGCGGCGAGAAGAGCACGAGTGCGAGCAGGGCGATCGTGATGTCGAGGAACCTGGGCATCGGGAGCTCGGCTCAGTGGATCATCGCGTGCCCGGCGCCTTCTCCCAGGCGCCGGCGGGCCGGCCGCGGCGCAGGCGATCCCAGAGGCCGGCAGCGATCGAGAATGTGGTCAGCCAGTAATAGCGGGCGATCCGCAGCGGCGCGAGCGGCAGGCTGCCGCCGAGCAGGCCGGCGGCGATGGCCGCGACCTGGACGCCGTAGGTGACGACGTAGACGGTGCCGCTGCCGAGCAGGAGGAGGTTGCTGAGAAAGGCGAGGAGGTGGAGGAAGGGGGACAGGTAGCGCAGCACCCGGTGTGAGAAGAGCTCGAGCGCGTAGAGGGGCGAGTAGCCGCGCGGGGAGATCATGCGCTCGCCGACGACGATGTCCCAGATCCCGACCATCATCCGCCGTTTGCGGGCGAACTCGCCCTCCATCGTCGGCACCATCTTCTCCTCGGCGCGGGCCGCGGGCGCGTAGAGCGAGCGCTTGGCGCGCTTGGCGAAGGCGAAGGGAAAGGAGAGATCGTGGCTGCCAGCGCGGTCGAGCGGCAGGTAGTCGGCCGCGCGCACGGCGTAGATCGCGCCGTTGCCGGCGGTGACGCCGGCCAGCGAGGACTCCATCTGGCGCAGCGCCATCTCGTAGCGCCAGTAAGCCCCCTCGAGGTTGTCGCCGGCGGCGTCGAGGAAGCGCACCTGGCCGCAGACGTAGGCGACCTCCGGATCGACAAACGGGGCGACCAACTGGCGCAAGGCGTCCGGGTGCCAGGAGCTGTTGGCGTCAGAGAAGGCGAGGATCTCGCCCGTGGCGCGCTCGGCAGCGGCATTCTGGGTCGCCAGCTTGCCGCCGCGGGGCAGCTCGAGCACGAGGTCGGCGCCGGCGGCGCGGGCCCGCTCGGCAGTCGCGTCGGTGGAGCCGTCGGAGGCGACGACGATCTCGAGGCGCTCGCGCGGGTAGTCGAGGGCGAGTGCGTTGGCGACCTTCGCCGCAATCACCTCCTCCTCGTCGTAGGCGGCGACGAGGAGCGAGACGCGAGGCGGCTCAGCCGCGGGCTCCGCGCCTGCCGTGTCGGATCCTGTCGCACGCGGGCGACGCCGCAGACGAACCAAGAGCCAGAGCAGCAACGGGTAGCCCAGGTGCGTATAGACGATCGCCGCCGCGCTGAGCCAGAAGACAACCGCGACGAACTGCATCAAATTCTCCCCCTGGCAGGTAGAGAATTTGATGCAGTTCGTTCGGAGGGGGCGGGCAAGAGGTCCTCGTAGAGGGCGAGGGTGCGGCGGGATGCCTCCTCCCAGGAGTAGGGCCCGGCGGCCGCGGCGGTGGATGCAGCGGCCAGCCCGGCGCGGGCGTCCTCGTCGTCGACCAGCCCGCTCAGGGCCGTCGCCAGGGCGGTTGCGTCGCCGGGTGGAACGAGGTGGGCCGCGCCCGTCTCCGCCACCTCCGGGAAGCCGCCCACCGCGCTCAGCACCAGCGGCTTGCCGAAGGCGAGGGCGGTGTAGAGGACGCCGGAGTGCTCGGCATCTAGGTAGGGAAGGGCGACGAGGTCGGCGGCGCGGAAGATCGCCGGGATCTCGGCGTCGTCAATGAAGCGGGTGACAAAGCGAACGCGGCCGGGGGCCTCGGCAGCGAGGCGGCGAAGCGGTCCGACGTCCATGCGCGGGTTGCCGACGATCCAGAGCTCGGCGCCCTCGACGCGCCCGAAGGCCTCGAGCAGCACCTCGAGGCCCTTGTAGGGGCGCAGCAGGCCGAAGAAGAGGATCACCGGGCCCTCGGCGCCCTCCAGCTCGGCGGGGAGGGGCTTCTCCCGCGGCAGGCGCGCCAGGTAGTCGAAGGAGCCGTGGGGGATGACGTGGACGCGCCCCGGCTCCAGCCCGACCTGCTCGCGCAGGCGACGGGCGCCGTGCTCGGAGTGGGCGATGACGGCATCCATGCCGGTGAAGAGGCGACGGGCGAGGGCGACCTGCCGCCGACTCGGCCGCGGAGGGAGGATGTAGTGAGCGGTCATCACCCGCGGTCGGCGCGGCGGCAACAAGCGAGCGTCGAGCGCCGGCATCGTCAACCACTGGTAATGGACGACGTCGGCGTCGAGCAGGCCGCGCAGGCGCAGCATGTCGGGCAGGTGCTCGGCGGCCTTGAAAGCGCGGCGGGCGGGAGCATCGAGGCCGCGGGCGGCGGAGCGGCGGTAGAAGCACTCGCGCACCGCGTAGCCGCGCGGCTCGGGCACTGGGCCGTAGAGGAAGCGACTGGTCAGCAGCTCGACCTCGGCGCCCCGAGCGGCGAGGGCCGCGGCGAGGGCGCGGTCATAGGGCGGCGTGAAGGCCGAGGGGTCGACGAGTTGGATCTTCACGCCGGAAGTGGAAGGTGGAAGGCGGACACCTTGCAGGCGATTATCGTGGCGCCCGTGGCGCCCACGCTCTCCTACTGCGTTGTGAACACGAACGGCCGCGAGTACCTGCTCGCCTGCCTCGACGCGATCGAACGCACCCACCCGGATGACGTCGAGCGCGAGATCCTCGTCCTCGACAACGCCTCCAGCGACGGATCCGCAGACGCCGTGCGGGCGCGCGGCAGCGACATACGGCTGATCGCGCTGGAGCGGCGCGCCGGCAAGGCCGAGAACGACTCGACCCTGATGCACGAGGCGGAGGGGACCTACTGCCTGCTGCTCAACGAGGACTCCGAGCTGCGCCCGGGCGCCGTAGCCGCTTTGCTCGCGGCGGTGGAGACCGACCCGCGCGCCGCAGCGGCGACGCCGCAGTTGCTCGACTCCTCCGGCGCACCTACCCCCTGCGCCTGGCGCTTCCCCGGAGTGGGCACCGCGCTGGCCGGCGCCCTCTTCCTGCACCGCTGGCTGACCGTGCAGAGCGTGGGCAGCGCGACCCGGCGGGTCGACTGGGGCCAGTCGAGCGCGCTGCTGGTCCGCCGCGAGGCGGCAGCCGAGGTCGGCTTCATGGACCCGGCCTTCTTCGTCTATTACGACGAGTGCGACTTCGCCAAGCGCCTCGCCGCGGGCGGCTGGCACAGCCTCTTCGTCCCCGCCGCCCAGGCGATTCACCACGACCAGCTCTCCACTGACCTAGCCAAGGGCCTCCCCCGCATCGTCGAATTCCACCGCAACCGCGACCTCTACATGCGAAAGCACCATGGCCGAGGGGCGGCGCTGGCGGTCCGCGCCCTCACTGCCTGGTCCTACGCGCTCCGCGCCGCAGCGGCAACGATCCTCCCCAACCAACCCGCCGCGGTCTACTGGGCCCACGCCCGCCAGGCCCTCTTCCCCGCCCGCGGCGCCAGCATCGCCGACACCGCCCAAAACTGAGTTCGCCTTTGTGACTCCGTATGCACCCATAAAGGCGAACTCAGCGGTTAGAGGTGGGTGTCCTCGTCTATTCGCTCCGCCTCGTAGACCTCGGGGATGCGGCCGTCGACGCCGTCGGCCGGGCGCAGGCTGCGGAGGCGGGCGAGCAGCTCGCCGGGGTGGCGCAAGCGGGCCAGCCAGGCGCGCTCGGCCGGGCTGAAGAAGCCGCTCACGAGCAGGGCGAGCGGGTAGACGAGCCAGAGCCCGAAGCGCAGGGTGAGGCCCGCGAGACCGTCGGTCGGCAGCAGCAGTTCACCGAGCCCGACGAGGGCGGCAGAGATGAGGACGATCCGCGCCAGCCGCCCCCATTCGTAGGGAACGGGGAAGAGGCGCTGGGTGAAGCCGTACATCAGCGCCAGCACGACCATGTAGGAGGCGACAAGGGCGAGGCCGGCGCCGACGATGTCGAGCGCCGGCACGAGCAGGAGGTTGAGCGCGACGTTCGCCGCCAGGGCGGCGGCGGCGGCGGGGAAGTTGAACTCGGTGCGCCCGGTGCGCCCGAGGATGACGACGAGCACCATGTAAAGGGCGTAGAGGGTGACCCCGGTGGCGACCAGGCCGATCGCTTCGAAGGAGTCGTAGAACTGGGGGGTGGTCAGGGCGCGGACGATCCAGCGCGAGAAGAGCCACATGCCGGTGACGACGAAGGCGCAACCGGTGACGAACCAGGTGACGACGGCGGCGTAGGTGCGCCGCGCCTCACCGTCGTCGCGGATCGAGTAGGCAAGCGGCGGCCAGGCGAGCTGGAAGCCGCGGACGAGGACGTTGACGGCCTGGGCGAACTTGACCGCCAGCGAGTAGAGCCCGGCCTCGGCGGCGCCGGCGGAGCGCAGGAGGATCAGGCGGTCGACGAAGTTGAGCGCGTAGAGCGAGAGCTCGGCCGGCATCGTTGGCAGGCCGAAGCGCAGCAGCCGCCGCAGCAGCGGTCGTTCGAAGCGCAGCGAGAGATGCCCGCGGTGAACCCAGATCAGGGCGAGGACGAAGGCGGCGCCGCTGGCATAGCTGCCGAGCAAAAGGCCCCGCGCCCCCTCCCCCGCGCCGACGACGAGGACGACGGTGAGGCCGATCGAGGTGAGCACGTTGAGCATCGTCGTGACGAAAAAGGCGCGGGCGCGCTCCTCGAGCCGGAACAGCGTCAGCAGGAACTCGAACATCGTCGCCACCCAGAGGCCACCGATCGCGACCCGCGCCAGGTCGGGCGCCGGCTTGGCGAGCAGCGCTTCGGAGATCGGCTTGGCGAAGGGAAGCGCGACGAGGGCCGCCGCGGTGGCGAGCCAGAAGAGGGCGGCGAAGGAGGTGGCGACGACCCGGGAGGGGTCCTCGTCGTCCCTGTAGTAGAAGCGCAGCAGGGCCTCGATCATGCCGAAGCGAACGACGATGCTGACCGAGACGACCGCGGCGAACATCACCTCCGCGTAGCCGTAGTCGGTCGGCGTCAGGTAGCGCGTGTAGAGCGGCAGCAGCGCTACCGCAATCAGCTTGGAGACGATGCTGGCCGCCGTGTAGGCGGCGCCCGTGGTCGCTAGGCGGCGGAGGTATCCCGACACTATGAGACCCCAGCCGCCCCCGGACGCGCAAGCGCGGGCGCCTGATCGCCGGTGGTCATCGGCGCGCCCGCCCTGGAGCAGAGGAGGCGGCGATTGATGCTCCAACGGCGAGGAGCACCCAGGCGATCGGGTCCTCGAAGAAGCCGGCGTAGGCCATCGTGTGGACGAGCAGCGCGACGAACGTCGCCAGCACCGCCGCCCGCGCGACCGAGGGCCGGCGCAGCAGGCCGCGCCCCATCGTCCACAGCGCTGCGACGACGAGGGCGACGTAGGCAACGAGGCCGACCAACCCTTGCTCGGCGGCAACCGTGACCGGCTCGGTGTGGGAAACCGAGACCGGCGCTTTTTCGGTGTCGATGTGCTGGCGGTAGGCCTTGGGGAAGCCGCCCGAGCCGTAGCCGTAAACCGGCCGCTTGGCGAAGAGGTGGACGCCGCCGGAAACCAGGTTCGCGCGGCCCGAGGTGTCGATGTTGATCCGGTCGAAGCTGAAGCTGCCGGCGAGGGTGACGATCAGCATCGTCACCGCCACCCCCGCCGCTGCGGCGGTTGCCGTCCACCTGATGCTCCAGCGCAGCGCGGCGAGGACGACCAGGCCAGCGAGCAGCGCTGCGTAGCTCGACTGCGAGAAGGTGGGCACGAGGCCGAACCAGACCACTGCGATGAGCGCGGTCAGCAGGGCGAGCGTTTTGCGCTCGCGCGCCCAGAGCAGGGCCGACGTCGCGATCACCGCCACGAGCGCCAGATAGCGACCGTAGACGTTGGGATCCCAGAAGACCGAGTTGACCCTGAAGTAAGTGTGGAATTCGTTCGAGCGGATCACCTGGTCGTTCCAGAAGAGGTCGCGCGTCGCCCACTCGACCGTGCCGACGAGGACGAAACAGGTGGCCGAGAGGCCGATCGCCCAGAGGACGAGGGTCAGCAGCCTGCGGTCCCAGGTGATGTCGCGCAGGAGGGCGTAGACGAGGCTGAAGGGGACGAAGAAGAAGCAGGCGCTCTGCAGGCCCTTGGAGAAGTCCTCCGAGTAGAGGGTTTGGACCGCGTACAGGATCACGACCGCCGCGAGAAGGCGCGGGACCCACCTCACTGGGCCGGCGGGTCCTGTCACCGCAGGGGACCCCCCACCCCCTGCGGTCGCTGAAGCGTCCTCGGGGGTGGACCCCCCTACGGTGCCACCCCCCGACAGGAGCGTGGCGAGGACCCCGCCGGCAATCACGAGGTAGAGGGGAACCAGGAGGTTGGCCGTGTCGCCCCC
Organism: Solirubrobacterales bacterium; assembly: GCA_035548675.1. Lineage (GTDB taxonomy): Bacteria > Actinomycetota > Thermoleophilia > Solirubrobacterales > 70-9 > VRUE01. The sequence goes on from DASZSJ010000150.1 coordinate 18,817, forward strand.
TGCATGGAGGGGAATCCTGAAAGGGAGGGCTGCGACGATCGCCAGGGGGAGCAGGATCGGCCAGCGGCGGAAGACGTAGGCGAGCGCAGCGCTTGCGGCGAGCGCCAGGGCGCCGAGGAGGACGAGGCGCGTGGGACTGTCGCGCAGGTCGGCGATCTGGTGGGAGTGCCACTGGTCGCCGAGGATCAGGGCGGGAAAGAGGACGAGAGCGGCCAGCATCGCCAGGGAGCGGAGGCGCCCTGCGGGGAGCAGGATCGCGCCGGCCCCGGCGAGCGCAGCGCCGACGAGGCCCAAGCCGGCCAGGACGTCGCTCAAGGCTTGGCCTCCGCCGCGCTGCGCCGGCAGTTCGCCCGCGGATCCCGCGCGGACCGGTGCAGCTTGATCGCCCCCGGTAGCACCAGCACCCGGTCCTGGCCGAGCAGCCTGACCCTCAGCTTGTAGCGGCCGGGCGGGGCGATGCCGTCGTTGCGGGCGCGGCCGTCCCAGTAGAAGGTATGGAAGCGGTAGCGCTTGAGGTACACGTCGCGGGCAAGGGTGATGATGAGCTCGCCGCCGGGCTTGACCACCTGGACCGTGCCGCGGTCGGACTGGGTGGTGCGGAAGCGGATCCGCATCCGGTCGTAACGGCAGTCGCGGTTGGGGGTGAAGGCCCGCACCGGCGGCGCCTTGGGATGCAGCCGCGGCACGGCGACGAAGGTGGCGCGGTCCAGCACCAGCGGGTCGCGCTTGAGGCGCTGCGACCAGGCGAAGGCGGCGAGGGTGGCGAAGACGAGGAGGGCGAAGACGAGGCCGGCCCAGCGGGCCTCAGCCCGTCGCGGCATTGTCCTCGCCGACGATCACCGAGACCGGCGCGCCGTCGGACACCGAGGAGATGTCGGCCGTCATCAGTCGCACTTCCGAGATGCCAAGCGCCCTGGCGACCTTGCGCGCTTCCGGCGCGTGGCCGCGTTCGAACATGACGACGCTGTCGCTGAAGCTGGTGCTGCTGTTGGTGACCGCGCCGAGCTGGAAGCCCTTGCCCTCGACCTTGTCGCCGAATTCGGCGGCGAGGCCGGGCACGGCGGTGCCGTTGAGAACGGTCACTTCGATTTCGCTCGGCTTCACCGACTTGGCCGACTTCGCCTTGCCGTCGCCCTTGCCGTCGGCGGAGTCCGACCCCTGCGTGACCAGGTACACCGCCCCGCCCGCGACGACCAGCACGAGGACGAAGACGAGCACCAGGTAGCGCGGCTCGGCGAGGCGGGCACCGAAGCTCGAGAGCCCACCGCGCAGGCGCTCACCCCGGGTCTGCTCAGGCAACCCCGCCTCGCGGCGGCGGCGGCGCTCCTCCCGTTGCTCGACCGCGCCGCGCTCGGCGGTGCGCGCCTCCTCCAGCGCGCGCAGCTCCTCGGCGCGTTTGGCGGCCGCGGCCGAGGTCGCGTCCTTGCGCTCGCTGTCGCGCTCCGGCGCCGAGCCGGCCCACTCGCGCAGGCGCCGGAGGTCGCGGCCCTGCGAAAAAGCGAGCATGGCGAGGACGGCGAGGCCGAGGAACGCAGCCAGGCCTGCGAAGGCGCCGATTTCCTTGATCAACTCCACAGAATGACCGCGAGAGGCTACTCGTCGTAGGCGACTGCCGCCGCGTCACCGCCGGGAGCGGCGATCATCTCGACGACACGCTGAGCCAGATTAGCCTCATCACCGGCCATAACCAGGTGCTCGAGGCCGTTCAGCGTCGACTCGACCCAGTCCCGATCGAGCGGCGTCGCCCGCACGGCGCGGTTGATCCGCTTCGCCGCGGTCGGCTGCGAGCTCTCGCCCGCGCCAAAGAGCTCCTCGTGCAGCTTCTCCCCCGGCCGTGGTTTGGTGAACTCGATCGCGATGTCGGCTTCCGGCTCGTAGCCGGCGAGGCGGATCATGTTGCGGGCGAGGTCGACGATCCGCACCGGTTCCCCCATGTCGAGCACGAAGACCTCGCCCTTGCCGGCGCCGATGTCGCCGGCGCGGATCACCATCTGCACCGCCTCGGGGATGGTCATGAAGTAACGGGTCATCTCCGGGTGGGTGACGGTGACCGGGCCGCCGCGCTCGATCTGGCCGCGGAAGATCGGCACGACGCTGCCCGAGGAGGCGAGCACGTTGCCGAAACGGACGCTGGCAAAGCGGGTGCCGGGGTGCTTGCGCCCCGCCGCCTCGACGATCCACTCCGCCATCGCCTTCGAGGCCCCCATCACGGTTTTCGGGTTGACCGCCTTGTCGGTGGAGATCAGGACGAAGCGCTCGACCTCGGAGGCGGCCGCGGTCTCGGCCGTGATCCGGGTCGCGATCGCGTTGTTGCGCACCGCCTCCAGCGGGTTGGCCTCCATCAGCGGCACGTGCTTGTAGGCGGCCGCGTGGAAGACGACGCTGGGCTTGAAGCGCTGCATCGTCTCCAGCATCCGCGCCGGCTCCTTGCAGTCGGCGAGCACCGCCTCGACATTGGTGAAGTGGCGCTCCTCGACCATCTCGCGGTCGATCTGGAAGAGGTTGTCCTCGGCGTGGTCGAGCATCACCAGCAGCCGCGGCTTGACCTGGGCGATCTGGCGGCAGAGCTCGGAGCCGATCGAGCCGCCGGCGCCGGTGACGAGGACGATGCGGTCGCGCAGGTAGGCGCCGACGCGGTCGAGCTCGCGCACGATCGGGTCGCGGCCGAGCACGTCCTCGACCCGCACCTCGCGCAGCTGCTTGTTGAGCTGGACGCCGCCGCGCAGGAGCTCGAAGACGGTGGGCAGGGTGCGGACGCGGACCTCGCGCGCGCGGCAGGCGGCGACGACCTTGGCCCGCAGCGTCCCCGGCGCCGAGGGGATCGCGATCACGACTTCGTCGGGCTCGGTCTCGTCGAGGATCGAGTCGATCTGCTTGGTCGAGCCGAGCACCTTGAGCCCGAGCATGCGCATGCCGCGCTTGCGCGGGTCGTCGTCGACGAAGCCGATCGCGGTGACGCCGATGTCGGGGTTGAGCTGCAGCTCGCGGACGACCATCTGGCCGCCGGAACCGGCGCCGACGACCAGCACCTCGCTCTTCGGCAGGCGGGCGGAGCGCGAGGGCCGTTCGACGATCAGCCGCACGGCGAGGCGGGCGCCGGTGATCAGCATCAGCGTCAGCAGGAAGTCCATCACCGCGACCGAGCGCGGCAGGTTGTGGGCGAAGGGCCGCAGCACGGTGAAGGCGACGACGAGGACCGCGCTGGCGACGGTGACCGCGCGGACGATCAGCAGGAAGTCGCGGCCGGTCACGTAGCGCCACCACTTCTGGTACATGCCGAAGGCGTAGAAGACGATCAGCTTGCCGACGACGACGAAGCCGACCGACTGGGCGAAGAGGACCCAGTAGCGGTGCGGCAGGTCGCCTTCGTCGAGGAAGCGGAGGCGAAACGCCAGGTAGAAGGCGAGCGCGACGAGCACCCCGTCGGCGCAGAGATGCAGGGCCCGGGTGCGGTAGACGGGGTGGTTGAGGCGACCCATGGATTGAATGAATTTCGCGCTTCGCTCGCTGCGCGAAGAGCCATAGATGCACGCTTGCTCTCTCCGCGCTCACGCGAGTTTAGTTGCTGTTTGGCTTCATCCCTACAATCCGCGCTTCGCGCATGTCGCCTCTCCTGCTCGCCAGCATCACCGACAAGATCGTCGACCCGATCGTCAATGTCGCCACCGACTTCATCGGCTCCGCCGGTGTCGCCGCCGTCTTCGTGCTGATGACGCTCGAGTCGGCCTGCATCCCCGTGCCGAGCGAGGCGATCATGCTCTTCGCCGGCTTCAGCGTCTCCGAAGGAGAACTGACGCTCTTCGGCATCGTCACCGCCGGCGTGCTCGGCAACGTCGTCGGCTCCTGGATCGCCTACGCGGTCGGCTACTACGGGCGGCTCGACCTGCTCGAGAAGAACAAGCTGATCCACGTCAGCCCCAAGCACCTGAAGTGGGCCGACGACTGGTTCGAGCGCTACGGCGGCGCCACCGTCTTCTTCTCGCGCATGCTGCCGATCGTCCGCACCTTCATCTCGCTGCCGGCCGGCGTGGCGAAGATGCCGTTCTGGCGCTTCACCCTCTACACGCTCGCCGGCTGCGTCCCCTGGGTGCTGATGCTGGCCCTGATCGGCCAGGCCGTCGGCGACAACTGGGAGGACTGGCGGCACAAGCTCGGCTACCTCGACTACGTGGTGCTGGCCGCGATCGTCGGCGGCGTCATCTACCTGATCGTCAAGCGGCGGCGCAAGGGCGGGTCCGACGAGGGAGAGGCCGACCCGCCGTCCACCCCGGAGCCGGCCCGCTCGACGAGCGCTTGAGCGGCGTCGAGGGAGGGATCCCGGCCGGCCGCGCCCTCGCGCTCGGGGTGGTCCAGGGCCCGGCCGAGCTGCTGCCGGTCTCCAGCTCCGCCCACATCGTGCTCGTCCCCTGGCTCGCCGGTTGGGACTGGGAGGCGGTCGACCCCGAGCTGCGCAAGAGCTTCGAGGTGGCGCTGCACGCCGGTGCCGCGGCGGCGCTCGTGATCGGCCAGCGCCGCCTGATCGCCGAAGAGCTGCGCGCCTTCGACCTGCGCGGCGCCGCGGTGCTCGCCCTCTCCTTCCTGCCGGCGGCGATCGTCGGCTACAGGTTCGAGCGGCCGATCGAGCGGCGGCTGGGCGGGCCGCGGGCGACCGCCTACGGCCTGCTCGCCGGCGCCGCGGCGATGGTGCTCGCCGACACGCGCCCGCAGCTGCGCGGGCGCGGCGAGGCAACGCCGGCCGATGGGCTGGCGCTGGGCATCGCCCAGGCTGCGGCCCTGGCGCCCGGCGTCTCGCGCAACGGGATCACCCTCTCCGCCGCTCGCTGGCGGCGCTTCTCCCGCGACCAGGCCAACCTGCTCTCGCGCACGATCGCGCTGCCGATAATCGTCGGCGCCAGCGCGCTCAAGGCGGGCCGCCTCGCGGCCCGGGGCACCTCCCCCGCGATGCGCCGCTCGATGGCGCTCGGCGTCGCCGCCTCCTTCGCCTCGACCCTCGCCTCGCAGCGCCTGATCAAGCTGGTCGAGCGCGACCGGGCGCTCTGGCCGTATGCGGCCTACCGAGCGGGCCTCGCGGCCACAGTTCTCGCCCGACTTCGCCGAGTTTAGGACCCTAATCCAAGATTTGGATGAACTTGGATTAGATTTGGATTTGGGCTACCCTAATCCAAGATTTGGATGAACTTGGATTAGATTTGGAATGCACGTCGAGAAAGCACCGGCATACCTGGAGCTGTCCTTCAACCTGGGCGCGGAGGCCACCGTCAAGGCGCTGCAGGCCCTGCGCGACGCTCCCGCTGAAGACCGGTACCTGCACTGGGACAAGCTCAGGCACCTCGACCCTCCCGCCGGCCTCAGCCATGAGGAGTGGTGGCTGGCGCTGAAGGCGCGCCGCGCCGCGGAAGCGCGCCTCCTCCCCTGGGACGACAAGGAGGGAACGCCGTTTCGCTACGGATTGCCCGACCTGGTGCTGCGACGCCTGCATCGCGTCGACCAGCGGGCAAGTGGCGAGGTCGCGATGGACGAGGTCGTCACCTCCGAAAAGGAGGCGGGGCAGAGATTCCTGGTCAATTCCCTGATGGAGGAGGCGATTCGCTCGAGCCAGCTCGAGGGGGCGACCACCTCCAGGCGCGTTGCCAAGGAGATGCTGCGAAGTGGGCGGGAGCCGCGGGACCGCGGCGAGCGGATGATCGCCAACAACTATCGGGCCCTGCAGTTCGCGCGGGAGGAGATGGGCGACCGGCTCGATCTCGACGCACTCCTGGAGCTGCACAGGATCGTCACCGACGGGACCCTCGACAACCCTTCGGCGGCGGGACGGCTGCAGCAGCCCGGGGAGGAGCGGGTTGCCGTCTTCGACCGCGACGAGGACGAGCGCCCGATCCACATCCCCCCAGCCGCCGAGGAGCTGCCCGAGCGGATGCGCATGCTCTGCGATTTCGCCAACGAAGGGGGAGACGACGATCGCTTCGTCCACCCGGTGATCAGGGCGATCCTGCTGCACTTCTGGCTCGGCTACGACCACCCGTTCGAGGACGGGAACGGCCGCACGGCGCGGGTCCTCTTCTCCTGGCTGATGCAGCAGCGCGGCTACTGGCTGATCGAGTACCTGCCGATCTCCCCGATCATCCGCGAAGCGCCGGCCAAGTACGCGCGCGCCTTCATCGAGTCCGAGACGGACGAAGGCGACGTGACTTATTTCCTCATCCACCAGCTGGAGTCGATCGAAAAGGCGCTCGACCGGCACGACGTCTACATCCGCCGCAAGATCGCCGAGGTCCGCGACGTCGAGCGCTTGCTTCACGACGCCGATGGGCTCAATTACCGCCAGCTGGCGCTGCTCACCGACGCCATCCGCAACCCCGGCGGCGTCTACACGTTCGGCAGCCACGCAACCAGTCACCGGGTGAGCCATGAGACAGCTCGCTCCGACCTCTCCGACCTCGATGAGCGTGGCCTGCTCCTGCGCCGCCGGAAAGGGCGCGGCTACACATTTGAGCCGGTCCCCGATCTGGCCGCGAGGCTGAAAGAATCGCCGCATGAGCGGTGACGCCTACGCGAAGGCCGGTGTGGACCAGGGGGCTGCGGATTCCGCGGTCGACGGGCTGGTCCGGGCGCTGGGAGCGATCCAACTGGGCCGGCCGTCGCGGCAGGTGCCGCTGCCCGGTCACTACGCGAGCGTGATCAAGCTCGACGAGCGGACCGGGATCGCGCTCTCAACCGACGGAGTGGGGACGAAGCTGCTCGTCGCCGAGCAGCTCGGGCGCTTCGACACGATCGGGATCGACTGCGTGGCGATGAACGTCAACGACGTGATCTGCGTCGGCGCCGAGCCGTTGGCGATGCTCGACTACATCGCGATCGGCCGCGCCGACCCGGAGGTCTGCGCCCAGGTCGGGGTCGGCCTCGCGCGGGGAGCCGAATTAGCCGGGGTCGAGATTCCCGGCGGCGAGCTCGCCCAGCTCGGCGAGATGGTGCGGGGGGTCGACGTCTCCGGCGCCTGCTTCGGCACCGTCGCGCTGGAGGAGATCGTCGACGGTTCCGCCGTCGAGGCCGGCGATGCGATCCTCGGCCTTCCCTCCTCCGGCCTGCACTCCAATGGCTACACCCTGGCCCGCTCGGCCCTCGCCGAGCTCCCCCTCGACGGGGACCCCGAAGGTCGGCTCGGCCGCCCGCTCGGCGAGGAGCTGCTCGAGCCGACTGAGATCTACGTCAAGCCGGTGCTCGAGCTGCTGCGCTCCGAGGTCGACGTGCGCGGCCTTGCCCACATCACCTCCGGCGGCCTCGGCAACCTCGAGCGGCTGGCCGCCGAGGTCGGCTACGAGATCGACGAGCCGCTGCCGGTGCCGCCGATCTTCACCCTGATCCAGGAGCGCTCGGGCACCTCCGACGCGGAGATGCACGAGGTCTTCAACATGGGCTGCGGCTTCTGCTGCATCGTCCCGCCCGGCGACGAGGGGACAGCGCTGGAGCTGCTGCGCCAGCACCACCCCGCGGCGCAGCGGATCGGATCGGCGATCTGAGGGGTGGCAGTTAACTCTAGTTGAGGATACTCTAGTTTAGTAGAGCTTAGTTTGGTATAGTTTCATCGTGTTCATTGGACGTGACCGGGAGCTCAGCGCGCTCGAGGCCGAGTTGCGGCTGGTTCGCGAGAGCGGCGCGGGCAGGCTCGTCTGGATGCGCGGGCGGCGGCGGGTGGGCAAGTCGCGCTTGGTGCAGGAGCTGTGCGACCGCTCGGGAGCGCCGTACGCCTTCTTCCAGGCACCCCGGCGCGAGCAGCCGGCGGCGCTCGCGGCCTTCGTCGAAGCGGTGGCCGAGTCGACCCTGCCCGCGGCGCCCGCCTTCGACGGCGCCGCCTACGCGAGCTGGCCGGCTGCCCTGCGCGCCGCCGTGCAGGGGCTCGACCGGGAGAGCCCGGCGATCCTGGTGATCGACGAGCTGCCCTACCTCGCCGAGCTCGACCCCGGTTTCGCCGGCGACCTGCAACAGGCCTGGGACCGGACGATCGAGAAAGCGCCGCTGCTGCTCGTGTGCGTCGGCTCGGACGCCCGCATGATGGAGGCGCTGGTCGGCGAGCGAGCACCGATGTTCGGCCGCCCGACCCGGGAGCTGCGGGTCGCACCGCTCGACCCGCGCGCGGTGGCCGAGATCACCTCCGCCGGCGACGCCGCCGAGGCCTTCGACCGCTACCTGGTGCTCGGCGGCTTCCCCTTGCTGGCGACCTCGTGGGGCAGCGCCACCGGGCTGGGCGAGTTCCTGCGGGCGGCGCTCGTCGACGACCAGGCCCCGCTCGCGACCACGGCGCTGTGGATCATGGCCTCCGAGTTCGAGGGGCGGCTGCAGGCCGAGAAGGTGCTGCAGGCGATCGGTCATGGCGAGAGCGCCTACAGCCGAATCAGCGCCCGCAGCGGCGTCAAGGGAAACACGCTCGGTGCCGCCCTGGACGTGCTGATCGAGCAGAAGGGCCTGGTGCGGCGGAGCCTTCCCTACGCCGTGCCGCCGGGCAGGAAGGCCGCCAAGTACACGATCGCCGACCCCTACCTGCGCTTCTGGCTGCGCTTCGTCGGGCCGCACATGGAGGAGCTCTCGCGCGGGCGGCCCGACCTCCTCATCGGCCGCATCGAGCGCGACTGGGAGGCGTACCGGGGGCGGGCGATCGAGCCGCTCGTGCGGGCGGCGCTCGAGCGGCTGCTCGACGAGCCGGAGCTGAGCGACTCGCTGGGCGGCGCTCGTCACGTCGGCGCCTGGTGGCGGCGCGACCACTCGGTCGAGGTGGACCTGGTCGGCGGCGACCGACCCGACCCGACCGCGATCGGCTTCGTCGGTTCGGTCAAGTGGCGAGAGCGAGGGGAGTTCTCCGCCGAGGACCTGGCCCGACTGGCCAGGCAGCGCGCGCAGGTTTCGGGCGCCGAGGGCGCGAAGCTCGTCGCGGTCAGCCGCAGCGGCTTCGAGGACGGCCTCGACGCCGCTGCAACCTTTGGCCCCGATCGGCTGCTTGCAGCCTGGGAGCAAAGCTCTATCGACAGCGTGTTCGACAATGGCAGCTAGATGAGCCCGGCACCCTCGAGCGCAATGATCGGCACAGTGCTCTCCGGCCGCTACCGGCTGGAGGCGAAGCTGGGCAGTGGCGGCATGTCGACGGTCTACCTGGCCCGCGACCAGACGCTCGACCGGCCGGTGGCGGTGAAGGTGATGCACCGCGAGATGTCCGAGCAGGCCGACCAGCTGGAGCGCTTCCGCCAGGAGGCGCGCTCGGTGGCCAAGCTCTCCCACCCCAACGTCGTCTCGGTGATCGACGCCGGCGAGGACGGCGGCCACCCCTACATCGTCTTCGAGTACGTCGAGGGCGAAACCCTGAAGCAGCGGATCGTCCGCGAGGGCGCGCTGGCGCCGCAGGAGGCGATCGCCTACGCGATTGAGATCGCCCGCGGCCTCTCGGTGGCGCACGCGCGCAACATGGTCCACCGCGACATCAAGCCGCAGAACATCCTGATCGACGCCGAGGGGCGGGCGAAACTGACCGACTTCGGCATCTCGCGCCAGCTCGAGCAGGACGGGATGACCGCGACCGGGCGCGTGCTCGGCACCACCGACTACGTCGCCCCCGAGCAGGCGATGGGGCGCAAAGTCGACCCCCGCACCGACATCTACTCGCTCGGCGTCGTGCTCTACGAGATGCTCGTCGGCCAGGTCCCCTTCAGCGCCGAGAGCCAGGTCGGCGTGGCGATGAAGCACGTCAACGAGGAGCTGCCGGACGTGCAGCGGCGGCGGCCCGAGCTCTCCGCGGCGGTGGCGCTGGTGGTCGAGCGCTCGACCACCAAGGATCCGAACGAGCGCTACCAGCAGGTCAGCGAGATGATCGACGACCTCTCGACCGCGCTCGAGGTGGAGGCGGCGCGGGCCGGTTCGACCACCGGCGAGGCGACCAGCGTGCTCGACGCGGTGCCGCCGCCGGAACGAAAACTGGCCAGCGGGCGGCGCTGGAGCTGGGCCGCGGCGCTGGGCCTGCTCCTGGTCGTGGGCGCGGTGCTGCTCTTCGTCTTCGTCATCTCAGGCGGCGGCGTCGGCGGCGGCGGGGCCGGCGAGAACAAGGGCAAGCCGATCTCGATCACCGCCGCGACCGACTACGACCCGCAGGGGGACGGCGAGGAGGTGGGCAGCAAGGTCGAACTCGCGGTCGACGGCGACCCGACCGGGACCGCCTGGGAAACCGAGCACTACGAATCCGACACCTTCGCCGGCACCAAGACCGGCCCCGACCCCGGCGTCGGCATCTACGTGACCACGAACACCCCGGTCAGGCCGGCGAAGATGCAGGTGCAGACGCCGACCCCGGGCTGGGACGCCCAGGTATTCGCCGCAAAGGAAGGGCCGCCCGAAGACCTCTCCGGCTGGGGCGAACCGGTCGGCATCGCCGTCGGTGCCGCCGCCAACGAGGAAATCGAGCTCACCGTCCCCTCCCCCGCCAAGTACTTCCTGCTCTGGTTCAACAAGGCCTCCGAAGCCAACGACCAGTACGGCGGCTACCAGGTCGAGATCAGCGACATCAAGCTGCTGCGCTGACTCAGGCGTGAGATGCACTTGAGAAGTGTCACGGGGCCTGGTGGCCCGCACGGTGCCGTGCGATCGATTTGCCACCGTATACGTGGGTCAATCGACCGCTCGACACCCGCGGAGTTCCGTTGAATCGACCGTCTAGGGTCGATTCGAGCTGACAGAGCTTCTCAAGTGCACGCGGCCTAGCCAGCCGCTAAAAAGGCCCGCCATTTTGACGGGCCTTTCGTTGTCACGATCAGAACTCGTAGGAGCGGGCGCGGCGGTGGCGCTCGATTGCGAGCTCGACGAGGCGGTCGCAGAGGGTCGGGTAGTCGAGGCCGGTGGCGGCCCAGAGCTTGGCGTAGACGCTGGTCTCGGTGAAGCCGGGCATGGTGTTGACCTCGTTGACGAGGACGGCGCCGTCGGGCTCGACGAAGAAATCGCAGCGGGCGAGTCCGGCGCAACCGCCGAGCTTGAAGGCGGTCACCGCCAGCTCGCGCACTCGCGTCACCTGCTCGTCGGAGATCGGCGGCGGCACGACCAGCTCCATGCCGCCCTCGCGGTACTTGTGCTCGTAGTCGTACCACTCACCCTTGGCGACAACCTCGCCCGGGATCGAGGAATCGACCTCCGCGTTGCCGAGCAGCGAGCACTCGACCTCGCGCCCCGTCGCGGATGCCTCGACGATCACCCGCGGGTCGTGGCGGCGAGCGAGCTCGACCGCCGCGTCGAGGGCGGTGCCCGTGCCCTCGACGCGGCTGATGCCGACGCTGGAGCCCAGCCGCGAGGGCTTGACCCAGAGCGGCGTGCCCATCCGCTCGCAGCGCTCGCGCCAGCCGGGCTCGCCGGCGGCGACGAAATCGACCTGCGGCAGGCCCGCCTGGGCGAAGAGGCGCTTGAGGGTCAGCTTGTCCATGCAGGCCGCCGAGGCGAGCACGTCCGAGCCGACGTAGGGAAGGTCGAGCCACTCGAGCAGGCCCTGGACGCTGCCGTCCTCACCGAAGGGGCCGTGCAGGGCGGGAAAGACCGCGTCGGCGCCGAGCAGGCCGGCGCCGGGGACGAGCTGGACCGCGGCGCCGCCATGGCTCCACTCGCCGGCGCGGGAGATCGTCACCGTCAGCGCCTCGTGCCCAGCTTCGGCCAGACCGCGAGCCACCGCGTCGCCGGAGCGCAGGGAGACGTCGTGCTCGGAGGAGCGGCCGCCGCGCAGGACCGCGACCCTCATCCTTCCGCTTCGCCTTCCGCTTCGGCCGCCCCCGGAGCCGCCTTGCCGACGACGAGCGTAACCGTGCTGCCGGGATTCACTTCCGAGCGCGGTGGTGGGAACTGGTCGGTGACCCGGCCGACCTGCGAAGCGACTTCGGTTTCCTGTTCCTGCACCACCGGCTTCAGGCCCGCCGCCCGCACCGTTTCCACCGCTTCGGCCCGCAGCTTGCCGATCACGTTGGGGATCGTCGCCTTTTCTTCGCCCTTGGAGACGGCGATCGAGACGGTCGAGCCGGGCGGCAACTGCGAGCCGGCGCTGGGAGCCTGGCGGATCACCTGGCCCGCCGGCTCTTCGCTTGCCACTTCTTCGACGCTGGGGACGAAGCCGCGGCCGCGAATCTGCTGCACGGCGAGCGAGCGCTGCGAACCGACCAGCACCGGCACCTTGGCCAGCTTCGGCCCGCTGGAGACCTTGAGCACCACTTCGGTCCCCTTTGTCGCGGTCTGCCCGCCGGAGGGTTCGGACTTGATCACCAGCCCCTGTTCGACGTCTTTGGAATGGACCGATTCGACCTTCGCTTCGAAGCCCGCTTCTTCCAGCGCCTTTTCGGCTTCCGCCTGAGCGAGGCCGGCGGTCGACGGAACCTTGGCGCTGCCCGGGCCGGCGCTGACGGTCAGCATCACCTTCGGCTTCGAGCAGAAGAAGCTGAGAAAGGAGCAGTCGAGTGAAGTCTGCCCGGCGACCGGATCCTGCTCGAATACTTCCCCTGCCGGCGCTTCCCGCTGAACCCGCCTGACTTCATCGACGCTGAAACCGTTCTGCTGCAGCAGCGAGATCGCCACGTTGAGTTCGTTGCCGGTCACGTCGGGGACATCGGTGGTCGTGTCGCGGGTGAGAGCGAAGCCGGCGAGCAGCCCGATCAGGACCGCGATCGCAACGAGGGTCCAGATGCGCCGTCGGCGCTTGCGCCTTTCCTCCTCCTCCGCGGTCGTCCCCTCCGCGACCGGCTCCTCCGGCGTTGCGACGACCGGTGGTAGCGGGGCGAAGGCAGCGGTGTTCTCCACCCCTCCACCCGGGTCCTTGAGCGCCGCGTCGATCGCGGCGATGAAAGCGTCGGCGCTCTGGAAGCGCTGGCCCGGCTCCTTTTCCAGCGCCCGCATCACCACGGCATCCAACGCCGGCGATACCTGAGGGTTGATCGAGCTCGGGCGCTGCGGCGGCTGGGAGACCTGTTTCATCGCCACGGCGACGGCGGAGTCGGCCTCGAAGGGGACGCGCCGGGTCAGCGCCTCGTAGAGCATCACGCCAATCGAGTAGAGGTCGGAGACCGCTGTGACCTCGAAGCCCTGGGCCTGCTCGGGCGAGAGGTAGTGCGGCGTACCCAGCACCGAGCCGGCCTGGGTGATCTCCGAGACGCCGGCCTGGGCGATGCCGAAGTCGGTCACCGTCGCCTTGCCCTCGTCGTCGACGATCACGTTCTGCGGCTTCAGGTCACGGTGGACGATGCCGTGGCGGTGGGCGAAGCGGGCGCCCTCGAGCACCTGGCGGATCAGCCCCGCGGCCTGCTCCGGAGTCAGGCCGGCGTCGATCAGCTGCTTCAGCGTGCGCCCCTCGAGGTACTGCATCGCGATGTAGTAGGTGCCCTCGACCTCGCCGCGGTCGTAGACGGCGACGATGTTGGGGTGCTGCAGGCCGGCGGCCGCCTCGGCCTCGCGGCGGAAGCGCTCGACGAACTCGCCGTCCTGGGCGAAGCGGGCGTGCAGCACCTTGAGCGCGACCTGGCGCTGCAGGTGCGCGTCTTCGGCCAGCCAGACGTCGGCCATACCGCCGGAACCGATCCGCTCCAGGATCCGGTAGCGCCCGTCCACCACGGTCCCCTGTGTCACCTCAGCCACAGGCGCCCCCTCCGCCGACGGGCCTCAAACGTGACATATAGACCCGTTTCAGGCCCATCGATGGCTGTTCTATCTCATTCACCGTTGAGAATGGTTTCCGCAACGTCGCGGAAGATCGGCGCGGCGACGTCATTGCCGAACTGTTCGGTGCACTCGACCGTGGCGGCGATCGCGATCTGCGGGTCCTCGGCCGGAGCGAATCCCATGAACCAGGCTTGGTTCTCTTCCGTGCCGCCGCCGCACGATTCGTTGTACGGCGTTTCCGCGGTGCCGGTCTTGCCCGCCACGGTGGTGCCGGGGATCGCCGCGTTGGTGCCGGTCCCTTCGTCGACCACGCCCTGCATCGCGGTGGTCAACTCTCCAGCAGTCTCCTTGCTGATCGGCTGGCTGTACTCCGTGGGGTCGAGGCGCTTTGTCACCCGCCCGTCGGGATCGACGACCCGACTCCAAAGCTGCGGCTTCATCAGCTTGCCGCCGTTGGCGACCGCGGCTGCTACCTGCGCCATCTGTAGCGGCGTCGCCAGCAGGCGCTCCTGCCCGATCGCCACCCGCGCGATATCGATTGGATCGTCGCGCCCCAGCGGCTTGAGCCCTTCGAAGATGCCGCTGGCGAGCAGCTGGTCGCTCGGCAGGTCGATCGCCGGCTTCGTGTTGAAGCCGAATTTGTCCATGTATTCGAACAGGGTGTCCTCGCCGATCTGTTCGCCCAGCTGCGCGAACCAGGTGTTGACGGAGTTGGTCAACGCCGTGTCGAGCGTGATCGGGCCGAAGTCTTCGTCGAAATCGTTGTGCAGTGGAATGCCCTGGACGTCCAACGTCCCCGGCGCGTCGATCGCCGTTTCCGGCGTGATCGCCCCACTGTCGAGGCCCGCGGCCGCCGTCACCACCTTGAAGGTCGACCCGGGCGGATAGCGGCCCTGGGTCGCGCGGTTCACCAGCGGGGTTTCGGTTTCGTTCTGGTTCAGCTCTTCCAAGTCGTAGGGGATGCGGTTGGGGTCGAAGGGCGCGTTGGAGGCCATCACCCGCACCCTGCCGCTCTTCGGCTCGATCGCCACGACGGCGCCGAAGCCCTGTTCCTCGAGGTCGGCGAGCGCCACCCGCTGCGCTTCGGTGTCGAGGTTGGTGACGACGTCGTTGCCTTCCTGGGAACGACCGCGCAGCTCGTCGAGGATCGAGCTGAATTCCGATTCGTTGCCGACCAACTCGTCGTTGTGGAACTGCTCGAACTCGCTGTCGCCCTCCTGCACGAAGCTGTAGCCGATCGGGTGGCCGAAGAGCGACCCCTCGGGGTAGCGGCGCACGTAGCGCAGTGCCTCGCCGCTGCCCTTCGGCACCGAGCGCGCGATCACGGTGCCGTCGGCGGTGAGGATACGGCCGCGCTTGATCTGTTGCTGCTCGAGCAGCGGCCGCTTGTTGGCGTTCTTTTCCCGCAGCGCCTTGGCATCGAATACCGACCAGTAGGAGGTGAAGCCGATCAGCACCGCAAAGAGGGCGACGATGAAGGCGAAGAGCTTGATGATCTGCCGGTTCATGACAGTAACCGGTCGCGTGTCGATCGCCCCGGATCCGAACATCCGGAGATCACCGTGACGATCGACACGCTCACGGTGCCTCCTTGCGCGCCCGGTCCGATACGAGCAGCAGCAGCGCCAGCAGGACGAAGTTGGCGACGATCGAGCTGCCGCCGTAGCTGATGAAGGGCAGGGTGACACCGGTTAGCGGGATCACCCGGGTGACGCCGCCGATGATGACGAAGGCCTGGATCGCGAAGACCGCGGTGAGGCCGGTGGCGAGCAGCTTCGAGAAGCCGTCGGCGGCGAGCAGGGCGATCTTGAAGCCACGGGCCGTGATCAGCAGGTACGTCAGCACCACCGCGCAGGCGCCGAAGAGGCCGAGCTCGTTGACGATCAGCGAGTAGATCGTGTCGGTCTGCGCCGCCGGCAGCAGCGCCGCGTCGGTGCCGGGGATCGTGATCAGCGCCTGTCCGAAGCCCTTGCCGAAGAGGCCGCCGTCGGCCTGGGCGAAGATCGATTGGAGGATCTGGTAACCGCTGCGTTCGGGGTGGGCATAGGGGTCGAGCCAGATCTCGACCCGATCGTGCACGTGGGGAACTGTCGCGGCGAAGAACCAGGCGCCGACCACGAACATCGCCATGCCGATGACGACAAAGGAGAGCCGGCCGGTGGCCACATAGAGCAGGGCGAGGAAGGCAGCGAAGAACATCAACGAGCTGCCGAGGTCGCGGATGAAGACGAGCATGAACATCGAGGCGCCCCAGACGACCAGCATCGGCCCGAAGTGCTTGAGCGGCGGCAGGGTGACGCCGAGCACGCGGCGGGCGCCGACGATCAGCACCTCGCGGTGCTCGCGCAGGTAGCTGGCGAGGAAGACGACGAGGCAGATCTTCGAAAACTCGGCCGGCTGGAAGGCGAGCGGGCCGAGCTTGATCCCGAGGTAGGCGCCGTTGACCTGCTGGCCAATCCCCGGCAGACGCGGAGCCAGCAACAAGAGCAGGCCGACCGCGGCGATCGTGTACCGGTAGCGCTCGAGCACGTCGTAGTCGCGCAGGAAGTGGATCGTCAGGGCGAAGAGGAGGAGGCCGAGCACGAACCAGTTGGCCTGATCGCGGGCCAGGTCGGCGTCGATCCGGTAGACCATCACCAGGCCGAAGGTCAGCAGCAACGCCACCATCGGGAAGAGGTAGGGATCGGCGTTGGGCAGGCGGATCCGCAGGTAGAGGTGCGTGGCGAGGCAGACGGCAAAGAAGTAGGCGCCGTAGACGAGGCTGGCGTCGTCGAGTTTCGCGTTCTCCTGGGCGAAGACGGCGGCGAAGCCCGCGGTTAGGAGCAGGGCGACCGGAACGAGCGCCATCAGCTCCCGGTTCCGCGCAGACATCAGGGTTTCGTCCGGGGGTTTTCGGCGGCCTGTTCGATGTCTTCCACGAGCGAGACCGCGTCGTCGCGCGAGCGCAGGTCGTGACCGCTGACCGCGTCCTGGCGGCGCTGGGGCAGGGACGAGGTCTGGATCGGGCTGGCGTAGCGCTCGGAGTAGAGCCTGAGGCCGAAGGGCAGCTCGTAGGGCAGGCCGCGGTAGAGGGCGACCCGGCCGCCGTCGTCGGTGCCGAGGAACCAGACCTGGCGATTGCCGTACCAGGCGCCAAGGGCAAGCAGGGCCAGGACGGCGAGGACCGCCAGCGCCTTCAACGCCCGCTTGAGGCCGCGCCGGCCGCCCTTGGCCGCCAACTCCTCCCGCCGCTCCCGGGCGGCGGCCGCGGCGGCGCGGCGGCGCACCTCGGTCGCGGTCAGGCCCTGCTCGGCCGCGGTGCTGCCGATCAGCGTCGCGTCCTCGTGGCTCTGCCGTGGCGCGGCGGCGTCTTCGAGCTGGAAGGCGAGGGCGGTGATGTTGTCGCGGCCGCCGGCACGGTTGGCTTCGTCGACGAGGGCGCGGACGGCGGCGCTCATCGAGCTGGCCCCGGCGAGCAGCTTGGCGATCTGCTCCTCGCTCAGCATCGTCGTCAACCCGTCCGAGCAGATCAGGAAGACGTCGCCGGGGGCCGCCGGCACCGTCTGCAGGTCGGGTTCGACCTCCGGCTCGGGGCCGAGCGCGCGGGTGATGATCGAGCGCTGCGGATGATCCTCAGCCTGGGCATCGGTGAGTTGGCCCTTGCGCCGCATCTCCTCGACCAGCGAGTGGTCGCGGGTGAGCTGCTCGAGCTTGCCGCCGCGCAGCCGGTAGGCGCGGCTGTCGCCGACGTGGCCGATCGCCACCTCTTCGGCCACAGGGTCGACGATCGCCGCGGTCAGCGTCGTACCCATGCCGGCACGAGAGGGATCGGCGCGGGCGAGGTCGTGGATGCGCCGGTTGGCGGTGAGGATCGTCTCGCGCAGGAGTTGCTCCGGCGGACGCTCGGGCAGGTCGATGTCGAAGGCGTCGGCGGCCGCTTTGGAGGCGACCTCGCCGGCCTGCGCGCCGCCCATGCCGTCGGCGACGACGAAGATCGGCGCGCGGACGAAGAAGGAGTCCTCGTTGGCGTTGCGCTGCCGCCCGGTGTCGGTGCGGAAGGCCTGGTCCTCGATCCGCAGCATCTAGCTGCCCGCCTCCGCCTCGTAGCGGAACTCGGTGTCGCCGATGCGGACGACGTCGCCGTCGATCAGCTCCGCTTCCCCCTCGAGGGTCGCGTCGTTGAGCAGGGTGCCGTTGGTCGAGTTCATGTCCTCGAGGTAGGTGCGGCCATCGCGACCGAAGATCCTGGCGTGCACACCGGAGGCGTAGCGGTCATCGATCCTCACGTCGGCTTCGGCCGAGCGGCCGATCGAGAGGCCGCCGATCAGGTCGAAGCGCTCGCCTGGCTCGAGGCCACCGCCACGCTGGGCGACCAGCCAGGCGTCGGTCGCGCTCGGCTGCGGCGCGAGCCCCACCGGGGCCTGGTGGAAGCCGGTCGCGTCGGGAGCCGGCGAAGCGGTCCGCCGCAGGTCCTTCAGCGCGCTGCGGGCGATCCAGAGCAGGAAGAGATAGAGGACGGCGAGGAAGCCGAACTTGAGGGCGACGGAGATGGGCTCGTAGTCCACGGGCGCTGGGCGCTCACTGCTCGACGTCGAAGCGGAAGGTCGTGGTGCCGAGGGTCACCTGGTCGCCGGGCCCGAGCCGCGCCGAGGAGACCCGGCGGCCGTTCACCTCGATGCCGTTGGTCGAGCCGAGGTCGGCGATCGTCCAGTCGCCGTTCTGGGCCCGTCGCAGCTCGGCGTGACGGCGGGAGACGTTGGGGTCGCTGAGCACGCACTCGGCTTCCTTGGAACGCCCGATCGTCGCCCGCGGCCCCTCGAGCACGTAGCGGCGGTCGTCGAGCGCGACGATGGCGCGCGTCGCCACAGTCGCCTCCGCCGCCTGCACGGGGTCGGGGCGGGGCGGCTCCTTGACCGCCGAGTAGACCATCGTGTGACCCTCCTCGCCCTGGCTCGCCGCCTCCCCCTCCCGCGCCGGCGGCTTGACCAGCCTGGTCTGGATGCCGAACTCGCCGAGGCGCAAACGCTCGTCGGTCTCGAAGGCGACCGTGGGACGGGTGAGCAGGTCGTAGCCGCGGCGACGGGCGTGCTCGAGCAGGTAGCCCGAGAGCTCCTGCTCGAGCGAGCGCTCGTAGCCCTCGAGCTTTGCCCGATCGCGGCGAGAGAGGAAAACCGTGTACTCGTTGGGCACGTAGACGCGGGCGATGCCGGCGGTCTTGTGCGCGTCCATCTCCTTGGCCAGCTTGCGGGCCAGCTCGACCGGCTGCACCTCGGAGCTGAAGGCACGGCTGAATACGCCCTCGACCAGGCCTTCGATGCGACTCTCGAGGTTACGTAGAACGCTGATCGGTGGCTCCTTTCGCGGTGGCAGCGGCCGCCCGCAGGGAAGGAAATCCTACGGGAGCAGCACGCCGTGACCGATGGCGAGCCAGGCCCCGAGCGCGGCGGCGAGGGCGAGGGCGGCGAGGCGAGGCGGCAGCGAGCGGGCGGCGGCGGGTGGATGCTCCGCGAGGCGATCGAGCGCGCCCTCGATCGCGGTGCCCAGCTCCTCCAGGGTCGGGCGCCAATCCGGGCGGGGCTGCAAGCAAGCATCGACTTCGGCGCAGAGCTCGCGCGGCAGGTCGGGGCGCAGGCGCCGCAGCGGCCGCATCCTGGTGCCGATCGCGCGCGCGGTTGCGGCGGGAGTCGCGCGCCGGGCGGGGTGCTCGCCGCTCCAGCTCTCGTACAGCATCAGTCCCAGCGAGTAGACGTCGGCCGCCGGGCCGGCGTCGCGGCCCTCGGCCTGCTCGGGCGCCATGTAGGCGAGCGTGCCGACGACATCGCCGGGAGCGGTCAGCGCGGCGGCGTCGGTGAGGCGGGCGACGCCGAAGTCCATCAGCTTGGCGCGCGGCTCGCCCTCCTCGGTGACGAGCACGTTCTGCGGCTTGATGTCGCGATGGACGACGGCGCGCTCGTGGGCGTGGTCGAGCGCCTCGCAGAGGTCGGCGCCGATCTCCCCAATCTCACGGTCGCTGAGCGTGCCCTCGCGGTTGAGCTGGGCCAGGGTCGCGCCGTCGACCAGCTCGGTGACCAGCAGGGCGTTGCCGTCCTGCTCGCCCATCTCATAGAGGGTGACGATGCCGGGGTGGTTGAGCCGTGCGGCCGCCTGGGCCTCGCGCAGGACGCGGTCGGAGCCCTGCCTCCCGACAGCTTCGATCGCCTTCACCGCAACCGAGCGCTCGAGGCGGCCGTCCCAGGCCTCGTAGACCGTGCCGAAGCCGCCGCTGCCGATGCGGCGCTCGATCAGAAAGCGGTTGAGCACGAGCGAACCGACCAATGCACTCTCCGGCTTCGCCGCGAATCCGCTTCCTCCTGCGACATACTCCCTGCTTCTTGGAGGATTTTTCCGCATCCAGGTCGGGGCGACGGCCGCGTCCACGGCGCCGCCCACAGCGGCAGCAGATCCTGCTGCGGCGCGGCCTCGCCCTCGGTGGCGGCCTGCTGCTGCTGATCCTGATCGTGCTCGGGGTCAAGGGCTGCCTCGACGCGCGCAAGAACCGCGCGCTCAGCGACTACGCCCGCAACGTCACCCAGATCGTCGAAGAGACCGACCAGACGAGCAAGTCCTTCTTCGAAAAGCTGGAAGAACCGGGCGACCTCTCGGTGACCGAATTCATCAACCAGGTCAACACCGACCGCAGCGCGATCGACAGCTACGCCGCTCGCGTCGACGGGCTCGACGCGCCGGGCGACATGAGCCACGCCCAGAACGCGCTGGAGCTGGTCTACGAGCTGCGCGCCAGCGCGATGAACGAAATCGCCGAAAAGGTGAGCACGGCGCTCGCCACCGTCGGGGCCAAGCAGGCGACGCGCAGCATCGCGATGCAGATGCGCAAGCTGCTCGCCGCCGACTCGCTCTACGCCGCTGTGGTCCGACCCGAGATCAACGGCGTGCTCGCCGACAACGGCATCGACGACTCCAACGTGCCGAAGAGCGTCTTCCTCCCCGACGAAACACGCTGGCTCGACGAAGGCGAAGTGAGCAGCGCGCTCGGCTCGGTCAGCGGCTCGAGCGGTGGCTCAACCGCGGGGGTGCACGGGCTCGAACTCAGCGGCACCAGCGTCAACGGCACGGCGCTCTCCTCCGAATCGACGACGTCGGTGGTGAGCGAAGGCACGCCCGAAGTCGAAGTGGAAGTCGAAAACCAGGGCGAATCGACCGAGAACGGGATCAACGTCTCGGTCAGCGTCAGCGGCGGATCGACCCTCTCGGGAACGATCGACAGCATCGAAGCGGGGGCGATTGAAAGCGTCTCGATCCCGCTGACGCCGGCGCCGAGCGGGGAAGTGACGATCGAAGTCAAGGTCGACACCGTGCCCGGCGAGAAGATCTCCGAAAACAACGAAGCCAGCTACGGCGTCGTCTTCGAATAGGTGTCCATCCACAAACCCCCACGCCCGCTTGGCGGCGCCGGACACACTTCGCGGGGCGTTGTCCTCGGTCGGCCGAATAGCGCTGCCATTCGGCCTCCCTGCGTCCTACCCCCGCTCGGTCCGGCGCTCGCCAGCCGCACGCGCGGGTTTGTGGATGGACACTAACCGGGGGCAGCGGTGCGGATCGCCTATCTGGGCCCGGCGGGAACCTTCACCGAGGACGCGCTGGGCGAGGCGCTCGAGCCGAGGACCGAGTACGAGCCCCTACGCACGGCGACGATCCGCGAGGCGATCCTCGCGGTCGAGCGGGGCGAGGCCGAGCGGGCGCTGATCCCGTTCGAGAACTCGATCGAGGGCTCGGTGCGGACCAGCCTCGACACGCTCGCCTTCGACGCCGGCGGCGTGACGATCGTCGGCGAGCACGACTTCGCGGTGCGGGCGATGCTGATCGCGCGCCATGAGCTGGAGCTGGGACGGATCGAGCGGGTGCTCTCGCATCCGCAGCCGCTGGCACAGTGCGCTCGCTTTCTGCGCGAGAACCTCCCCGGAGCCAGCCAGCAGAGCGCGCCGAGCACCGCCGAGGCGGTGCGGGCCGTGAGCGAGTCCGACTCCCCCTGGGCGGCGATCGGCGCGGCGGCGGCGGCGCAGCTCTACGGCTGCACCGTCCTGCGCGAGGGGATCGAGGACGAGGCCAACAACGTCACCCGCTTCGTCTGGATCGCCCCGGCCGGGACCGAGCCCGGGGAAGGCGAGGCTTGGAAGACCTCGCTCGTCTTCTCCGAGCTGGGCGAGGACCACCCCGGGGCCCTGGTCGACGCGCTGCGTGAGTTCTCGGCGCGCGAGGTCAACCTGAGCCGCATCGAGTCGCGGCCGTTGCGGCGGGAATTGGGGCGCTACATGTTCTTCTGCGACCTCGAGGGCTCGCTCTCCGATCCGGCCGTTGGCGAGGCGGTCGGGGCGCTGCGTGAGAAGGCCGAATCGGTCCGGATTCTCGGTTCGTACCCGACGCGGTAGATCGCCTGCGTAGAATTCGCGGGCGACATGGCACGTGTGCTGGTACTCAACGCCACGTATGAGCCAATCAACGTTTGCACGTTGAGACGCGCCGCTGTGCTGCTGCTGAAGGAAAAGGCCGAGTTGCTGGAGCGGCGCGAGGGCGCGATCCACTCCGAGCACATGACGATGGAGCGGCCCGACGTGATCCGCCTCACCAACTACGTGCGGATCCCGCGCGAAGCCCACCGGCGCAAGATCACCCGCCGCGCCGTGCTCGCGCGCGACTCCTGGACCTGCCAGTACTGCGGCTCGCGCAAGTCCGGCCTCACCGTCGACCACGTCATCCCCCGCAGCCGCGGCGGCAAGTCGGTCTGGGAGAACATCGTCGCCGCCTGCGCCACCTGCAACCGCCGCAAGGGCAACCGCCTGCCGCGCGAGATCCAGATGCATCCGAGGAACAAACCGAAGGCGCCGGGGCCGACGGTGTTCATCCAAGTCGCGAGCCCTTCGATTCCGGCGGCTTGGGAGCAGTATTTGCCGGCGGCTGCGTAGGGCAGTGGGCAGGGGTCTTTTGGATCCCAGCACCCCGACCTCAGCCCTCCTCTACTCAGCCAGCTCCTCTTGCCCGTCGCCCTCGGACTCACCCGAGTCGTCGTCGACCACCAAGGCCACCGCCGAGACGCAGTCATCGTCCTTCATGTTCATCACCCTCACCCCCTGCGTCGGCCTTCCCATCTGGGAGATGCCGCCGGCTTGGGTGCGCTGGACCATGCCGTTCTGGGAGATGAAGAGCAGGTCCTGGTGCTCGCGCACGATCAGGGCGCCGGCGAGGCCGCCCTTCTTCGCCGTCAGCTTGGCCGTAAGCACGCCCTTGGTGCCGCGACCCTTGACCGGGTACTCCGAGACGGATGTGCGCTTGCCGTAGCCGTTTTCGGTGACGACGAAGAGCTCGGAGTCATCGCGGGCGATGTCCATCGCCAGCACCCGGTTGGGCTCGCCGTCGACCTTGGCCGAGACGTTCATCCCTTTGACGCCGCTGGTGTCGCGCCCCATCGGCCGCACCGCGTCCTCGGAGAAGCGGGCCGCGTGGCCCGACTTGGAGACGAGCAGGATGTCATCCTCGCCCGAGGTCAGTCGCACCTGCACCAGCTCGTCGTCGTCGCGGATCTTGATCGCGATGATCCCGTCGGCGCGGATCGGCGTGTTGTAGGCCTTGAACTCGGTCTTCTTGACCAGGCCCTGGGCGGTGGCAAAGACGAGGTACTTGTTCTCGCTGAAGTCCCGGGTCGGGATCACCGCCGTCACCTTCTCGCCCTCGCGCAGCGGCAGCACGTTGACCAGGGCGCGGCCTTTCGCCGTCCGCGCGCCCTCGGGCAGCTCGTAGACCTTGAGCCGGTAGACCTTGCCGCGGTTGGTGAAGAAGAGCAGGAAGTCGTGGGTCGAGCAGATGTGCAGGTGCTCGATGTAGTCGTCCTCCTTCAGGTCCATTCCCATCACCCCCCGGCCGCCGCGGCGCTGCTGGCGGTAGGTGGCCAGCGGCAGGCGCTTGGCGTAGCCCGAGTGGGTGATCGAGATCACCATCTGCTGGTCGGCGATCATGTCCTCGATGTTCATGTCGCCCTCGAAATGGGTGATCTCGGTGCGACGCTCGTCGCCGTAGCGCTTGTCGACCTCGTCCAGCTCCTCGACGATCACCGCGTCGATACGCGCCGGGTCACCGAGGATCGCGCGCAGCTCGGCGATCCTCGCGATCAGCTCTTCGTGCTCTTCGCGGACCTTGTCCGACTCCAGTGCGGTGAGGCGGGCGAGGCGCATGTCGAGGATCGCCTGGGCCTGCTCGGCCGAGAGCTCGAAGCGCTCCATCAGGCCGTTCTTGGCGATATCGGTATCCGCCGAGGCGCGGATCAACTCGATCACGGCGTCGAGGTTGTCGAGCGCGATCAGCAGTCCCTCGAGGATGTGAGCCCGCGCCTCGGCCCGACGCAGCTCGAACTGCGTGCGGCGGATCACTACCTCGCGCTGATGGGTGGCGTAGTGCTCGATCAGCTCCTTGAGGCTGAGCGTCTTCGGCACCCCGTCGACGAGGGCGACCATGTTGACGCCGAAGGTGCTCTGCATCGGCGTGCGCTTGTAGAGCTGGTTGAGCACGACCTCGGGCGGATCGCCACCGCGCTTGGTCTCGATCACCAGCCGCATCCCCGAGCGATCGGACTCGTCCCGCAGGTCGGAGATGCCGGTGATCTTCTTATCGCGGACGAGGTCGGCGATCTTGGTGATCAAGCCGCCATCGCCACCCTTCTTGACCATGAACGGCAGCTCGGTGACGACAATCGCGTCGCGGCCCCCCTTGAGCGGCTCGACGTGGGCGCGGGCCCGCACTCGCACCGAGGCGCGGCCCGAGGCGTAGGCGTCGCGAATGCCCTCGGCGCTCATCAGCCCGCCGCCGGGGAAGTCGGGGCCCTTGATGTGCTCCATCAGGCCGGCCAAGTCGATGCCGGGGTTGGCGATGTAGGCCTTGACCGCCCCAATCGACTCGCTCAGGTTGTGCGGCGGGATGTTGGTCGCCATGCCAACCGCGATGCCGGCGGCGCCGTTGACGAGCAGGTTGGGGAAGCGGGCCGGCAGCACCAGCGGCTCCTGCTGGGACTCGTCGTAGTTCGGGCCCCACTCGACGGTGTCCGCCTCGATGTCCCGCAGCAGCTCGGTCGAGAGCCGCGCCAAGCGCGCCTCGGTGTATCTCATCGCGGCCGGTGGATCGTCATCGATCGAGCCGAAGTTGCCCTGGCCGTCGACGAGCATGTAGCGCAGGGAGAAGTCCTGCGCCATGCGGGCGAGCGTGTCGTAGATGGCGCTGTCGCCGTGCGGGTGGTACTTGCCCATCACCTCGCCGACGATGAAGGCGGACTTGCGGTAGGGGCGGTTGGGCTGCAGCGCCAGGTCGTGCATCGCGTAGAGGACGCGCCGATGCACGGGCTTGAGGCCGTCGCGCACGTCGGGCAGGGCCCGACCGACGATCACGCTCATCGCGTAGTCGAGATACGACGAGCGCATCTCGTTGGTCAGCTCGCGCTCCTCTATCCGCCCCCCGCCAAGGATGTCGGCACCGTCAGACATCGAGGAACTTGACCTCCTTGGCGTGTTTTTCAATGAACGCCTTGCGCGGCTCGACCTTGTCGCCCATCAGGTCGGTGAAGATCTTCTCCGCCATAGCCGCGTCGTCGATCCTCACCCGCTCGAGCGTGCGGCTGGCCGGGTCCATCGTCGTTTCGCGCAGCTGTTCGGCGTTCATCTCACCCAGGCCCTTGAAGCGCTGCATCGTCACCCCCTGGCGAGCGAGCTCCAGCACCGCGCGGCGCAGCTGCTCGAATGAATCGGCGTTGCGCTCTTTCTGCTCGAGGGTGAGCCTGAAGGGAGCCTTGCCGACCTGACCCAGCAGCTCGGCGTGGGACTCGACCAGGCGGCGATAGTCGTTCGACTCGAAGAGATCCTTGGAGAGTTCGTAGCTGCGGGCGAGGCCGTCGCGGCGGTGGACCGCGCGGATCAAGATCCCGTCCCCCGATTCGGAGGAGATCTCAGTCTCGAACGGCTGCGACTCATCGTCCCCAGCTGCGATCAGCTTCTTCACCGCATCGAGCGAGGTGGCGCCCTGGTCGAGGATCTCAGACTCGCCGAGGAAGCGAACCAGCTCGTGGCCGAACTCGGCCTGCAGCGAGTCGGCCCAGCCCTCGTGCTCCTTGAGGCGTCGGTTGAATCGCTGCCAGCGGGTCGCCGTGAGCTTGTGCGACTTGCCGTCGGCGTCGGTCACCTCCATCTGCTCGAGCTTGTCGCGCAGCAGCAGCTCCTCGAGCTCAGACTCCTTCTCGACGTAGGTCTCCTGCTTGCCGTTCTTCAGCTTGTAGAGCGGCGGCTTGGCGATGTAGACGTAGCCTTCCTCGATCAGCTGGGGCATCTCGCGGTAGAGGAAGGTGAGCACGAGGGTGCGGATGTGGGCGCCGTCGACGTCGGCGTCGGTCATCAGCACGACCTTGTGATACCGCGCCTCCGTGACGTCGAACTCCTCGCGCACGCCGGTCCCGACCGCCGTGATCAGCGCCTGGATCTCCTGGTTGGAGAGCACCTTGTCGATGCGCGCCTTCTCGACGTTGATGATCTTGCCGCGCAATGGCAGCACGGCCTGGGTGTTACGGTCACGGCCCTGCTTCGCCGAGCCGCCGGCGGAGTCACCCTCGACGATGAAGAGCTCGGCCAGCGCTGGGTCGCGCACGGTGCAGTCGGCCAGCTTGCCCGGCAGCGTCGAGTTCTCCAACGCCGACTTGCGGCGGGTCAGGTCGCGCGCCTTGCGCGCCGCCTGACGAGCGCGGGCGGCATCGACGGCCTTGCCGACAATTCGTTTCGCCTCGCTCGGGTTCTCCTCGAAGAACTCGCCCAGCTTGCGGTTGACCGTCTCCTTGACCAGTCCCTCGATCGGCGGGTTGCCGAGCTTGGTCTTGGTCTGACCCTCGAACTGCGGGTCGGCAAGCTTGACGGAGATCACCGCGGTGAGGCCCTCGCGCACGTCGTCGCCGGTGAGGTTCTCGTCTTTCTCTTTGAGCAGACCTTTGCCGCGCGCGTAGGCGTTGATCGTGCGGGTCAGGGCCGAGCGAAAGCCCGAGAGGTGCGAACCGCCCTCGTGCGTGTTGATGTTGTTGGCGAAGCTGAAGACCGACTCCTGGTAGGAGGAGTTCCACTGCATCGCCACCTCGACCTGGCCGTCGTCCGTTTCACCCTCGAAGAAGACCGTCTTGCGATGCAGCGCGTCCTTGTTCTCGTTGAGGTGGGCGACGAAGTCGACGATGCCGCCCTCGTAGTGGAAGGTGTCGCTCTGCCCCGCGCCGCGCTCGTCGGTGAGCTCGATCCTCAAGCCCCGAGTGAGGAAGGCGGTCTCGCGCAGGCGCTCGGCGAGGACCGAGTAGTCGAACTGGGTCTCGTCGAAGATCTCGGCGTCGGGCAGGAAGGTGATCGCGGTGCCGGTCTCCTTCGTCGCATCCCCGCTGGCCAGCGGGGACTGCGGCTTGCCACGCTCGTAGTCCTGCGTCCAGACCGCTCCGTCGCGGCTGATCTCCAGGTGCAGGCGCTCCGAGAGCGCGTTGACGACGGAGACGCCGACGCCGTGCAGGCCGCCGGAGACCTTGTAACCGCCGCCGTCGCCGAACTTGCCGCCGGCATGGAGCGTCGTCAGCACGACCTCGGCCGCGGGCTTCTTCTCTTTCTTCAGTTCGTCGACCGGGATACCGCGGCCGTTGTCAATGACGGTGCAGCTGTCATCGGGGTGAAGGACGACCTCAACGTGATCGCAAAACCCAGCCAGAGCCTCGTCGACGGAGTTGTCGACCACCTCGTAGACGAGATGGTGCAAGCCGCGGGGCCCGGTCGAGCCGATGTACATACCCGGCCGCTTGCGGACCGCTTCGAGGCCCTCGAGGACCGTGATGTCCTGGGCGCCGTAGGAAGCGGAGCCGTTTTTTTTGCTCGCGGCAGGCTTTGTCTTCTCAGGCAATTAGTTCCTTCCCGATCTCATAGAAAACCCCGACCAGTGGGCATTGGCCACCCAGGGTCGGGGCGGAAACGCAAGTTGACATAAGGATACCAGTTCGGACCCCTAGGCCACTCGCTCGGATGGAGGAAAACTCCTGCAAATCGCCATATTTCAAATTACTTCTCGCCATTACTGACACGAAAGCGCAACGTTTGCGGCGCGCTCTCGCCAAGCCGGTCTCGCAGCCGCGCCAAGAGGTCGCCCTGGATCAAATCCAACTCCTGTGCCCAGACGGAATCCGCACAGCTCACCGTCAGCTCGCCCCCGCGTTCGGATATCGGCGCAGCAACCGCGGCGATGCGCTCGCCGACGACCGCGGGCCAAACCGCCTGCACAGCGGCAAGCGGCGTCTGCGGCGCTGCTCGCTCGAGCGCTGAGCGCAGGGCCGCGGCGGCGGGACGGGGAGCACGGCGTCGCGTCACGCGGCGGCGGCCTCTGCTTCGGATAGGGGCATGTGGATGACGCGGTCCCTCGTCCCCACTGGCAGGGAATCCTCGGCGGCGGCCGAGATCAGGGCCTGTCCGCCGCGGTCGAGGCGCTCGACCAGGCGGACGCGACGCTGCGGATCCAACTCGCTCATCACGTCATCGAGCAGCAGCAGCGGGACCACCTGGCGGGCGGTGAGGAGTGCTTCCCGCTCGGCGAACAGCAGGGACAGCAGCGCCGCCCGCTGCTGTCCCTGCGACCCGTAGCGCCGCAGCGAGCGGCCGCCGGAGCTGAGCTTGAGCTCGTCGAGGTGGGGGCCCCAGGAAGTCCGCCCCAGCCGCAGGTCGGCCTCGCGGCGCTCGGCGAGGCCCGCGCGGATCTCCTCGGCCGAGGCGGCGGCTCGCGGCACATACTCGAGCTCGCCGCCGTCCGGCAGGCCCAGGTCCGAGGCGGCCTCTGCGAACAGCCCATGCAACTCCTCCACCGCAACTGCACGGGCGGAAATCAGCTCGCTTGCGGCCTCAGCGAAAGTCGCGTCCCATGTATCGAGCTGGGAGGCATGGCTGTGTCCGGCGGCTACTCGGGCGACCATAGCGTTGCGTTGCGCCAGCGTTTGACCGAAACGCTGGCGCAATCCAGACCGACTCGGCCAACGAGCCGCGATGAATCCGTCCAGGTGGGCCCGGCGCTCCGAAGGAGGGCCCTTGATCAGACTCAACCGGTCGGGCGAGAAGACCGCCACTGGCGGGCGGCTGCGGGCCAACGTCGCAGCGTCTGCGGCGCTGCCGTCGAGCAGGTGCCTGCGGCCATCGGCGCGACTCACCGAAGCGAGCAGGGTGCGCTCGATCCCGTCGGCATCGCGGATCGTCACCTCCGCGCGAGCAAACGAGCCGCCGAAGGGGATCAAATCGCGCCGGTCGGAGGTACGGAACGAGCGGCCGGTGAGGGCAAAGTAGAGGGCCTCGAGCAGGTTGGTCTTGCCGACTCCGTTGGGGCCGACGAGGCTGAGGATGCCCGGCGGTAGCTCGATCCGAGCTTTGGAGAGGCTGCGCAGCGGGCGGGCTTCGAGGGCGGTGACCAGCACCGACCAGGCCTCACACGTTGAGACGAATCGGCATCACCAGATAGCGGAAGTCTTCGTTGTCGACCGGCTGCAGCAAGCCCGGCCGCAGCGGCGAAATCAAGCGCAGCAGGACCTCATCGCCCTCGACGCTTTCGATCCCCTCGCGCAGGAACTCGGGGTTGAAGCCGATCTCGAGCGGCTCGCCCTCGAAAGCCGCCGGCATCGTCTCTTCCGCGTCGCCGACATCGGGCGTCGAGGCGGCGATCGTCAGCTCGCCGGGCTGGAAGGAAAGTCGCAGCGGGGCGTTGCGCTGGGCCAGTTGGCTGATTCGCCTCGTCACGTCGAGCAGCTCGGGGCGTGGCAGGCGAACATCGTGCTCGTAGGACTCCGGCAGGAGCTGGCGAAAGTTGGGGAACTGTCCCTCGATCAGCCTCGTGTTGAGGACGATCTCCCCTGCCTTGAAAATCGCCTGGTTGCGCAGAAGCGCGACGGAGACGCTCTCAACGCCGTCGGTGGAGACGATCCGTCCCAGCTCGCGCAGGGCCTTGGCCGGGATATTCGCCTCGAGCTCGCCGCCGATCGCATTCTCCAGCTCGGTGCGCTTGACCGCCAGCCGATAAGAGTCGGTGGCGACCATGGTCATCTCGGAGCCGCTCGCGCTGACCAGCACGCCGGTCAAGACCGGCCTCATGTCGTCGCGGGAGGCAGCCCGAGCGACCAGCTCCACGGTGGAAGCCAGCGCGCCCGCCGGGATCGAGAGCGGCTCACCCTCCGCCTCCGGGAAGGCAGGGAAGTCCTCGCTGGGAAGGGTGCGCAGGTGGAAGCTGGAGCCGCCGCTGCGGATCTCGACATCACGCTCGCTCTCGCGCAGCTCGATCTCAACCGACTGGTCACCCAGCGAGCGTGAGACCTCTGCCAGGAGGCGGCCGGGCAGCAAGACGGAGCCCTCGCCAACAACTTCAGCCGCGAGTTTCGTCTTCAACCCCATCTCCAGGTCGGTGGCACAGAGACCGACGCCATCACCATCGGCGCTGAGCAAGATCCCGGAGAGGGCCTGCGTGGCGGCCCGGGTGGAAACAGCTCTGGAGACGACAGAGAGCTTGGCGACCAGCTCATCACGTTTGGTTGTCAGCTTCAAATGACCGATGCCTTCTTGAGTTGGATTAGGACTTGTGGAAATGGCCTCGACGAGGTGGGACTCCGCAGCGAGAAGCCGTTTTCCGCCTGTGGGGAAGTCTGTGGGAAAGCGCTGATTCTTGCAGTGCCATCGGCTGTCAGCGGCGAGCTGTGGAAGCGTTGTGGATAGTGGCCCTGAGCTCTTGGACCTGTGCGGCGAAGGCGGGGTCCTCGCTGAGTCGGGCCTCGACCCTGCGGATCGAGTTGAGCACGGTGGAGTGGTCCCGCCCGCCGTAGAGCCGGCCGATCTGGGGTAGCGAGAGGTCGGTGAGCTCGCGGGTGAGGTAGATCGCCAGCTGCCGCGCGCTCAGCGGCGTGGCCGCACGGGTCGAGCCGACGAGCTCGCTGCGGGATACCCCGAATGTTCTCGCGACTTGCTCTTGGATCTGCTCGACCGGAGTACTTTCGGGGCTCCGCGTGACCTTGGGGATGACCGAGTCGATCAGCTCCGGGCTGAGTGGCTTGGCGGTGAGCGAGGCGTGGGCGATAACGCGGGTGAGGCCACCGTGGAGCTGTCGCATATTGACCTCAATGCGCCGGGCCAGCTCGGTCAGCACGTCCCCCTCGGTATCGACGCCGGCCTCACTCACGAGGCGGCGCAGGACGGTGAGTCGGGTCGCCAGATTCGGCGGCTCGACCGCAACGGTCAGGCCCCACTCGAAGCGGTCGCGCAGTCGCGACTCGAGCGAGGAGAGCTCGCTCGGGATGCGATCGGCGGAGAGGACGAGCTGGCTGCCCCCTTCGAAGAGCGCGTTGAAGGTATGGAAGAACTCGTCCTCGGTGTGCCGCTTGCCCTCGAGGAACTGGACGTCGTCGACGAGCAGCACGTCGAGGTCGCGATAGCGGCGCTTGAACTCCTCGGCCCCGGCCGTGCGCAGGGCCGTGACGAACTCGTTGGTGAAGCACTCCGCGGTCGTGTAGCGGACGTTCAGTTGGGGCGCGGAAGCGGCCAGGTAGTTGGCGATCGCAACCAGGAGGTGCGTCTTGCCCAATCCCGGCGGTCCGTGCAGGAAGAGGGGGTTGTAGGCCTCGGAGGGCGCCTCCGCCACGGCGAGCGCCGCGGCGTGGGCAACCCGGTTCCCCTCGCCGATCACAAAACGGTCGAAGGTGTAGTTGACGTTGAGATCGAGGCCGGCGCAGTCGGGCCCGACCCCTTTTTGCCGCTCGCCCTCAGCGACGAGGGCGACGTCGCGGACTGCGGATCCGCTGCTCGCCAACGCCTCGCGGATCAGGCCCGTGTAGCGGCGTCCGGCCCAGGCCCGGATGCTCTCGGGTGCGCTGAGGAGCAGCGTCTCATCCCTAGCTCCGACCAGCTCGAGTGGCTCGAGCCAGAGCTGAAAAGTGGACGCGGGAACCGATGCCCGCAGGCGGTCCTGCACGTCCTTCCAGAGGGAATCGAGATCCTGTTTCGCAGCTTCATCTTGCACCGGCGGCCGACCATAGCGGCGCCCAGATCGCTCGAATCGTGACCCTCCGCAAATGCCGCAGAAATGATTTCGGCGGCGAGCTCACCGCACCCGCGCCGCGTCCGTATACTGCGACGCCCGATGAAGCGCACCTATCAGCCGAAGAAGCGGAAGCGGGCCAAGACGCACGGGTTCCGGGCGCGGATGAGCACCCGCGGCGGCCGGGCGATCCTCAAGCGCCGACGCCGCAAAGGCCGGAAGCGCCTCACCCCCTAGATGGCGGCGAAGCGACGCCGCCTCTCGCGCAGCGGCGAGTTCGACCGCGTCTATCGCGACGGATCATCACATGCGACCCGCTACCTGGTTCTCTACCGCTTTCCCCGCAAAGACGAGGGTGAGGAGGGGGACGTGAGGCTGGGCGTCTCGGTCAGTCGGAAGATCGGCGGCTCTGTCGACCGCAACCGCGTCAAGCGGGTATTGAGGGAGACCTTCTGGGGTCTGTCGGATCGGCTCCCCCCGCAGCACGACTTCGTCCTCGTCGCCCGGCCGGAGATTGGCGAGCTGATCGAGCGCGAGGGGTCATCCGGCGTGAGGGCCTCCCTGGAAGAGGCCCTATCCGGCTCGGGAAAGAAGCGTTCCACGTGAAACGGGCGCTCTTGGCTCTGATTGGGGCCTACAGGCGCTGGCTCTCTCCAGCGATGCCCGCCCGCTGCCGCTATGAGCCGAGCTGCTCGGCCTACGCAGCGGAATCGGTAAGCCGCTTTGGCCCTCTCCGCGGGTCCCTGTTGGCCGCCTGGCGCCTGCTGCGCTGCAACCCCTTCAGCCACGGCGGCTTCGATCCGGTCCCCGAGCGCTTCACGCTGCGTGTGGGACCCGTCGATCCGGCTGTCTACCACGGCGAGATCCGCCCTTGATCCCGACCGCCGACATCCTGCAGCCGATCGAGGACGCGGCCGAGGCCGTTCTCGACTTCTTCCACAACAATGCGGGGCTGAGTTGGGGTACGTCGATCATCGCCCTGACCGTGACGATCCGCGCGCTCCTCATTCCCCTCACCTACCGCCAGATCAGGGGAATGAGGGCCCTGCAGGCGCTTCAGCCGCAGATCAAAGAGATCCAGGAGAAATACAAAAACGATCGTCAGCGCATGCAGCAGGAGATGATGCGCTTCTACCAGGAGAACAAGGTCAACCCGCTGGCCTCCTGCCTGCCGCTGCTCCTCCAGCTGCCGATCTTCTTTGCTCTCTTTCGCCTTCTGCGCGGCGGTAGCTTCGAAGAAGACGTAAAGAACAGCGGCGAACAGGGCTGGTTCTTCATCACCTCTGTGGTGGAGAAGCCGCACGGCGCCGAGACGATCATCCTGATGGTGCTCTTCGCGGCCTCGATGGCTGTCTCGACCTTCATCACGATGCGCTCCTCCCCGACGGGGGGCAACAATCAGCAATACCTGATGATGGGGGCCTTTTCCCTGGTCAGCCTCTTCTTCGTGCCCCAGTTCCCGGCGGGCCTGAGCCTCTACTGGATCACCACCAACTGCTGGACGATCCTGCAGTCCTACGTGGCCGCGAAGGTGATCCCACCACCGCATATCACCACGCCCGAAGAGGTACAGGCGGCAAAGCCCCCACCCCCACCCCCGCGTAAGAAGAAGAAGCGGCGCTGAGCCGAGGGTAGTGGGTCAGTTTGAATCGACCCCAGCCGGTCGATTCAACAAATCCCAGCGAGCACAACAGAACCCCACGAGCAAAGGGCGAGCGAGCTTGCGAGCCCTGTGGCGCCTGAGCCGCACCTTGGAGGAGCCCGCACGCTGCCCTGCGATCGATCGACCCACCTATACGGTGGCAAATCGATTGTCTGGATCGCAGCGTTGTCTTGCTCTGAGCGGCGCAGCCAAGGACACGATCGCGAAGCTGCTGGTCGATCTCCCTTGCGGGAGTTGTCAAATTGATCCACTGCCTGAGCCGGGCCGAACTGCTTCTTCGGTCGGCGGCTTTCGTCCAACCTCGTTTCCCGCATAGACTGCGGCGCGATGGGTGAGACCACGGATTGGCCGCAGGAGCCCGCCGAGCGAATTCGGGAGCTGGTCGAGGAGGTGCTCGACGAGCTGGATCTGGACGGAGAGGTGGAGATCCACGAGGAGGACGACAGGATCACTGCCTCGGTCGAGGGGGACGACGACTACGGATTGCTGATCGGCAAGCGCGGCCAGACGATCGACGCCCTGCAGCTGATCGCCTACCAGGCCGCCTTCCGCGGGATGAGAGAGCGCAAGCGGGTTGTGGTCGACGCCGCGGGCTATCGCGACCGCCGCAGGGAGACGCTGACCGCGCGCGCTGACCGCGCCGCGGAGCAGGCGCTCAGCGGCAACCACTCGATCGAGATGGACCCGATGAGCGCCCAGGAGCGACGCGTCGTTCACGAGCACCTGAAGGAGCGCTCTGGCGTCGAGACCTACAGCGAAGGGGACGAGCCACGCCGCTGCGTGGTCGTCGCCCCGCTCGTGTCCGAGTAGGAGGCTTCCATAGGACGGGATGCTCCACCCTCCCTCGGCGAGGCACAGAGGGCCGCGCTCGCTCAGGTGCTGGAGCTCCTGGCCACCGAGCGGGCATCGGTCAGCTCCGTCACCGAGCCCGGACGGGCTTGGCGGGTGCACGTCGAGGACAGCCTCACAGGGCTCGAGTTCGAGCCGCTCCGAAATGCTTCGCGGATCGCGGATATTGGCTCTGGAGCTGGGTTTCCGGGACTGGTCCTGGCGCTCGCACTGCCCAACGCCCAGCTCGACCTGATCGAGTCGGTGGGGCGAAAGTGCGCCTTCATCCGAAGGGCGATCGCCGCCGCCGCGATCCCCAACGCCCGCGCGCTCAACCTCCGATCCGAGGACCTGGCGGAGGTGGACGGCCGCGAGGCCTACGACGCGGCAACGGCACGAGCGGTGGGGCGGCTCTCGACCCTCGCCGAGCTCGCCTCGCCCCTGCTTGCCGAGGGCGGAGTGTTGGTCGCTTGGAAGGGGAAGCGGGATGCGGCTGAGGAGGAACAGCTCGATCGCGCCTCAGGAGCTCTGGCTATGCAGCTGGAGGAGATCCGGCACGTCGGCCCCCGCGCGGGCAGCGAGCACCGCCACCTGTATCTACTGCGCAAGGTGGGCCCCACCCCCGGCGACCTGCCGCGCCGTGCGGGAATGGCAAAGAAGCGCCCGCGGGGCGATCACTAGTCTGAGCGCCGATGGGCGTCGTCTACGCGATCGCGAACCAGAAGGGCGGTGTCGGCAAGACGACGACCGCAGTCAACGTCGCCGCCTGCGTCGCCGCCGGCGGGGCGCAAACCCTGCTCGTCGACCTCGACCCGCAGTGCAACGCGACCGTCGCCCTTGGTGGCGAGCGCGACATGCATCCCTCTTCCTACGACTGCCTGGTCGGCGAGGTCTCGGTTGCCGAAGCGGCGCGACCCGCTGGGCCGGACAACCTCTGGCTGGTGCCGGCCAACCGCGACCTCGCCGGAGCTGCGGTCGAGCTGCCCCGCATGGAGGGCTCGGAGACGCGCCTGCGCGAAGGGCTCGGCCCGGTGCGCGAGCGCTTCGCCTACACGCTGCTCGACTGCCCCCCCTCCCTCGGCCCGGTCAGCGTCAACGCGCTCACCGCCGCCGACCGCGTCGTCGTGCCCGTCCAGGCCGAGTACCTCGCGCTCGAGGGCCTGGTCCAGTTCCTCGACACGTTGGCGATGATCCGGCGCGAGCTCAACCCGTCGCTGGAGGTGTCGGGGCTCTTGGTCACCATGCACGACGAGCGCACCCGCTTGGCGCAGGACGTCGAGCGGGAACTGCGCCAGCATTTCCCCGAGATGGTTTTCGAGACGGTCATACCGCGCAGCGTGCGCGTCGCCGAGGCGCCAAGCTACGGCCTGCCCGTGATCGACCACTCGCCCAACTCGCGCGGCTCCGACGCCTACCGTGCCCTCGCCAGGGAGCTTGCCCAGCGTGGCTAGGAGGGATTGTCGAAACCCCCGCGCACGTCCGGCGTCGGCGGACGCTGCGCGCTACGGCGTCCTCAGTCGGCCGAATAGCGGCTGCTATTCGGCCTCCCTGCGTCTTTGTCCCGCTTGGCCCGGCGCTCGCCGGGTCGCACACGGGGGTTTCGACAATCCCTCCTAGCGCCACCAAGCGGGCCAAGCGCGGCCTCGGCAGCGGCCTCGCCGCGATCCTGCCCGAGGCGAGCGGGGGGCACGCTGGCGAGCTGCGGGAGCTGCCGGTCGAGCTGATCAAGCCCAACCCCAACCAGCCGCGGACGAAGATCGATCCGGCGGCCCTCGCCGGCCTCGCCTCCTCGATCGCGGCGAACGGCGTCGTCCAGCCGCTCCTGGTCCGTCCCCTCCCCGACGGCAGCTACGAGCTGATCGCCGGCGAGCGCCGTTGGCGGGCTGCGCAGGAGGCCGGTCTGAGCAAGGTGCCGGCCGTGATCCGCGACCAGGAGCTGGCCGAGCGCCTGCAGGTCGCGCTGATCGAGAACATGGTCCGCGAGGACCTCAACCCGGTCGACGAGGCCCGCGCCTGCGCGACCCTGGTCGAGGAGCTCGGCCTCTCGCGGGAGGAGCTCGCCCGGCGGGTCGGTCGCAGCCGTCCCGCGGTCTCGAACCTGATCCGCCTGCTCGATCTGCCGGACGAGGCGCTGGAGCTGCTCGAGTCCGGCGAGCTGAGCGAGGGCCACGGCAAGGCGCTGCTCGCGGCCGAGGGCAACGACGTCCGCCGCCGCCTCGCCCGTGACGCCGCCCGCGCCGGCTGGTCGGTCCGCGAGACGGAGAACCGAGCCAAGCTGGCTGGCCAGCCAAAGAAGAGAGGGACGGGTTCGGCGGCTCGCCTCACCGCGGAGGAGACCGCGGCGCTGCGCGCTGCCACCGACGAGCTCGAGTCCGCTCTCGGCCACGAGGTGGCGTTGCGGCCGAAGGGAGGGGGCCTCGCGCTCGAGCTTCGCTTCGAGGATCTCGACGAGGCGCTGGACCTGGCCCGCACCCTGCGCCGCAAAGCCTGAGCGCCCTGCCTGTCGCTCGGGATCGCCCCGCTATCATCGGCGTGGCTCCGGGCGATTAGCTCAGTTGGTTAGAGCGCGTCTCTGATAAGGACGAGGTCCCTGGTTCGAATCCAGGATCGCCCATCTCGCTGTCTTAAATCGGTTTCAGCCCATCGCCGCCATGGCATCCAGGGCCGATGCAGTCCATCCTCCCGAGAGGCGGTTATGGAGTTCGATTGCCGCCGTCTCCGTTAGGCCCGAGATCAGGTCCAGCACAACCCGAGCGCGAGACCCGTCACCGCGGTCTTCGCTTTCGAGCCTTTCCTTGGCGCTTGGCGGAAAGAGTCGTAGCCCGTCGGAACCAGTGTGCGAGCCGCTTGCGTCGAAGTAGCGTTCGAAGAGGCTTTCCACAACACGCTTCTGTCCCTCCTGGACCACGGCGAGGCTGGGACGGCGGATCACGTAGACCACCGCGAGCATCTTGAGTGCTTCTACCTCCCGCTTCGATTGGCCACCGATCGCAAGTTTGACTTCACCACCTGCGGGGTCGTCGAGGAGGGTGAAGTCGTCGAGATAGTCGGTGATCAAGAGCGAGCCGAACTGCCGCATCGCGGCTCGTGCCGCTTTGGTGTGCTCGTACGGACCACGCAAGAGCCGGTGCCGCGAGATGGCCTCGCGGGCCGCCTCCACCAACTCCTCCACCGATAGATTCGGGAAAGCTGCGGGATCGGCGATGCGAGCCTGCTCGAGTAGGCTCGCCAGCCGCTTCAGCTCGTTGTCTTCCTGGACGGCGAGGCGATCGAGGGGGATCAGACCGGCGCGAAAGAAATCGTCGACATCGTGGACCGCATAGGTAAGGTCGTCTGCCCAGTCCATGATCTCGGCCTCGAGGCAGCGCTTTGCCAGGACGTCGTCGGAATCTGGCGGCCAGCCGGTCCGGGCAAACTCGTAAGCATCCCTGTCCTCCTCGTAATACCCCCACTTTCGTTTCCGCTTTTCGCCCGGCAAGGGGTCGGGCGCTCGCCGCTGCCAGGGATACTTGAGCAAGCCATTGAGCGTTTGAGCAGTCAAGTCGAGCCCTTGCTTTTCGCTCCTGACGGCGAGCCTCGTAACGATGCGGAAGCTTTGTGCATTCCCCTCGAACGGGTCGTCGAGCAAGTCGGCTGCGCACCTGTTGAGCGCCTGCTCGGCGACATGACCAAACGGAGGGTGCCCGAGGTCGTGCGCGAGGCAGCTGGCTTCGACCGCATCGGCGTCGACCGAGCGGACGAGCCGCGCCGCCGCTCCCGTGATCTGCTTTTCCTTGACCAGGCGTAAAAGCCGCTCCGCGTTTTCTGCGGCCGACCTGCGCGACCTTGAGCGAGTGGGTCAGGCGATTGTGAAAGATGTAGCCGGCCTCGGGCGCAGTCACCTGCGTCACGTAGGCGAGCCGATGCAGCGCCGAGCTGTAGAGCACGCGATCGCGATCCCGTTACTGCCTGGTCCGGTAGCGCTTGCCCGCCGGCTCCTGCTCGTCTTTCACCCACTGCCGGTCCGAAAGCGCTGTCTTGCGCGCGCGGTTAAGCGGCGTCAGGAGCGTGGTCACGACCCCGGTGCGCTAGGCCTTTAGTCGGATCAAATCGCGCTCGCCGAATTCGAAGCGGCCCTCTTCGATCAGCGCGTTGAGCGCGAGCGCGACCGCCCCCGGGCTGGTGCCGTTCTGGGCCCGTGACTGCAGCTCGTAGGTCGGGAGCCAGTCGCGCTGCGCGCTGGCTACTTCGACGAGGTGTTCGGTGGCCGTCCGCACTTCGGCGGCAAGCGCGGCCGAAGTTGGGTCCAGGGTCATCGAGAAGTCCATCCGGCGAGCCTAGCCAGGCGTGTCCTACGCGTGGGAAGCAAACCGCACGGGAATGCCGAATCTCCGCACAAAAACTGTGACCGAGGCGTCCTCATTTGGTATCCACCAATATATTTTTACCCCTCTGATCGGACGCATAGTCGTTTCTAGCAAGCTAATAACTCTCCGACTCTAACCTGAGAACTTAATTTAGTGGCTACCAATATCCTCTCGAAAAACAAGGGTTGGCGCGATTCCTCGCGCCTGGCTATAGGTCACGCGCTTCTTGCCGCCCCGGGCCCCCTTTGCGCATCTGATCTCGGCCATGCGATCGGGATGCACCAGTCGAACGTCAAGAAGATCGCCGATCGGATGGTCACCGAGGGTCTCCTGCGTCCCGGGCCTCGGGCCAAGGGAGATTCGAAGAGGGGGCGCGTCCCAGCTGCCTATGCTTTCGCGGCCGGTGAGAGGCAGAACGTCGAGGCGGCATTGGAGGAGCACACCGCCCCCGGTGCCCTCTCGCGAGATAAGCAGTTGGTGGTGGCCTCGATTCCCGCTTCGAAGATCGTCGATTTGAGGCGGGTCGCCGGCCGCCCCGGTGCCGCTTCTCAGATCGAGTGGGTCGCTCTAATCGACGGAGAGCCGCAGGAGTGCCTGATGGCATTCGGGGGCGATCACGCCGTCGATCTGGCTCACGACCTGATGTCTCAGCTCGCCGCCGCGGAAATCCGCTGCCGCCGCGCCTCGGTAGCTCAAGTCATGCTCGGTCACCGCTTCGGCGCGTAAGCAAAGCGAAGCCCAGCGGCGTCTGTTCCAGCGCTGGTTCGGCGCTGGAAAGGGCGATATGGGACCCACCTATAATTGCCTGCCCACTTCAGCTTGGAGCCCACTCGTGCAGCAAATGCAGATCTACGGCGTCAGCTTCGACATGGTCGGCAAGCAGCCGATCGTCTTGCTGAAGACTGTCGACAGCAACAAGTTCCTGCCGATCTGGATCGGGCATCCGGAGGCGGCGGCGATCCTGATGAAGCTGCAGGGTGCCTCGACGCCGCGGCCGATGACCCATGACCTGCTCTCCGACCTGCTCGAGCAGCTGGATGCAAAATGCGAGCGCGTCTCGGTGACGGAGCTGCGCGACAACACCTTCTACGCCTCGATCACCGTCTCGGTCAACGGCACCGAGCTGGAGATCGACTCGCGCCCCTCCGACGCCCTCGCCCTCGCCGTGCGCGTCTCGGCGCCGATCTTCGCCGACGAGGACGTGATCGAGGAGTCGGCGATCGAGTTCGAGCACGACGTCGAGGACACCGAGGAAGTCGTCGACAAATTCAAAGAGTTCCTCGACGAGGTCTCGCCCGACGACTTCGCCCAGGGTGGGGATTCCTAGATGACTGATTCCACGGCGGCAGCCGTGGAATCACGACCTCTTCCGGCTCCAGGTGGGCCGACCGCGCGATGTTTGGTGCCGAGTGTCTGGTTTGCCACCGTATACGTGGGTCAACTCAACACTCGACACCGCGGG
>DASZSJ010000151.1:0-19214 GCA_035548675.1 Solirubrobacterales bacterium
CTTCATCCAGACCTGCAACGCCTTCAACCTGCCGCTGCTCTTCCTCGCCGACGTGCCCGGCTTCATGATCGGCACCGCGGTCGAGCGCCAGGGGATCATCCGCCACGGGGCGAAGATGATCAGCGCCGTCTCCGAAGCGACCGTGCCGAAGATCTCGGTGGTGGTGCGCAAGGCCTACGGCGCCGGCCTCTACGCGATGGCGGGCCCGGCCTTCGAGCCGGACTGTTGCATCGCCCTGCCCAGCGCCTCGATCGCCGTGATGGGACCGCAGGCAGCCGTCAACGCCGTCTTCTACAACCAGATCCAGGCGATCTCCGACGAGGCCGAGCGTGAGGCCTTCGTCGCTCAGAAGCGCGAGGAATACGCCGAGGACATCGACATCCTCCACCTCGCCTCGGAGCTGGTGGTCGACGCCGTGGTCGATCCCGCCGACCTGCGCGCGGACCTGATCAGGCGCTTCGCGCTGGCGGCGAGCAGGAACCGCGCCTTCGCCGAGCGGCGCAACCCGGTGACGCCAGCCTGACGTCGCTCGGCGCGACGCGTGGCCGACCCGTGGGGCCGCGGCGCGTCGCACGCCTCCTCAGAGGCTGGCGGCCATCGCGGTGAAGTAGTCGAGCGCCGCCGGGTTGGCGAGCGAGTCGCGGCTGGCGGCCTGCTCGGCGGGCGTGCCCATCAGGATCCGCTTGACCGGCACCTCGAGCACCTTGCCGCTGAGCGTGCGCGGCACCTCCTCGATCGTGAAGACCTCATCGGGGACGTGGCGCGGCGAGCAGCGCTCGCGCACGCGGCGGGCGATCTCCCGACGCAGCTCGTCGCTCAACTCGGCCCCCTCGCGGAGGACGACGAAGAGCGGCATCCAGCCCTCGGTGCCGGGCCGGGGCACGTCGACGACGAGCGCATCGACGATCTCGTCGAGGCTGAGCACGGCGCGGTAGATCTCGCTCGTGCCCATGCGGATGCCGGAGCGGTTGATCGTCGAGTCGGAGCGGCCGTAGATGACCGCGGTGCCGCGCGAGGTGATCTCGATCCAGTCTCCGTGGCGCCACACCCCGGGGAACATCTCGAAGTAGCTGGCGCGGTAGCGGTTGCCGTCCGCGTCGCCCCAGAAGCAGACCGGCATCGAGGGCATCGGCTCGGTGACGACGAGCTCGCCGACCGCGTCGGTGACCGCTCGCCCGTCCTCGTCCCAGGCCTCGACCGCGGCGCCGAGCGCCCGCGCCTGCAGCTCGCCGCGGTAGACGGGGAGCAGGGCGCAGCCGCCGACGAAGGCGGTGCAGAGGTCGGTGCCGCCGCTGGTCGAGAAGAGCCAGGTGTCGGCGCCGAGCTGCTCGTAGATCCAGTCGAAGCCCTCGGGCGCCAGCGGCGAGCCGGTCGAGCCGAGTGCCTTCAGCCGGCTGAGGTCCCGCCCGGCGCCCGGCTCGACCCCGGCCTTCATGCAGGCGGCGATGTAGGAGGCGCTGGTGCCGAACATCGTGATCCCCGCCCGCTCGGCCAGGTCCCAGAGCACGCCCATGTCGGGGTATCCCGGATTGCCGTCGTAGAGGACGATCGCGGCCCGGGTCAGCAGCCCGGAGACGAGGAAGTTCCACATCATCCAGCCGGTCGTGGTGAACCAGAAGAGGCGGTCGCCGGGGTGGGCGTTGACGTGGAGGTGGAGCTTCTTCAGGTGCTCGAGCAGAATGCCGCCCTGCGACTGCACGATCGCCTTCGGCAGGCCGGTGGTGCCGGAGGAGTAGAGGACCCAGAGCGGGTGATCGAAGGGCACGCGCTCGAAGCGCAGCTCGGCGCCCTCGCCGGCGGTGAGCAGCTCCTCCCAGCGCATCGTGTCGCGCAGGTGGGAGAGGTCGGGCTCGGGGTTGAGGTAGGGGAGGACGACGGTGCGCTCGAGGCTCGGCATCTCGGCCTGCAGGCGGGCGAGCGTCTCGCGCCGGTCGAAGTCCTTGCCGCCGTAGCGGTAGCCGTCGACCGCGAAGAGGACCTTGGGCTCGATCTGGGCGAAGCGGTCGACGACGCTGGCGGGGCCGAAATCGGGCGAGCAGCTCGACCAGATCGCGCCGATGCTCGCCGCCGCCAGGAAGGCGACGATCGCCTCGGGGATGTTCGGCATGTAGGCGACGACGCGGTCGCCGCGCTCGACGCCCAGCTCACGCAGGCCGGCCGCGACCGCGGCGACCTGGGCACGCAGCTCGCCCCAGGAGAGCTCGCCGAGCTCGCGCAGCTCGGAGGCGTGCAGGATCGCCGTCTCCTCGCTGGCCTTGCCGGCGAAGACGTGCTCGGCGTAGTTGAGGCTGGTGCCGGCGAACCACTCGGCGCCGGGCATCTCGCGGTTGCCGAGGGCGCGCTCGGGCTCGCCATCCGCCCGCACCTCGAAGAACTCCCAGATCGAGGACCAGAAGCCCTCGAGATCGGAGACCGACCAGCGCCAGAGCTCGTCGTAGGCGGTGAACTCGAGCCCGCGCTCAGCCGCGAGCCAGCGCATGTACTCGCGCAGCCGCGAGCGCTCGACCAGCTCGGCGGACGGCTCCCAGAGCTTCTCGGGCGCCGCCGCGCTCACGCCGCCGCGGCGCCGGCGGTCGCCGCCTGTGCCAGGTCCAGCTCCTGGGGGTCGTGCGAGCAGAGCAGCTGGACCTCTTCGCCGTGACGGGCGACCAGCTCCCGCAGCCGCTCCTGGTTGCGCAGCCGCTGGCCGCGATCGGCGTTGTTGAGGTTCTGGAAGAAGCGCAGACCGGGTGGGCAGGAGGGGGGAGTGGCGACCTCGTCGTGGTGGAAGTAGGCATCGCCGCAGTGCAGCGTCCACCCCTCGCCGGTCCTGATCGCGATCCCGGTGTGGCCGAGGGTGTGGCCGACGAGGGGCACCATCAGCATCTCGGCGCCGAGGTCGGGCAGGATCCGCACGCCGTCGAAGCCGAGCCACTCGTCGCCTTCGACCTCGTGGCGGACCCAGTGCGGGTTGTGCTGCCAGTGGGCGCGGCGGTAGCGGGGCCGGTCGCGCCAGCCCGGGTCCATCGCCGCGTCGAGCTCGTCGGCGAAGACGTGGACCTCGGCGAGCGGGAAGTCGGGCAGGCCGCCGGAGTGGTCGGGGTCGAGGTGGGTGGTGACGATCTGCTTGACGTCGGTGGCCTTGAAGCCGAGCGCTTCGATTTGGCGGATCGCCGTCTCGCCGACGTCGGCCCGCGGCCGCATCAGAGCAAAGGCGGCGCCGAGCTGGCGCGGCTTGCGCGTGTCCTCGACTCCGAAGCCGGTGTCGACGAGGACGAGCCCCTCGTTCCCCTCGATCAGCAGGCAGTGGCAGACGATCCGCGCCGGCTCCAGCCAGCCACCCTCGCCGTTGACCAGCCGCGCCCCGTTGGGGCAGAGCGTTCCGCAGTTGAGGTGGTGGATCCTCATCCCGGCGCGCCAGTCTAAACGGCTCTCACCGCTTTGGCCCGATGTGCCGGTCGAGGACCGCGACGGCGTCGCGGCGGGCGACCGAGATGCTCCACCGCCCGTCCTGTCGCCAGGCGACCTCGAGCCGATCGCAGGCGGCGCAGAAG
Organism: Solirubrobacterales bacterium; assembly: GCA_035548675.1. Taxonomy (GTDB): domain Bacteria; phylum Actinomycetota; class Thermoleophilia; order Solirubrobacterales; family 70-9; genus VRUE01. The sequence continues at coordinate 3,534 of DASZSJ010000151.1, forward strand.
ACGCGCTGGATGTCGAGCGAGCGATTGCTGAAGAAGTAGCGCGGGTAGGCATAGGTCTTCTTCGGGCGGCGGATCCGGTTGACGACCCGGCAGCCGTCGGAGTGGATCAACCCGCGCAGCAGCCGCCCCGGATAGCGATCGACGATCCGCTGCTGCCACGGCTCGAGCGCGATCCTGCGCCGGTGCTTGACGCCGGGACCGTGCTGAGGGAAGAGGTGGGGCCAGTGGGTCGAATAGGAGACGACGTTCAGCATTCGGCAGCGGCGGTCGCGATGACAGGTGGCACGGCTGGCGGGCATGACGATGGCCATCGCCGCTTCGCACTCCGCGGCGATCACCGGGTGAGCTGCGTCGAGAGCGACGTGCAGGCGATGCACCCCCCGCGGATGGCGAAGCAGGCAGCCGTCGCCGAGGTAGAGGCCGAGGAGATAGGCGTACTGGGATTCGAGGATGGCGGGAAATGGAAACCCGACGCCCCCGCAGCGGAGGCAGGCCCCGCCACGGGCGCGCTGCGTTCCGTAGCGCGGGGTACGGCCGTTCACCCAGGCGCTGATCGTGCTGCGTGGGACGCCAGTGCGCCGAGCAATCTCGCAGTTGTTGTGACCCGCGGCGGAAAGAGCGAGGACTCGAGTGACTTCCTCGTTCATCCTCAACTCCTGCTCCCTCTCAGAAATGCGGCGGGCGGGATTCGAACCCGCACGTCCTTTCGGACGGGACCTTTTGAGGATCCTGAGTCTACCGATTCCTCCACCGCCGCTTGCTCAGCCATTCTAGGGCCAAAGCTAGGGAGCGCCTCGGCCGTGAGTGCGTGAAAAGTGCGCTTCTGCGGAGAGTCGTTGCAGACTCGATCCGAAGTCTCTCCGACGATCCCTGCTCAGGCCGGCAGCGGATCGCCGTCGTCCGGCGTGGCGCCGGCGCCGTAGTCCTCGCCGGAGCCGATCGGGCGCTCCTCCTCGACGTGCCAATTCTGGTTGAAGGCGTAGAGGGAGACGGCGACGATGACGAGCTGCAGGAGCAGCAGCACGATCACCAGCAGGCCGATCGCGGAGCTCGGGATCAGGCCCTCGTCGAAGCCCGACTTGTCGCGGGCGAACCAGCTGTCGGCGCCGGTGGCGCAGAAGATCGCCAGGATCGTCGAGAGCGAGGCCGCCACCGGCAGGATCCCGCGGTTCCAGCGGAAGACGAGGAAGGCGAAGAAGGCGTAGAGCAGGGCGTAGATCATGCAGATGATCCCCATGCCGCCACCACCGGTGATCAGCGAGAAACCGGTGATCGTGATCAGCGCAGCGATCACCGCCGTCGCCGCGAGCAGGAGGACGAGCACGAACTTGGTCGTGATCGACTCGGCCTTTTCACGGTTCGGCCGCCACAGTTCGTAGCCGGGCCTGACCTCTCCAACTCCCACGCGACGATCATAGAATCTAAGGGCGACGCGGCATTGGCCGCGCGTTAAGCCCGGCCTCCGGGCAGCCACGCGGGCGTGGCGGAATTGGCATACGCGCCAGGTTTAGGTCCTGGTGGGCTTCGGCCCGTGGGGGTTCAAATCCCTCCGCCCGCACTTCCCAATCAGGCCTTCGGACCGACGAAGGCGTCCAACAGTTCGACGCTCCTGCGATTGGCGACTGAGACATTCTTGTGACTTGAGCGAGTCCAGCGGGGATGGTCGCCAGCTCGCAGGAGGACGGTGAGACCTGGGGACGCCATGCGTGCGCCAGCGCTGAATCGTTGTGCGACCAATCCCGGTTCTCCGACTGATCTCGTAGTCACTCAACCCCCTATTGAAGAGGGAAACCGCTTTGTGAACAGTCTCCGGCGGGCTTGCAGCAGGCACGAACATATGTTCGCACAAGAATCGGACGGACAGCGGAACTCGGGGGTCGTAGACTTGGCGACCTCTTGGGGGAGTGAGTTAACGGCTATGCGCACGGTCTCCAAAACCGTGAATCCGGGTTCGAATCCCGGCTCCCCCGCTCCCCCCCTGTTCGTGCTCGGCCTTAGGCTGAGTCGATGCCCGAAGGTCGCGACGCGCCCAAGGTCCTCTCCCGCAAGCAGTACGAGAAGGAGCTGGCGCGGCTGCAGGTGGAGCTGGTGCGCCTGCAGGAATGGATCGTCCACGCCGGGCTGCGGGTGGCGGTGCTCTTCGAGGGGCGCGATACGGCGGGCAAGGGGGGCGTGATCAAGCGGATCGCGGAGCGGACCAATCCGCGCGTGGTGCGCATCGTCGCGCTCGGCAAGCCGACCGAGCGGGAGCGGAGCCAGTGGTACTTCCAGCGCTACGTCGCCCAGCTGCCGGCGGCCGGGGAGATGGTCCTCTTCGATCGCAGCTGGTACAACCGCGCCGGCGTCGAGCGGGTGATGGGCTTCTGCAGCGAGGAGGAGTACCAGGAGTTCATGCGTTCGACCCCGAGCTTCGAGCGCATGCTGATGCGCTCCGGCCTGACCCTGATCAAGTACTGGCTCTCGGTCTCCGACGAGGAGCAGGAGCGCCGTTTCGCCGCTCGCCTCACCGACCCCGCCAAGCGCTGGAAGCTGAGTCCGGTCGACGTCGAGGCGCGCGCCCGCTGGGTCGACTACGCCGAGGCCAAGGATCAGATGTTCGCCCGCACCGACACCGCGGACTCGCCCTGGTTCGTGGTCGAGGCCGACGACAAGCGCACCGCCCGGCTCAACCTGATCAGCCACCTGCTCGAACAGATCCCCTACGAGACGGTCCTGCCGGAGAAGATCGAGCTGCCGCCGCGGCAGGAGCGCGCCTACGTGCGGCCGCCCGCCGACACGCAGACCTTCGTGCCGACGCGCTACCTGGTCGAGTAGGGCGCCCCCGGATGCCGGCCTAAACTCGGCCCTGCCGATGCTCGACGCCACGATCGTCTCCGACTTCTGGACCAACCTCGAAGAGCACCACGAGCAGGGGCTCTTCCTCGTCCTCGTCGGCTTCATCGGCTCCTTCGCCTTCATCCGCATGAGCACGCGGATCATCCGCAGCGAAGCGATCTCCTGGTGGCCGGGCAACGTCGAAAGCGAGAGCGGCGTCCACGTCCACCACCTCGTCTTCGGGATCGTGACGATGATGGTCGCCGGCACGCTCGGCTTCCTCGCCGACGGCCTCACGCCGCTCTTCGAGGTCTGCGCCCTCCTCTTCGGCATCGGCGTCGGCCTGACGATCGACGAGTTCGCCCTCTGGGTCCACCTCGAGGACGTCTACTGGACGAGGGAGGGGCGCAGCTCGATCGACGCCACCGTGATCGCCGCCGCGGCGATGCTGCTGGTGATGGTCGGCTCGAACCCGGTCGCGATCGAGTCCGGCTCTCCCGGGGTGGTCGTCCTCAGCGTCCTCTCGACCCTCTTCGTCTTCGCGATGGTCGCGATCTGCGTATTCAAGGGTCGCATCCTGCACGCGGTCGTCGGCTTCTTCGTCTTCCCGGTGGCGATCTACGGCGCCTGCCGGATCGGCAAGCCGGGCTCGGCCTGGGCGCGGCGCCGCTACGGCGAGCGGCGGCCGGGGAAGCAGGCGAAGGCGGAGGACCGCTTCCGCCCCGAACGCCGCACCGAGCGCTTCAAGGAAGCCTTCCGCGACATCGTCGGCGGCAAGCCGAGCGAGGGGTTGGCGAAGGTCGGCGACGAAGCGCTGGCGGCGACGCGCGAGGGCGCAGCCCGGCTCAGAGACCGAGCGGATGGCGCGCCGCGAAGCGGCGAGCGTCGACCCTAGCCCGCTTCCAGCGCGGGCCGCTGACGCCCGGCGGGTCGTCGCGGGTGTCGAAGCGCAGGCCGGCGATGACCATGAAGACGTGCTCCGAGTTGGCGTAGACGGTGATCCAGCGGCCCAGCCCCGCCTCGCCCCAGTAGGCGAGCTCGCCGGAGACCATCGTGCGGTCGAGCAGGCCGGTCGCGTGCAGGACGTAGCCGACCGCGCCCGAGCAGTCGTAGCCGCGGGAGAGGAAGCTGGCGTGGCCGCCGCCCCAGACGTAGGGACGGCCGCGGAGCCGGTTGGCGGCGGCGATCGCGCGCTTGACCGCGCTCGGCGCTCCGGGCGGGGCGGTCGCGACGCCGCCGCTGAGGCTGGCACCGCAGTTGGCGCTGGTGCGGGTCGCGCCCGCGGGGGTGGGCATGCAGCCCGCCCCCCAGGGCACCTGTTCCGCCGCCGCGCCGGGCGCGCTCAGGCTGAGGACCGCCAGGGCGGTGGCAAGCGACAGGGCAAGGCAGTGCTCCTTGGGCACGCGCATCGCGGCGAGGGTAGCCGGAAACGGGGCAAAGAGAGCTTCACATGCGCGAATTCGGCGCTGGCTACAGTGCTGGCATGATCGCCGCCGCGAGCACGGCCGCCAGCGCCGCCACGGCGATGCGGGTACGGGGCGTCGCCGGGCGGATGGGGGCGCTGGCCGTTGAGGTCCTCGTGCTCCTCGCCCTGCTGTCCTCGCCGACCCGGGCGAGCGCCGCCGAGCCCGACCCGGTCAGTCGCCTCCTGCTGACCACGGCGAAGGCGACCGGTGTGCTCGGGGCGGTGGAAGGCAGCCTGCTCTACCTCGGCTCCAAGTACGAGGGCTCGAAGCGGGAGCGGGCGGTGGAGCGCGCCCTGGGCGGAGCGTCCGAATCGAGCTCGGCGAGCAACTGGAAGCCCGGTGAACCGCTGCCACCCGCCTCGGCGGGCACCAACGGCACGACGACCCCGCCGGCGCCCGGCGGCCAGGGCGAACCGTTCGTCGCCCGCATCCCGACCGAGCCGAACGAGTACGGCGACCCACCGGCGAACTACGTGAGCGGCATCGCGCTGGCGCCGCCCGAGGCGCCGGAACGGGTCGCGGCGGCGATCAACGCCGCCAACGCGATCGTCGGCAGCCCCTACGTCTGGGGCGGTGGGCACGGCTCCTGGTACGCCCGCGGCTACGACTGCTCGGGTGCGGTCAGCTTTGCCCTCGCCGGCGGGGGCATGCTCTCCCGGCCGCTTACCTCGGGCGAGTTCGAGGGCTACGGCGCGCCGGGCCCGGGCCGCTGGATCACGATCTACGCCAGCGCCTCGCACGTCTACGCGGTGATCGCCGGCCTGCGTTGGGACACGGTCGGCGACGCTCGCGGCAGCGGCCCGCGCTGGCACGTCGCCGGCGTCCCGCCCGCCGGCTTCGTCGCTCGCCACCCGCCCGGCTACTGACCGCAAAACCGCCTCGACCCACGTGCATCGGGGCCTGAGGCGGTTTCGGGCGGCGCCTCAGCGGCGGACCGGCTCCAGCCCGATCAGCTCGTAATAGCCGATCAGGTAGAGGCGGCGGCCGTCGGAAACCATCGGCGTGTAGCCGGCCTGGTCGAGCTCGAAGGTCCTGCGGTGGCTGCGTACGTCGATGCCGATCGCCTTGCGCGTCTTGAAGCTGGAGGTGTAGACGGTGTGGCCGATCACGGTCGCGGTGCCCGGCACCGCCCCGCCGACGTCGTAGCGCCAGCGCTGCTTGCCGCTGCGGGCATTCAGAGCGTAGAAGTGCTCGTCGTAGGAGCCGATGTAGACGCTCGGCGGCGTGCCCGGCACGCGGGCGACCGCGGGCGAGCCGTAGGCGAAGTTGCCGGTCGGGAAGCTCCACTCGACCCTGCCGGTCCGTTCGTCGAAGGCGAAGACGGTGCCGTCGTCGCGGGCGGCGTAGACCCGGCCGAAGGCGACCGCGGGGGAGGAGTAGAAGCCGCCCTCGCCGAACGGCGGCTGCCGCGAGGTGTTGGTGCGCCAGAGCAGCTTGCCCCGCTTCGCGTCGAGGCAGAACATGCCGCTCTCGTAGTCGGCGACGAAGAGGCGGCCGCGGTGGAAGCTGGGGCTGGCTTTGATCGCCGCCGGCGAGTTGAACTGCCAGAGCACCCTGCCGTCGGCGGCGCGCACGGCGACGACGTTGGTCGTGTCGGTGCCGAGGTAGAGCCTGCCGCCGACCGCCATCGGCGAGGATTCGAGGTGGCCGGGGAGCTTGCGCGTCCAGACCTGCTTGCCGCTCGCGGCATCGACCGCGACTAGGTTGCCGTCGACGTAGGCGAAGAAGACCTTGCCTTCGTGGAAGACCGGTGCGGTCACGTCGGTCGGTTTGCCGGAGTCCTTCGGGTCGGTGTTCCGTTCCCAGAGCACCTTGCGGTCGCGCAGGCGCACCGCCTTGGCGTTGCCGTACTTGTTGACGACGTAGGCGACCCCGCCCGCGACCGCCGGCGGGAACTCGATCAGCGCGTGCGTGTTGATCGACCAGGCCTGGCGCAGCGGCGGGTCGAGGAATCGCTGTCCCGCAGGCAGGTAGTGCGTCCGCTCCGGCACCCGGCCGAAGAGTGGCCAGGGGATGAGCGCGGTTTCGCCGCCAGCCCCGCCGCTCGAACTCTCGCCGTCCGAGCCCCCGCAGCCCGCGCCCGCCGCCAGGCATGCGACCACGGCCAGCGGTAGGGCGAGGAGTCTTCGCGACGGAATGCGCATCCCAACCTGAATCGGCCGTTCCGCCCAAGCCTTGAGCGCACACGCCGCCGGCATCGAGAGAGAGCGGCGGACGGTGTCCGGTTTCAACGCAAGAGAGCGGCGGACGGGAATCGAACCCGCGTCACCAGCTTGGAAGGCTGGGGCTCTACCGTTGAGCTACCGCCGCGCGCGAATCAGGCAGAATGTAGGGCAGCCACGGGGAGTGGCGCAGTCTGGTAGCGCACTCGGCTGGGGGCCGAGCGGTCGCAGGTTCAAATCCTGTCTCCCCGATCGAGATCGTCGCTGCGCGATGTCGCGATCAGCGACGAAGACGGTCGACGAACTGCTGGGGACGGCGACTCGCCGCGGGAGGCCGTTCGCCTCGGGCGGCCGGTCAGTCGATCCGCTCCGCCAGCTCGACGATGATCCCCTCCGGGCCGCGAACGTAGCAGAGCAGGTAAATGTCCTCGTAGCGTTCGAGCTCGCCAACGAGCTCGGCACCGCGGGCGCGCAGGTCGGCGATCGTGGCTTCGATGTCGTCGACGGCGAAGGTGACGTGGCGGAGGCCCGGCGCGTTGGCCGGCGCCTGGTCCTTGTCGCCTTCGTATGTCGGCGAGTGGAACTTCGACAGCTCGAGCCGTCCGTGGCCGTCTGGAGTCGTCAGCATTGCGATCTCGGCCCGGCTGCCCTCGAGGCCGATGATGCGGTCGACCCAGCGGCCCCCGACGTTCGCCGTGCCCTGTGTTTCGAGCCCGAGCGCGACGAAGAAATCGATGGCGGCCGCAAGATCGTCGACGACGACGCCGACGTGGTCCATGCGCTGAATCGCCACGCGCTCGATGCTAGCGGTCGTCGCTGGCCAGGTGGCATCGATGCGGGCGCACACGGATAGGATCTGGGCCATGGGTGATCTCGGGCCGACCTCCTCGGCGCTGGAGCTTGCCGCCGCCCTGCGCACGCGCAAGGTCTCGGCGCTCGAGCTACTTGACGCCTGCCTCGCCGCGGTCGACGCCCACAATCCCGAGCTGAACGCCGTCATCTGGCGCGACGACGAGGGAGCGCGGGCGGCGGCGCGCGCCGCCGACGACCGGATCGCCGACGGCGAGGAGGCGCCGTTCCTCGGCGTGCCGATCCCGATCAAGGACCTGACCGCGGTTGCCGGCTGGCCCCTCACCTACGGCTCCAACGGCGCGCCGGAGGGGCTCGGCGAGGAGAGCGAGCCGGTGGTCGAGGCGCTGCAGCGGGCCGGCTTTGTCCTCTGCGGCCGCACCAACACGCCGGAGTTCGGGCCGCTCACCGTGGCCGAGAACTCGCGCTACGGCAACACGCGCAACCCTTGGGACACCGGGCGCGCCTCCGGCGGCTCCTCGGGCGGAGCCTCGGCGGCGGTGGCCGGCGGCATGTTCCCGCTCGCCCACGCCAACGACGGCGGCGGCTCGATCCGTATCCCGGCCGCCTACTGCGGCCTCGTCGGCCTGAAGAGCAGCCGCGGGCGGATCCCGCGCCTGGCGCAGAGCTGGATGGGCGCCGTGGTCGAGGGGACGATCGCGCGCACCGTCGCCGACGCGGCGGCGACGCTAGACGTCACCGCCGGACCCGACCCACTCGCCTGGTACAACGCGCCGGCGCCGCGCCGCCCCTTCGCCGAGGAGGTTGGGGCGGAGGTCGGAGCGCTGCGGATCGGCCTGATGGCGGAGGCGCCGCTCGGCATCCCCACCGACCCCGATTGCGCCGCGGCGGCGCGGGCGGCCGCCGCCCTGCTCGAAGAGCTCGGCCACGAGGTGGCGGAGGTCGAGGTGGGGACGATCTCCGAGGAGCTGACGCCCGATTTCGTGACGATGACCGTCGGCGGCATCGCTGAGTACGACGGCGTCGACTGGTCGAAGGTGGAGCCGCACAACCGCCACGCCTACGAGACCGCGACCGAGCGGGTCGGCGCCTATGAATTCGTCGCCGCGACGCAGCGGCTGGAGCGCCTCTCGCGCCGCGAAGTCGCGCGCTGGGGCCGCGACTTCGACGTCCTGCTCACGCCCACCTCGGCGACCCTGCCGCCGGCCAGCGGTTCGGTCCTAGCGGCGCAGCACGCCGCGCCCGACCAGCCAGTCTTCGACACGATTCGCTCGGTCTGCTTCACCGCCTTCGGCAACGTCACCGGCCTGCCGAGCGTCTCGCTGCCACTGCATTGGAGTGAGGGGGGCCTGCCGGTCGGCGCGATGCTGACCGGAGCTCCGTTCGACGAGGCGACGCTGATCAGGCTCGGCGCCCAGCTCGAAGCGGCGCGACCCTGGGCCGAGCGCCGCCCGCCCGCCGTCGCAGCAGCCGCTTAGCGCGGTCGCACTTCGTCGCCGTGTCGGTAGGACGGCGACCTCGTCAGCTGCCGACGGGCGATCTCGCGATATCGGCATGCGCTTCGCCGACGAGGCGAAGGCTCTGCTCGACCGCCGGCTCGGGCAGGCCGGCGAAGCCGAGGACCAGGCCCGGCGGGCCGCCGGGGAGGTAGCGGTGCAGCGCGAGCCCCTCGAGGCCAACCCCGCGCGCGGCCGCGGCGGCGACCAGGGCCGCCTCGTCGACGTCGCCGGGTAGCTCGACCAGCTCGAAGAGCCCGGCGGCGCCGTCGCTCGGGCGCACCGCCGGGAGGTGGCGATCGAGCGCGTTCATCAGAGCCTCGCGGCGCGCCGCATAGCGCAGGCGCATGCGCCGCAGGTGGCGGTCGAGCTCACCGCGGGCGATGAAGTCGGCGAGCGCAAGCTGGCCGATCGCCTCCGAGCCGCGGTCCTCGATCGCCTTGACCGAGATCAGCGGCCAGCCCAGCCACGAGGGGGTCAGCATCCAGCCGAGCCGCATGCCGGGGACGAGCCGCTTGCTGGCCGAGCCGACGTAGGCGACGCGCTCGGGGGCGAGGCCCTGCAGGGCGCCGACGCGGGTGCGGTCGTAGCGCAGCTCGGCGTCGTAGTCGTCCTCGACGATCAGCCGCTCGCCACGCTCGGCCCACTCGACCAGCGCCGCCCGCCGCTCGCTGCTGAGCACGGCGCCGCTGGGGAACTGGTGGGCGGGGGTGACGACGACCGCCGCGGCGTCGGTCCGCTCGAGCAGGTCGACCCGCAGCCCCTCGCCGTCGACCGGGACCGGCACGACCGCGAGGCCCGCCTGCTCGACGATCAGGCGCTGGCTGTGCCAGCCCGGGTCCTCGAGCGCGACGCTGGCGACCCCGCGCGAGCGCAGCCAGCGGGCGATCAGCGAGAGCGCCTGGCTGAAGCCGGTGCAGACGATCAGCTGCTCGGGGTCGGCGGCGGCGCCGCGGGCGCGGCCGAGGTACTCGGCGAGCGTCTCGCGCAGGGCCGGGACGCCGCGCGGGTCGGGGTAGTCGACCGCGCCGATCGGCGCCTGGCGCCAGGCGGCCCGCAGCGAGCGCAGCCAGCGGTCGCGCGGGAAGCCGGCCAGGTCGGGCAGGCAGGGGTCGAGGCGGTGGGGGAAGTCGGGAAGCAGCGAGGGGGAGGGAGGGCGCTCGGCCGCCCCTCGCACCGCGTGCGCGACCCGGACCGGCGCCCCCTGGCGGGCAATCAGGTAGCCCTCGGCGGCGAGCTGACCGTAGGCCTCGCTGACCACGCCGCGCGAGATACCCAGCTCAGCCGCGAGGCCGCGACTGGAGGGCAGCCGCGCGCCGGCCGCGAGGCGCCCGGCGCGCTCGTCCTCGCGGATCGACTGCTCGATCTGCTCGTGCAGCGGCACGTCGACGCCGCGGTCGAGCTCAACCAGCAGGCCGGGCGCAACTGGTCCATCAGAACGCACCATCACTGGCACTGTATAGCGGTCCAGTCAACCCCTACCATCGCGTCAGAGGCGATGCCCAAATGCTGACTTCGCCTTTATGACTCCATATGCCCCCATAAAGGCGAAGTCAGCGGTGAGGAAAGTGAGGCGATGCGATGAGCAGGGTCACGGTTGTGGGTGGTGGGCTGGCGGGGTTGACGGCGGCGATCACGGTGGCCGAAGGCGGGGCCTCGGTTCGGCTGCTCGAGGCGCACGCTGAGCTGGGCGGCCGCGCGCGCAGCATGGGCGGGCCCTTCAAGGCGAACTTCGGTCCCCACGTCATCTACAAGGACGGCCCGCTCTGGGACTGGCTGGCCGAGCGCGAGCTGTTGCCGAGCTATTCCGGGCCGCCGCTCTCGGGTATCCGCTTCCGCTGGCAGGGGGAGATCCGCCGCACGCCGCCGCTGGGCACGATCCCGGCGGTGCTGCGCCTGCGCGGTCGCCAGGCGCCGGTGGACCAGGACTTTCGCGGCTGGGTCGCCAGCCACGCGGACGAGCGCACGGCGGCGATGCTCTCGGCCGCGGCCGGCGTCTACACCTTCCACCACGATCCCGGTGAGCTCTCCGCCGCCTTCGTCTGGCAGCACTCGGTGCGGGTGCTGCTCAGCCCGCCGCCGACGGCTCGCTACCTGCACGGTGGTTGGGGGTCGCTGATCGCAATGCTGGAGGCGCGCGCCCGCCGCCTCGGGGTTGAGATCGAGACCGGGCACGCGGTCGAGAGCCTGCCCGCGGCGCCGGTGATAGTCGCCACCGAGCTGGCGCGGGCGGCGGAGCTGCTCGGCGAGGGCTCGCTGAACTGGCCAGCGGGGCACACGGTCTGCATCGACCTCGGCTTCGAGCACCGCCGCGGCGACCCCTTCATCGTCTCCGACCTCGACGAGTCCGGCTGGGTCGAGCGCTTCAGCGCCGCCGACCCCTCGCTCGCCCCCGCGGGCGAGGAGCTGGTGCAGGCGCAGATGCCGGTGCGGCCAGGCGAGAGCGCCGAGGCGGCCGGCCTGCGCCTGGAGCGCCTGCTCGAGGCGACGTACCCCGGTCTGCGCGAGCGCGAGCGCTGGCGCCGCCGCCAGGTGATGGTGGGTCGCAGCGGCCCGCTCGACCGTCCGGGTCTGACCTGGCGCGACCGCCCCGCGATCGACCGCGGCGACGGGGTCTTCCTCGCCGGCGACATGGTCGCCGCGCCGGGGCTGCTCTCCGAGGTCTCCTGGGCGAGTGGCGCCGAGGCCGGGCGCCTGGCGCTGGCCGCCGCCGGCGCCCAGCATGGCGAGCTGCGCCGCGTCGCCTGATTCGCGCATCCGACTTTGACCCACCTCCAGTGTGGTCAAAGTCGGATGCGTGGCCGGGTCGGCTAGCGTCTGGCCGGTGGCAGCGACCTCGGCCGGCATCCTGCTCTACCGCCGCCGCGGCGACTCGCTCGAGCTGCTGCTCGTTCACCCCGGCGGCCCCTTCTGGACGAAGAAGGACGAGGGCGCCTGGTCCATCCCCAAGGGCGAGGTCGACGCCGGGGAGGAGCCGCGTACCTGCGCCCTGCGCGAGCTCGGGGAGGAGCTCGGCTCCTCGCTCGGGCTCGGCCCGGGGGACCTGACCGAGCTCGGCTCGGTGCGCCAGAAGAGCGGCAAGGTCGTGCACGCCTGGGCGGCCGAGGCCGAGTTCGATCCCTCGCGGCTGCGCAGCAACACCTTCGCGATGGAGTGGCCGCCCCGCTCGGGCCACCAGCGCGAGTTCCCGGAGGTCGACCGGGCCGAGTGGTTTGCGCCGGAAGCGGCGCGCGCCAAGATCAACCCGGCCCAGGCCGACTTCATCGATAGGTTGCTGGAGAGATGAGCGAGGACGCCCGATCGGCCATGCCAGGCGAGGACCCGTCGGGATCCGGCGAGGGCCCCCCGGGCGGGCAGCTGCCGCTTTCGGTGCGGCTGCTCGGCGCCGGTGTGCGCAGCGCCCGCTCCGTCGGCCGGGCGACCGGGGTTGACCGGGCGCTCGAGATCGCCGCCGAGGAGGCGATGGTCGCGGCGGTCGAGAGCGAGGCGGTGGAAAAGGCGGTTGCCCGGGTCCTGCGCGGCCCCTTGGTCGAGGAGGCGACGAACAGCGCCCTGGAGAGCGAGGCGGTCAAGCGGGCGCTGGTCGAGGCGCTCGACAGCGAGCTGGTCGACGAGGTCTGGCGCCGCCTGCTCGCCAGCGACGAGGCGCAGCGCCTGGTCGAGCGGATCGCCGAGGCACCGGAGATCCGCGCCGCGATCAGCGCTCAGAGCGTCGGCCTGATCGAGGACGTTGGCCATACGATCGGGAACGGCACGCGGCGGCTCGACGACGTGCTCGAGCGCATCGTGCGGCGGGTCTTCTTCCGCAAGCGCCGCACCGAGCCGACCGAGCGCGCCGGCGCCGCCAGCCGCGGCCTCGCCTTCGCCCTCGACGTCCTCATCGTCAACCTCGGCTTCTCCGGCCTGGCCGCGATCGCGGCGCTGATCGCCTCGGCCTTCACCGGCAACGGCAACGGCGTCTCCAACTTCGCCCTGGCGGCGGGCACGACACTCTGGTTCATCCTCGGCGGCCTCTACCTGGTCGGCTTCTGGTCGCTCGCCGGGCAGACGCCGGGAATGCGCTTCCTCGGCATCAGGCTGGACGTCGCCGGCCGGGGCCTGCGGCCCGGGCTGGCGCTGAGGCGCCTGGTCGGCATGGCGCTGGCGGCGATCCCCTTCGGCCTCGGCTTCGTCGGCGTCTTCTTCGACGGGGACCGGCGGGCCTGGGACGACCGGCTCAGTCGCAGCGGCGTCGTCTACGAGGGCAACGAGCGCACCCCTGCGCCCTGGTCGCGACTGGAGCCGACGGCGGCGACGCCCACTGCCCCGTCAACGACGAAGGCCCCGGAGAGCCGGGGCCTTCGCTCGCAGCATGTGACCGGGTCGTCACCCGGCTAGCCGGTAACGCTCCCTTCCGGGCCCTCGGCCAGCTTGTAGACGATGATGATCGAGAGCGCGAAGATCGCCAGCGACCAGAACGGATAGGCCGGGATCGACAGCAGCGCGCCCATTGCGTTGAGGGCGGCGATGAAGATCCCGAACCAGCGCCCGAACTCTCCGCCGGAGAAGAGCGAGAAGGCGGCGACGAGCTCGAGCACGCCGAGGATCAGGGTGATCCAACCCCAGGTGTGCAGGCCGCTGATGATGAAGGTGCCGTGTTCGGTGAAGAACTTCGAGTCGCCGATCGCGGCGATTCCCCAAATGATGTTCAGCACACCGGCAACCAACAGCAGCACGCCGGCAAACACCCACCAACCGCTGAGTGTGCTCTCCTCGTTCATGCGTAACCCTTTCGTCCGCAAATAGGTAAGGAAATAATGCGCGAGGATATTCCAGAGATTGGCCGCAAATCCTGCGCTGATGCGAAATTTGCCATTCAGGCGGGGGGCGGGCACCGCGGCACTCCAGCGCTGATCAGGGTATTTCCCGTCGTCCTCGCGTAGGCTGCGGCGATGGACGTGTTCCGCACGCCGGAGGAGAGTCTCGAAGGGCTGCCCGATTTCCCCTTCGCGCCCAATTACAAGGAGGTCGACGGCCTGCGGCTCGCTTATATCGACGAGGGGGAGGGCAGGCCGGTCGTCTTCTTCCACGGCGAGCCGACCTGGTCGTTCCTCTGGCGCAAGGTGATCCCGCCGGTGCGCGACGCCGGCCACCGCTGCATCGCCCCCGATTACGCCGGCTTCGGCCGCTCCGACAAGCCCACCGACCTCGGCTGGTACACCTACGACCGCCACGTCGAGCTGATCGCGAAGCTGCTCGAGGAGCTCGACGTGCGCGGGGCGACCGCCGTCGTGCACGACTGGGGCGGGCCGATCGGGCTGCGCCTCGCGGTCGAGCACCGCGATCGCTTCGACCGGATCGTGATCATGGAGACCGGCCCCTTCACCGGTCAGCAGCGGATGAGCGAGGCCTGGCTCAAGTTCCGCGAGTTCGTCCGCGACAACGCCGACGTGCCGGTCGGGATGCTGGTGCGGGGCGGCTGCAAGGAGGATCCGGGCGACGCGGTGATCGCCGCCTACGACGCGCCCTTCCCGACGCCGGAGTCGAAGGCCGGCGCCCGCGCCTTCCCGCTGATCCTGCCGACCGAGCCCGACGCGCCCGGCGCCGCCGAGGGTCGCGCCGTGGCCGACGCGCTGCGGGGTGACGAGCGGCCGGCGCTCGTGCTCTGGGCGGACTCGGACCCGATCCTGCCGCTCTCGGTCGGCGAACGGGTCTCCGCGCAGCTCGACTTCCCGCCCCCGCGCCTGGTCGAGAACGCCTCCCACTTCCTGCAGGAGGACTCCGGGCCGGAGATCGGCCGGATCATCGCCGAGTGGCTGTAGCGGCGGTGCGCGCCACGGCCGCGCGCAGCTCCGCCCGGGGCAGGTCGTGCAGCAGCTTCACCCGGCGCGGCGGGCCGTCCTCCTCTAGCCAGGTGACGGTGCCCGGCCAGTAGGGCCCGGGCGGCGCGCCGGGGTGGTGGAGGGCGTCGGCGTAGACCCAGCTGCCGGTGTTGTGGAGGCGCCCGCCACCGGGGATCGTCCACTCGTCCTCGCCGACTTCCGGGCCAGCGCGGTGAGTGTGGCCGGCGATCACGTGGGCGGCGTCGAGCCGCAGGCGCCGCGCCAGCTCGGCCGCGGCGACGATGCCGTCGCGGGTGATCGCGCCCGCCGAGATGTCCGCGTTGAACTCGGCGCTCAGCAGGCGGTTGAGCAGCCAGACACCGGCGGGGAAGGCGGCGCCGACGGCGGCCCGGCGGGCGGAGGCGAGAGCGGGGTTGCCGTCGCGGCGCCCGGCGACCGCGCGCCAGGCACGCTCGGAGGGTCGCTTGGAGCCATTGCCCAGGTTGCTTTCGGCGAGTCCGAAGGCGAGCCCGTAAACGGGGCGGAGGATGCGCTCGTAGTCGGCGGGGGTGGCGGGGTCCTCCGGCCTGCCGGCGCGGCGCATCACCGCGGCGGCGGCCAGGCACTCGAGCCGCGGCAGCGTCATGTGGCAGTCCATGTAGTGGCCGTGGGTGGCGTAGACGTCGTCGCGCAGCCAGACGCCGGGGTAGGCGACGCTGAGCTCGGCGTCGCCGAGCCAGGAGGCGATGCGCGCGAGCGGCCCGCTGCTTGGCAGGGCACG
Source organism: Solirubrobacterales bacterium (assembly GCA_035548675.1). Classification (GTDB taxonomy): domain Bacteria; phylum Actinomycetota; class Thermoleophilia; order Solirubrobacterales; family 70-9; genus VRUE01. The sequence continues at coordinate 18,864 of DASZSJ010000151.1, forward strand.
GTGCTCCAGGCCCAGCGTCCCGCCGTCCAGGCCGACCTCTTCCAGCAGCGGCTCGGCCAGCCGGTGGTCGTGGTTGCCCGGCACGAGCACGATGCGCCGGCCTGCCATCGCCTCGCCGAGCGCGGCGAAGAACGGTTGCGCCGCCGCGAGCACCCGCCCCAGCGGGAAGTCGCGCAGCTCGAGCACGTCGCCGAGCAGGACGAGGCGGTCCGCCCCGGCGATCTCGGCGAGCAGGAGGTCGCGTGTCGCCGGGTCGCGGAGGATGTCCTCGCCGGTGCCGGCGCCGAGGTGCAGGTCGGAGACGATCGCGGTGCGCATCGCCGTCAACCTAGCCGGTGTGGCGACTTGTTC
>DASZSJ010000152.1:0-3971 GCA_035548675.1 Solirubrobacterales bacterium
CCCGCGGTAGTGGCGATCAGGGTGAGTGACGAAGCCGTCTCCGTACCAGGCGCCGAGTCCCTGTAGGCGGAAGATCTCGGCCATGACGACTGAGCACTTGACCGGGTTCCACATGTCCTCGTAGGCCCAGCCGTGCTTGGCGAGGATCGCATCCGCAAAGGGCCAGGTGACCGCCCAGAGCCCGTAGCCCCGGGTGCCACCCACGTCGAGGCCCGCGCTGCCCGGCCGGCGCGAGGACTCGCCGATCGTCACCTCAGCCATCGTCCAGCCGGGCACGTCGACCCCTATGTATTCGCCGGCTCGCTCGGCGAGCGCAGCGATCACATACAGCGGCAAGGTCGGCCCGCTCCAGTCCGGTGCCCAGTGGGCCTCCCACGCGTGGTTGATGTCCTGGGCGAGGATCCGGTTGCGGTGCCGGTAGAAGGCGGCGCGGTCCCGGCGCCAGGTGCGCTTGATCGCGGCGCGGTGACCGGGGCCAACGGCGCAGACGAGCCGGGTCCGGTAGGCGGCGATCGTCGCCGACTTGGGCCTCTCGCGGATCCAGCGCTCGGGCGCCCAGACCTTCGCCGAGAAGGGGCGGAACTGCTGGACGGTGACGCTCTGGCCCCCGCAGGGATCGAGCGGCTGATTCTGGTGGGCGGCCAGCGCGGCGCTCGCGAAGACGAGCAGCGCGACGACCACCGCTATGGGTGCGGTGACGCGGCGGATGGGTTCCCCTTCCGTCGATTACAGGACTGCCCGCAGCGCCGGCCGGGGACCGGTGGGGCTTCTCAGGTGGAGGCTTGAGCCGCCGCGCACTTGGCGGCGACGACGCCGCGCTCAGCGTGTTCGCGGCTCGGGTACGTCTCGGAGGTTGCGAGAACCTCGCCGTTCGCGGCGACGAGGACGTAGTAGAAGGTGCCGTCCTTCGCCTCGCGGATCTCGTACTTCGGATCGGCGCTCACTTCTTGCGCTCCTCGTGCTTCTGCCAGCCGTCGAGCCACTTGTAGGCGGCTGCGAGCGCGGAGAGGGCGCCGGTCGCCATCAGGCCGGATACCGCGCCCGAGGAGAGCTGCGGCAGGCCGGGGAAGTGCTCGGCCACATAGCCGGTGACCCAGGTCGCCGCCGGCACGAAGACGAGCGGGGTGAGCAGGACGACGATCCGGTTGGGCGGGAACTTCGCCTGCAGGGAGTCGATCGCCTTATTGATGGGCGCGCTGACGAGCGTCCAGAGCTTGCGGAGCAAGGTGAACCCCTTTCGGGTTGAGGGCTAGCTGTAGAGGGGGCGGGCGATGCCGCTGAGCTGGGAGAGCGGGCGGTCGTGCCGCCGGAAGACGCCGCCGCCGTTGGACTGCGAGCCGGCCGAGCCCGAGGACGTGTTGCCGCCGATGTCGTTGGAGAGCTGGAGCTTGAGGTCGTATGGCCCCTCCACCAGCTCGCCGTGGTCGGGGACGCCGGAGCCATCGAAGCACCAGAGGCTCACGTCGCCCTCGCGCTCCTCGCCGAGCGGGACCAGCACCCAGCCGTTTTCGCGCGCTCGCGCCTGGCGCAGGATTTCCGCGGCGTTGACGCAGAGGTATGCCTGATCGGGGCCGGGGATCTTCGCGCCGCCGATCTCGCGGACGCAGAAGCAGGCCCAGACGAGGCACCAGTAGCAGGCGGTGAGGTGCCAGTAGGACTCCCAGTAGGAGATCCCGGCGGCGGGGTGCGGCGGGTAGGCGACCTTGTGCAGCGGGCCGGTGTTCGAGCCAGCGGGGTTCTCGGTGATCCCAACGCAGGCCCTCGCGTAGGCCATCGTCGCCTTCGGTCCCTTGGTCTGGCGCTCGCGGATCTGGCGAAGGCGCGGCCGGCGACGGCGTTCACGGAGGCGGTCGAGGCGCCCGCGCCGCTTCGGGTCGCGGAGGATGCGCTGCGTGGCGATCGGGATCGTGCCGGCCCTGATCTTCGAGCGGTGCCCGTTGCCGAGTCCCAGCACCCAGGCGAGGAAGCGGGCGACGTGGAGGGTCTGCCTGCCGAGCTTGCCGTCGACCGCCAGCGGCAGCCAGCCGATCTTGTAGTGGCGCATCAACTTCTTGAGCGCCGCCTGCAGCGCCTCGACGTCGGCGCCGTGCATCAGCGGGCTGGTCAGGTGCAGGGGGCGATGGACGGCTGAGCCGCCTCGGGTCTTCGCCATGTGGCGAGGCTCCTTTCGAGAGAGGGGGCGCCGGGTGGCGCGGGTCAGAACAGGAGGTGGACGAGGGCGCCGACGGCTTCATGCACCGAAGGCCCCCCGATCTTCGGGCTGGCGACCGCGACGGTGAGGGCGATGCAGCCGTACTCGATGCGCTGTAGGCGGGCGGGCACGTTGGCCCCGAGCAGCTCGTACAGCCGGCGGCGATCCTCACGGGCGAGCTGCACCGGCTCCTCTTCGGAGGACGGCAGCTCGGTCGGTTTCCTGCTCAAGCGATCCTCCTTTGGTCGAGGTTCTGGTACGGTCACGGCGCTCGCCATGCCCAGCCTGGATGAGATACGCGACCAGATCAGCCACCTGGACGGCACCAGCAGGGTGCTGGGGCGCAAAGAGATCAAGCAGCTCCCGAACATCCTTTGGGAGGACGAGCGGGTGGAGCGGATTGTGCAAGGCGTCTACAACGACGGGCTCGGGGTGCTGGTCGCGACCAACAAGCGTCTCGTCTTTGTTGACAAAGGCTTGTTCGGTCTGAGGGTCGAGGATTTCCCGTACGACAAGGTTTCCTCGATCGAATACAAGACTGGTGCCCTGACCGGCAAGATCACCTTCTTCGCGTCCGGCAACAAGGCCGAGATCAAGCAGGTCTCGAAGGGGCAGTGCCGGGGCTTCGCCGAGTTCGTTCGGGCGCGCTCCACCGCGCCGACCGCACACGCAAGCGCGCCGCCACCCGCCGCCCACCTTGATCAGCTTGAGCGGCTGGTCAAGCTCCGCGACGCGGGCGCACTCACCAGCGAGGAGTTCGAGTCTCAGAAGGCGAAACTGCTGGGGCCGTGAGGCGCGCCCGGAGAGTAAATCTCTGATGCGCCCCAGAATCTACTTGGCAATAGCGCTGTCTATGGTCGTCGGGGGCCTATGGCAGGCCGCCGCGGCGGCGGCTCTCACTGGCGCTGAAGATTGGGCCATCGCGGAAGCGTTTTGGGGTCGAGCGCCCACCGCATGCGAAACGATCACCTGGCGGGACGACCCGGCACCCACGCACCTGGGTGAAGCGACTACGCCGTCAGGAGGGTGGCGGGGAGCGTGCCGGATCGCGGTACAGCCGGGGCTCGATTCCGTGACGACCTGCCTTGTGATCGTCCACGAGTTCGGCCACCTCTTGGGAGAGCGTCACTCCTCGAGCCCGACCTCGATCATGTGGTCCGGCCTGACGCTCAACACTGAGGCGGTGCCTGCCTGCGGCGCCGACGCCGAGGCGGCACGAATCGCCCGCCGACAAGCGTGGACCGAATGGCGAGAACAGCGAGCTGAATGCCAAGAAGTGGCGGGGCCGTGGCGGAAACGATGTTGGCGCCGACTTCGCGCTTCGCGAGCCGCTGGTTTGATTTAGGTGTGACGTACCTGGAGCTGGGCCGCGCAGACGACGGCCGAGTTTTCGGTGAGCGCCGCCGACGTCGTGACGCAAATCGCATAGAGGCCGTCGGCGGGAACGTTGAAATCGCCTGACGCGGTCTGACTTATCCCCAGCGCCGCAGGTTCGTTGACTACGGCGCTGGAACCCGTCACAAGTTCGCCTGCTACAAAATCGAGGGTTTTTGCACTGCCCTCCGGAGTGATGGGGTAGAGCCCAAAGGTGAATTTGAGAGCCGCTTTGGTCGGGTTGACGGCGACCTGAACCCGCAAGCGAAGCTTCGTCGTCTTCCCGCTAACCGCATAGTCGGCGTCATCGAGGTAGATGAAGTCGGGGGGGCGGATCGCGCTGCCCACAAACGACCCAGACGCTGACCCGGAGGCATCCATGTTGGGGTTCGCTTGCTGGCGACTG
>DASZSJ010000153.1:0-1733 GCA_035548675.1 Solirubrobacterales bacterium
CCCGGGCCGGCACCGGCGAGGTGCTGCATATCCGCACCCGCAAGGGCTCCGCCAACACCTCGCGGGGGATCGTGCGCTTCCTCGAGGAGCTGATCGCCCGGGTCGGGCGGGCCGGCGCCGAGGGCGAGAAGCTGCTGCGCGCCGACTCGGGCTTCTGGAACAACGGGGCGATGGAGCGCCTGGACGGCGCCGGCTGGCGCTTCTCGATCGGGGTGCGGATGCAGAAGCACGTCAGGGCCGCGATCGGGCAGATCGACGAGCAGGCGTGGATGCCGCTCGAGGACTACCCCGAGGGCGGCGAGGCGCAGATCGCCGAGACGGTGCTCGGCGAGAGAAGGCTGGTCGTGCGCCGCACCCGCCTGACCGGCGCGCAGGCCGAGCTCTTCCCCGACTGGCGCCACTTCGCCTTCCTCACCAACCGCACCGAGGCCCTGGCGGTGGTCGAGGCCGAGCACCGGGCCCACGCCGTGGTCGAGCTGGCGATCCGCGACCTGAAGGACCAGGCGCTCGCCCACTTCCCCTCGGGGCGCTTCGCCGCCAACGCCGCCTGGGCGGTGATCGCCGCCCTCGCCCACGACCTGATGCGCTGGACGGGGCTGATCGGCCTTCCCGGCACGACGGTGCGCACGGCGCGCACCCTGCGCCGGAGACTGCTCTCCCTGCCGGGAAGACTCACCCGGAGCGCCAGGCGCCGGACGCTCCACCTGCCGGCCCGTTGGCCGTGGCGCTCGGCGTTCACCGAGGCGCTCGAGCGGATCAGGGCGCTGCCGGTCGCCGCCTGATCCTTATCGTCGAGCCCCGCCTCACCGCCGAGCCCTCGGTCGCCCGCGGCTTCCCGGGACCGACCGCGATGCGGCCCGGCGGCGTCGTCCTCGCCCGCCGGAGGCAACCACCGCCATCCCACCCGGCGGCCGGCGGCGCTCACACCGACGCGGACGGCGATTCCCTTGCCTCTGACGATGAATCGGTGGATTCAGGCTTAGCCTGGATCCACCGATCCCATCCGGCCGTGAGATGAGAATGACCTCCTGAAAGGGGCATGGAGCGGCTGATTGAGGCAGCCGCGGCCCTCGATCAGGAGGTCACTCACATGGTGAAGGACTCGGCCGTGGTCGTCTTCGACGACGAGAGGGCGGTCGCTGACGCCGGTCTGGTGCTCCCGGCGACGTTGGCGCAGAGGTTGGGGATCGAGACGCTGGTCGAGGAATGCGTCGACCTCGGCGGGCGGCCCGGGGCGGCCAACCCGGGCCGCAAGGTGATGACGCTCGTGGCGGCGATGGCGCTGGGCGCGGACTGCATCGAGGACTGCGAGGTGCTGCGGAGCGGGCGCACCGCCGCCGTCCTGCCCCACCGGGTGGCCGCCCCCTCGACCCTCGGCACCTTCCTGCGCTCCTTCACCTTCGGGCACGTGCGCCAGCTCGACCGGGTCCTCGGCGAGGTGATCACCAGGGCCTGGAAGGCGGGTGCCGGCCCGGGGAAGGGGCGGTTGGTCGTCGACGTCGACAGCTTCGTCGGCGAGGTGCACGGCTACCGCAAGCAGGGCGCCTCCTACGGCTATGACGGCAGGCGCGGCTACCACCCGCTGCTCGCCACCCGGGCCGGCACCGGCGAGGTGCTGCATATCCGCACCCGCAAGGGCTCCGCCAACACCTCGCGGGGGATCGTGCGCTTCCTCGAGGAGCTGATCGCCCGGGTCGGGCGGGCCGGCGCCGAGGGCGAGAAGCTGCTGCGCG
>DASZSJ010000154.1:0-16698 GCA_035548675.1 Solirubrobacterales bacterium
CCGAGCCCAACAGCTTCACCCCCCAGGACGTCCACTTCGTCCAGGCCTCGGCCAACGTCCTCGCCGACGCGATCGAGCGCCACGCGACCGACCAGGCCCTGCGGCACCGGGTCCTGCACGACCCGCTGACCGGCCTGCCCAACCGGCTCAGCTTCGTCGACTCGCTCGACGACGCGCTCAAGCGCAGCACCGTCTCCGGCTCGCCGGTCGGGATCCTCTTCCTCGACCTCGACAACTTCAAGCTGATCAACGACAGCATGGGCCACCACGCCGGCGACGAGCTGCTCTGCGCGGTGGCGCCGCGACTGCGCTCCCACCTGCGTCCCGGCGACATCGTCGCCCGCTTCGGCGGCGACGAGTTCGGCATCCTCGTCGACCGCCTCGCCGACGAGGACGAGGCGGTGGCGATCGCCGACCGGATCGCGTCCGCCTTCGCCGAGCCCTACCGGATGGAGGGCGTCGAGCATTTCGTCAGCGCCAGCGTCGGCATCGCCGTGGCGCGGCCCTCGACGCACGAACCGGTCGACGCCGACATGCTGATCCGCGACGCCGATGCCGCGATGTACCGGGCGAAGGAACGCGGCCGGGCCCGCTGCGAGCTCTTCGACGCCGAGATGCGAGCCGGGGCGCTGCGCCGGCTCGAGGTCGAGCGCGAGCTGCGCAGGGCGCTCGAGCGCCAGGAGTTCGAGCTCCACTACCAGCCGGTGATCGCCCTGCGCAGCGGCGAGATCACCGGGCTGGAGGCGCTGGTGCGCTGGCGTCACCCCGAGCGAGGCCTGCTCGACCCCGGCGACTTCGTGCCGGTCGCCGAGGACAGCGGCCTGATCGATCCGATCGGCCGCTGGGCCCTGGAGGCCGCCTGCCGCCAGGTGCTCGAGTGGCACGAGCTGCGACCCGACCAGCGGCCCTTCGACGTCTCGGTCAACCTCTCGGTGCGCCAGGTGACCCACCGCGACCTGCCGGCGACGATCGGCGAGATCCTCGAGCGCACCGGCCTCGAGCCCGTGCACCTGCGGCTCGAGGTGACCGAGAGCGTCCTGGTCGAGGAGTCGGCCACCGCGACCGGCACGCTGGACGCGCTCAGCGAGCTCGGCGTCGGCCTCGTCCTCGACGACTTCGGCACCGGCTACTCCTCGCTTGCCTACCTCAACCGCTTCCCCTTCGACGCGCTGAAGATCGACCGCTCCTTCGTCGACGCGCTCGGGGTCGAACAGGAGCGCACGGCGATCGTCGAGGCGATCATCGGCATGGCCCGGGCGCTCTCACTCGACGTGATCGCCGAGGGGGTCGAGAGCGAGCCGCAGATGCTCGAGCTGCGCCGGCTCGGCTGCGACTACGCCCAGGGCCACCTCTTCTCGCGGGCGCTGCCGCCGGCGAAGATCTCCGCCTTGCTCGACGAAGGGGCGCCGCTCTATTCGGGGATCGCGCCGGGCAGGTAGTCGTCGCTGAGCAGGTCGGAGCTCGCCGGCAGCCCTTCGATCAGCTCGTTGTCGCGCATCCAGCCGCTGAACTCCCGCCACCGGGCGGGGGACATGTAGCCGTAGGGAAGCTTGCCCCGGGCTGGGTCGAGCAGCGGCAGCGTCGCCGCCAGCTCGGCCCGGGTCAGCTTCGGGTCGAGGTCGGGGTTTGCTTCCTCCAGTGCCTTGGCCGCCGCCTTGGGGTTGGCGGCCGCAGCGCGGGTGCCGCGCTCCAGGGCGGCGATGAAGAGCCGGATTGACTCCGGGTCTTCTTCGAGCCGCTCCTCGCCGGCGACGAGGACCAGCTCGTCATAGGTGGGCACGCCGAGCTCGTCGACCGGGGTGACGACGGGTTCCTTGCCGCGCAGGCGCAGGTCGACGCCCTCGACGTTGCTGAAGCCGCCGAGCATCGCCTGCGCCTTGCCGCCGAGCAGGGCGGGGAGCAGGCCGAAGCCGACGTTGACGGTCTCGACGTCGTTCGGGGTCAGCTTGGCGCGGGCGAGGATCGTCTTCAGGTAGGCGTCCTGGTAGGGGATGCCGGCGGTCGCGATCGTCTTGCCGCGCAGCCCGGCGACGCCGCCGATACCGGACTTCTTCAGCCAGATCAGCGAGGTGAGCGGCCGGTTGACGAGCGCGGCCACCGCCTTCACCCCGAGCCCCCGTTCGCGCGCCAGGATCACCTCCGGCTCGTAGGAGACCGCCAGGTCGCTGCGCCCCGCCGCCACCAGCTTGATCGGAGCGGCGGGGTCGGAGGGAGTCTGGATGTCCACGTCGAGCCCGGCTTCGCGGAAGTAGCCGAGCTTCTGCGCCATGTAGATCCCGGCGTGGTCGGGGTTGGGGTAGAAGTCGAGCGTCAGCGTGAGCGGCTGCGCCGCTCCCTTCACGTCCTCGCTCTTCTCACCGCAGGCGCTGAGGCCCAGGCTGAGGGCAAGTAGGGCGAGTGCGAGGGCGACCGTCGGGGTCGGGGCGTGCTTCATCCCCTGCTTTCTATCGCCAAGTGACGATGCGACGCTCCGCGAGGGCGACGAGGCCGAAGAGGAAGAGGGCGGTGGCCGAGAGGATCGCGACGGCGGCGAAGACCCGCGCGGTTTCGAGCTGGCCGTTGTCCTGGAGGATCATGTGGCCCAGCCCGGAGCTCGCTCCGACCCACTCGCCGAAGACAGCGCCGATCGGGGCGAGCACGACCGCCAGCCGGGCGCCGGTGAAGAACTGGGGCAGCGCCGTCGGCGTCTCGACCCGCCAGAGGATCTGCCCCCGCGAGGCGTCGAGCGTGCGCATCATCTTCTTCGCTTCCGGGTCGGCGGCGCCGAGGCCGGCCAGGGTGCTGACCGTGACCGGGAAGAAGCAGATCAGGGCGATGACGGCCACCTTGGGCCAGATGCCGAAGCCGAACCAGGTGATCAGGATTGGCGCGACGACCAGGATCGGAATCGTCTGCGAGGCGACCACCAGCGGGTTGAAGGTGTCCCTGACCAGGCCCGAGAGGTGCATGAGGAAGGCGAAGGAGACGCCGATCGCGAAGGAGACGCCGAGCCCGAGCAGCATCTCGCGCAGGGTCACCCAGGCGTTTTCCGCCAGCAGGCCGCGGCTCTGCCAGAGCGATTCGGCGATTTCGGCCGGCGACGGCACGAGGAAGCTTTCGATGCCGAGCAGGTCGGCAAGTGCTCCGGTGCTCGCCGCGAGCTGCCAGGCACCGACGAGCGCCACAAGCAGGAGCGCCGGGAGCAGCCAGCGCCTCATGCCATCCCCTCCCGCAGCGCCTGCATCGCCCGCTCGCGCACGGCGACGAAGGCCGGGTCGGTGACCGCCTCATCGCGGTCGGCGCGGCGCGGGCTCGGCGCCGGCAGGTGGGCGACGACGCGGGCCGGGCGGGAGGAGAGCACGACGACGCTGTCACAGAGGTAGAGCGCCTCCTCGACGTCGTGGGTGACGAGCAGGACCGTTCGCGGGTCGGCGCTCAGGGCCTGCGCCAGCCACTGCTGCATCTCAGCCCGGGTGATCGCGTCGAGCGAGGCGAAGGGCTCGTCGAGCGCCAGCACGGGCTTGCCGGCGACGAGCGTGCGCAGGAAGGCGACCCGCTGGCGCATGCCGCCGGAGAGCTGCGCGGGCCGGGCCCGCTCGAAGCCGGCCAGGCCGAAGCGCTCGAAGAGCTGTCCGGCGCGCTGCCGCGCCGCGGCGCGGCCGGCGCCGCGATTGCGCAGCGCCAGCGCCGCGTTGTCGATCGCGGCCAGCCAGGGCAGCAGCAGGTCGCGCTGGGGCATGAAGGCACAGCAGGCGAGCCTCTCGGCGGCCGTGGAGAGGCCGTCGACCTCGATCGTTCCCCACGCCGGCTCCTGTAGCCCGCTGACCAGCTCCAGCAGGGTCGACTTGCCGCAGCCCGAAGGGCCGACGAGGCCGAGGACGCCGTGCGGCGGCAGCTCGAGGTCTAGCTGTTCGATCGTCTCCAGCTCGCCGTAGGCGTGGGCCAAGTCGCGGATCGAGATGCCGCCCTTGCCCCCGGCGCGGGAGGGAGGCATTGCGATCGCGGCGCCGAATCCTTCTGCTTCCGCGGCCATCTTGGTATCCTGGCGCACTCGCGCCTCCTGACCAAAGAGGTCAGGAAAGTCGAATTAGCAACCCGGGCGCGGACTCCATATGGACCCGGCAATCATCGTCTTCGGACTAGGCATCGGCGTGCTCGTCGGCATGACGGGTATGGGCGGCGGATCCCTGATGACCCCGCTGCTGATCCTCATCTTCGGCATCCAGCCGACGACCGCGATCGGCACCGACATCTTCTACTCGGCCGTGACCAAGACGGTGGGCGGCTGGCGCCATTTCCGCATGAAGACGGTGAACATGGAGCTGGTCAAATGGCTGGCCATGGGCTCCGTCCCCGCCGCTGTGCTCGGCGTCGCGATCGTCTCGGTGCTGCAGGACCGAATCGGCGAAGAGCGGCTCGACTCGCTGGTCTACGCGGTTCTTGGCGGCACCCTGCTGATGGTCGGCGTGATCACCCTGACCCGGGCGCTGATCCTGCGCGACCTGGTCGAGGAGCGCGACCGCTTCGACGTCGAACGGCGCCACAAGGTCGCGGCCGTCCTGATCGGCGCCACGACCGGGTTGGTGATCGGCGTCACCTCGGCGGGGTCGGGCACCGTGATCGCGATCCTGTTGATCGCGATCTACCGGCTCTCGCCGAAGAAGGTGGTCGGCACCGACGTCTTCCACGCCGCGATCCTGCTCTGGGCGGCGGGGATCGCCCATTGGGTAGGGGGCAACGTCGATTTCGGCCTCGCCGCCAACATCCTGATCGGCTCGGTGCCGGGCGTCGTGATCGGCGCGGCGCTCTCCGACCGGGCGCCGACGGGCTTCATCCGCACCGCGCTCGGCATCGTCTTGATCGGCTCGGGCATCGTCACGGTCCAGAAGGGGGACCCGACCGTGTGGCCGATCGCCGCGGTCGTCGCCGCACTCGGCCTCGGCGCGATCCTCGCCGCACCGCGCATCCTCCATCGCCGCCGCGAGCGCGAAGCGGCGAAGCTGGCGATGGAGGCAGCGAATTGAACGAGCCCGGCGCGCGGGTCCCGTCGCGGGGCGAGGGCGCCTCCACGCGGTCCACGGGCTGTCCTCGGGCCCCTCACCCCGCACCACCCGCGCGATAGGCGGGGGTGATTTACTGCCACCATGCGCGTGTCCGCGAAGGCCGACTATGCCGTTCGAGCCGCTGCCGAGTTGGCCGCGGCCGACGAGGACCCGGTCAAGGGCGAGAAGCTCGCCGACGCGCAGGAAATCCCGCTGCAGTTCCTCGAGCACATCCTGCTCGAGCTCAAGCACGCCGGCATCGTCCGTGCCCGCCGCGGCGCCAAGGGCGGCTACTGGCTGGCCAAGCCCGCCGACGAGGTGACGATCGCCGACGTGGTGCGGGCGGTCGAGGGCCCGATCGCGCACGTGCAGTCGGCCCCGCCGGAGTCGATCGAGTACCGCGGCAACGCCGAGCACCTGCAGGAGGTCTGGATCGCCGTCCGCGCCAGCCTGCGCACCGTGCTCGAGCACGTCACCCTCGCCGACCTCGTCGCCGGCAGCCTGCCCCGCGAGGTCGAGGCCCTCGCCGCGCAGCCGGACGCCTGGGCCGCGCGGTAGGGGGTGGTGTGTGAACCCTGTGGTACCCCGCGGGGCTGTCGGGCGTCCTGTGGGGGAATTGATGTCGCACGCACGCGCGGAGCGCGTGCTTAGCGACAATTTGAGAGCGCGCCCAAAGGGCGCGCCTAGAAACACGAGTGCAGCGGCCGCTTCGCGACATTCCCCCACAGGACGCCCGACACCCCGTCCGAATCACAGGGAACAAACCGAAACAGCTCTCGAGCAACCCCGTAGCTTCAGAGCTTCGAAGCGCCTCCGAAGCTCTGAAGCTTTCAAGGGCCCGGGGCCGTTATAGGCGCTTCGGGAGGGCATCGCCCAACGCGACGCACCTTTTCCATGTAGAGCATGTAAAAGGTTCGTCGGATCCTTTTGATCGGTGGATTCGGGACTTGGTGGAGGATCGCGCGGACTCCACTGCGGCTCCGAAGCTCGGAAGCTTTAGGCGACTCCGGCCGTTGTAAGCGCTTCGAATCGAGGGGCTCTCCGTAGCTTGAGTGCGCTTCGAAGCGGAAAGCTTCCGCAGTTCGAGCGGGTGTTGAGGGCATGGCGGGTGTGCCTCTGCGGGAATGTCGCGAAGCGGCCGCTGCACTCGTGGTTCTAAGCGCGGGCATAGCCCGCGCTCTCAAATTGTCGCTAAGCGCCCGCTTCGCGGGCGCGTGCGACATCAATTCCCACAGAGGCACACCCGCCATGCCCAATCATCCCCGCCCGAACAACAACCGTCAGGCGCTCAGCTGGAACGGCGGGTACTCGTCGGTCACAAGCGAGAAGGCGTAGCCGATTACGCGGTTGTGCCAGCGCAAGGTGCCTTCGACGAAGTCGAAGATTCCCTTGGGATAGCGGCCGGTGAAGAGGATCGCGAACCAGGCGCCGATCACGGCGAAGAAGACGCCGATGTAGAGGAAGAAGAGGACGATGTAGTGGGGGATGGCGAGCAGCCACTTGACCAGGGGAAGGCCGCGCGAGAGCCGCTCGGCGTCGGGGTAGGGGAAGTCGAGGTGGACCGCCTGGCGCGCGTCGGTCGAGGGGTATTCGTCGTCCATCAGCAACACGTAGACGCCGATGCGATTGCCGAAGCGCAGCAGTTCGAGGTTCCAGTCGTACCACCAGCGCGGGTACTTCTTCTTGACCAGCAGCATCAGCACGATCGGGACGAAGATCAGGCTGCCGGCCGCGATCGCGCCGCCGTAGGCGCCGCTTCCGTACTCGCCCGCGGCCAAGCCGCCGCCCGGCAGCAGCGCCGCCACGATCGCGATCGGGATCGCGGCGAAGATGCGGAAGAAGGTCGAGACGCGATTCAGCTCGCGCTCCGGATAGTCGACTGAAAACGAGACTGGGTACGAAGGTTCCATCGCTGCTCCCCTTTCGCGTTTGTGCGGATCTCTACGAGACCTCCGCCGGAACTCCTCCCGCAACGACGTTGACGAAGTTCTCCAGGTGGCGGGTGGTCCAGCACTCGAAGGCGCCGTCGCAGTAGCGCTCATACGCGGCCATCACCGAGTCGCCGTAGTTCCAGTAGAGCTTCGGCTCGGGGTTGAGCCAGAAGAGGCGGCCGGCGCGCTCGGAGACCTGGGCGAAGACCTCGGCGTGGGGCTCGCGGCCGTTGGTGCGGGCGTCGCCGAGCACGATCACGGTCGAGCGCGGGTCGAGGTCGTCGGAGATCTTGCCGAGGAACTCGAGCCAGACGCGGCCGTAGTCGGTGTAGCCGGAGACGTCGGCGACGCCGCCCTCGCTGGAGATGCGCTGGGCGATCGCGCGGAAGTCGCGCTCGTGCTCGAAGACGTCGGTCACCTCGGAGATGCGCTCGATGAAGACGAAGCTGCGCAGCTTGCGGAAGGAGTCGTGCAGGGCGTGCAGCACGGAGAGGAAGAAGACGCTGGCCGAGGTGACCGAGGTGGAGACGTCGCAGAGCACGTAGATCTCCGGCCGCCGCGGCCGCTTCGGCCGGTAGCGCACGTGCATCGGCACGCCGCCGGTCTCCAGCGAGGCGCGCATCGTGCGCCGCACGTCGACCGTCTGCCCCCGTCGCTTGCCCCGCTGCTCCTGCCCGAGCGTCGCCAGGCGGCGCTTCATCTGCGAGACGGCGCGGTGGACCGCGGCGAGGTCCTGGGTCGGGCTGGTCGGCAGCGCCCGGTCGAGCTCGGCCAGCGGCCGCGAGGGGGGCAGGGTGGAGGTGCGCTCGATCAGGTCGCGCTCGAGCTCGCGGCGCAGGTGGCGCTCGAAGGCGTTGAGCTGGGCGCGGTCGATCGGCGGCAGCTCGGCCGCGCCGTCCTCGGCGGGCGCCTGGGTGCCGGCGGAGAGGCCGAGCGTGCGGCGGATCCGCTGCACGTCGACGCCGACCACCCCCGAACCCTCGCCCTGGCGGCCGAAGGCGGAGATCGCCAGCCGCGCCAGGTCGCGCATCTCGCCGTCGTTGCCCTCGACGATCGCCTGGCGGATCTGCTCCTGCAGCTCGTCGAGGTCGAGCCGATCGGCCCCCTCGTGGCGCTGCTCCCCTTCCTCGATCCCGCGCGCGATCGCCTCGCTCTCGGCTGCGCGGAAGAACCAGCGCTCGAAGAGCAGCTCGAAGAGCCGGCGGTCCTCCTGGGACTTGGCGATCGTCGTCGCCAGCGCCTCGCGGAAGTCCTCGCGCGAGGTCCAGGGGACCTCTTCGAGGGCAGCGAAGGCGTCGAGGATCTCCGAGGTGCCAACCGAGACGCCCTCGCTGCGCAGCTCCTCGCAGAAGCCGAGCAGCTTGGCGGCGAGCCCCGGCGGGCCCGCCTCAGCCTTGGGGCCGTACGGGCTCGGCAAGCTTCACCCCGACTCGCTCGGCGACCAAGTCGATGTCGGTGCGGTGCTTGACGATGATCGACATCGACTGGTTGAACGTCTCGCGGTCGATGTCCTCGGCCCCCATCAGCAGCAGCGTCCGCGCCCAGTCGATCGACTCGGCGATCGAGGGCGGCTTCTTCAGGTCGAGGTCGCGGACCATCCGCACCACCTCGACCATGCGGCGGGCCAGCGCCTCGGAGAGCTCGGGGGCGTGCAGGCGGACGATCTCCATCTCCCGCTCCAGGCCCGGGTAGTCGAGCCAGAGGTAGAGGCAGCGTCGCTTCAGCGCCTCGGTCAGCTCGCGCGAGTTGTTCGAGGTGAGGATCACGATCGGCATCGTCGTCGCCGCGACCTGCCCCAGCTCGGGGATCGTGATCTGGAAGTCGGAGAGCAGCTCGAGCAGCATCGCCTCGAACTCCTGGTCGGTCTTGTCGATCTCGTCGATCAGCAGCACGACCGGCTCGGGGCTGGCGATCGCCTGCATCAGCGGCCGCTCGAGCAGGAACTCGGCGCTGAAGATGTCGCCGTGGACATCCTCCCAGCCGTCCTCGCCACCGGCCTGGATCCGCAGCAGCTGCTTGCGGTAGTTCCACTCGTAAAGCGCCTTGGCCTCGTCCAGGCCCTCGTAGCACTGGAGGCGAATCAGCTCGCGGCCGGTGGCGCGGGAGAGTGCCTTGGCCAGCTCGGTCTTGCCGACACCCGCCGGTCCCTCGACCAGCACCGGCTTGCCCAGCCGCTGGGCGAGGAAAGAGACCAGCGCGGCGGGCTCGTCGGCGAGGTAGCCGACCTCGGCCAGGGCCTGCTTAACCTCAGCTGCGGAACCGTCGGGCATTGGGCGATGATAATCCCGCCAAGTGCTCGACCTCGCCCTGCCACTCGCCGACCTCCTGCCGCACAGCGCCGGCCCCTACATCGCGCTGATCCTGATCGGCTTCACGATCGGGATCCTCGGCCACCTCAGCACCGCCCGCTGGCTCGTCGCCGCCGGCATCATCCTGATCTTCCTCGGCGCGCTCCTCTTTCCGCTCGCGGTCAACTTCACTCAGGAAAGCCCGCGTCAGATCGAGGTTCCCGAAGAAGGCGCACGCACCCTGCAGACAATCCCCTGAGGGTCGCCAAGTCGGCGCCCTCACCCGCTAGCGTTACGGCTTACGCGGAACCCGATTCCTTCAGGAGGACCATCTTTGAGCCACCCCCGCATCCTCTCCGTCTTCGTCGCGCTGATCGCCCTCGCGGCAACGCTGGCCGCATGCGGCAGCAGCGGCAGCGACGACCCGCAGTCGGTGGTCGACGAAGCGACCCTGCAGGGAATCGAAAGCGGCAAGCTGGACCTGGCGGCGAAGCTCGACGTCCAGGGCAAGAAAAGCGGCAAGCTGGATCTCAGCCTCTCCGGCCCCTTCCAGAGCGAAGCGGAAGCCGAATACCCCGAACTCGATCTCTCCTTCGCGGCCAACGGGAAGCTGGGCGGCGAAAAGATCGACCGCGAAGGCGGTTTCACCCTCCTCGGCAACAAGGCCTACATCGGCTACGACGGCAGCGAGTACGAAGTCGATTCGACCACCTTCGGCTTCGTCAAGTCGTTGCTGAAGCGCCAGAGCGGCAAAAATCAATCGGCCGATGTCTCGGCCTGCCAGGAAGCGGCCGGTGACCTCGAACCGAAGGACTTCGTCGATCGCCTCAAAGACGAAGGCAGCGCCGACGTCGGCGGCACCGAGACGACCAAGGTCAGTGGCGACCTCGATGCATCCGGGGCGCTCGAAGCAGTCACCGAACTGATCGAAGACCCGGCCTGCAATGCGCAGCTCGAATCGGCCGGGCCGCTGCCCTCGTTGGCGGAAATCAAGGACGCCAAGGGAACGATCGAGAACTCAGTCAAGTCCGCGCACGTCGAGCTCTACGTCGGCGACGATCACATCGTCCGCCGCATCGTCGCCGAGGCGACGATCGAACCGCAAAAGGACTCCAAGGCATCGGCCAAACGGGTTGACCTGGACCTTGACCTGATTCTGACTGGGGTTAACGAAGAGCAATCGATCTCGGCTCCCGCGAGGACCAGGCCGCTGAGCGACCTCTTCCTCAAGCTCGGCATCAATCCGATCGAACTCCTCCAGCAGCTCCAGGGCGGCGGCACGCCGGACATCGGCGGCCTGCTGGAAAAACTCGGCGGCGCTGCTGCCGGGGGGTCCGCAGGCGGCGGTAAGGGCAAGTCGGGCGGTGGCCAGACCTACTACGACTGCCTGGGCGAAGCGAAGACGCCGGTCGACATCCAGAACTGCACGGGGCTACTCCAGTAGTCGCCTTCCTCCGCACTCCGTACGGCTGGCCATATCTGCTGACGCCGCTGATTCCCCTGGCGGTGGCGCTGGACCTTGCCGGCGCTGCTGCCGGGGTGGTCTTCGCCGCCTCGGCGCTCGGGATCATCCCCACCGCGGCGCTGATGGGGCGCGCGACGGAGGAGCTGGCGGCGCGCTCTGGGCCCGGAATCGGCGGGCTGCTCAACGTCACCTTCGGCAACGCGCCGGAGTTGATCATCGCCCTCTTCGCCCTCGGTCAGGGGCTGCACGAGGTGGTCAAGGCCTCGATCATCGGCTCGATCATCGGCAACATCCTGCTCGTCCTCGGCGCGGCGATGCTCTGCGGCGGGCTCGGGCGGGAGAAGCAGACCTTCAGCCGCACCAGCGCCAGCGTGCAGACCTCGATGCTCCTGCTGGCCGCCGCGGCGCTGGTGATGCCGGCGATCTTCGAGCTGGTCGAGGGCCAGGGACTGCCCCAGCCCGGCGATGACCTCGTCCATTACGGCTCGACCGTCGAGCACCTCTCGCTGGCGGTGGCGATCGTCCTCATCGCCACCTACGTCGCCGGCCTCTTCTTCTCGCTCAAGACCCACCGCTCGCTCTTCAACCCCGAGTACGGCGACGAGGACAGCATGGGCTGGTCGACCCGCACCTCGGTCCTCGCCCTCGCCGTCGCCGGCGTGCTGGTCGGCGTCATGTCCGAGGTGCTGGTCGGCTCGATCGAGGAGGCCTCGCGCTCGGTCGGGCTCTCGGAGTTCTTCATCGGCGTGATCGTCGTCGCGATCGTCGGCAACGCCGCCGAGCACTGGGTCGCGGTGCTGGTCGCGCTCAAGGACAAGATGGACCTCTCGGTCAACATCGCGATCGGTTCCAGCGCCCAGGTGGCGCTCTTCGTCGCGCCGATCCTCGTCCTCGCCTCCTTCTTCCTCGGTCCGCACCCGATGGCCCTGGTCTTCAACGGCTTCGAGCTGGGCGCGATCCTGCTTGCCGTGTTGATCGCCAACTACGTCACCCAGGACGGCGAGTCGACCTGGTTCGAGGGCGTGCAGCTGCTCGCCGTCTACGCCGTATTCGGCCTCGCCTTCTATTACGCCTGATGGACGACGCGCTGCTCCTGCTGCTCAGCTTCGCGGTAATCCTGGCCGGGGCGCTGCTCTTCACCAACGCGGTCGAGTGGATCGGGCATCGGCTGGGGCTGGGGGAGGGGGCGGTGGGCAGTCTGCTGGCCGCCGTCGGCACGGCGATGCCGGAGACGCTGATCGCGATCGTCGCCCTGATCGGCGCCGCCGAAGGCGCGGACCAGGTCGCGATCGGGGCGATCGTCGGCGCGCCCTTCCTGCTCGCGACCCTGGCGATGGGCCTGGTCGGGCTCTTCGCCTACCTCTACCGGCAGCGGCGCGAGCAGGGCGTCGCGCTGCGGGCGCACCGGGTGACGCTCGAGCGCGACCTGCTCTTCTTCCTCTCCTTCTTCGCGCTGGGCCTGGCCCTCGCCTGGGGCGCGCCGCCGGTCCTGCGCATACCCGTCGGGGTGGCAATGCTGCTCGCCTACCCGCTCTACATCCGCCGCACCCTGCAGGCGAGCGGCGCGGTGCAGGCGGAGGAGACGCTGGAGCCGCTCGTCTTCGAGCGCCGACCCGAGCGCCGGCGCGACCCGGCGCTCGGGCTCTGCGTGCTGCAGCTCCTGGTCGGGCTGGGAGCGATGGTCGGCGGCGCCCACCTCTTCGTCGAGAGCCTGCTCCACATCGCCGAGAGCATCGGCGTCGAGGCGGTCGTGCTCGCGCTCGTGCTCGCTCCGCTCGCCACCGAGCTGCCGGAGAAGGTCAACAGCTTCTTCTGGGTCCGCGACGGCAAGGACTCGCTGGCGCTCGGCAACATCAGCGGCGCGATGGTCTTCCAGTCGACGATCCCGGTCGGCATCGGCCTGCTCTTCACCGATTGGCAGCTCAGCGCCAACGCCGCCTTCTCGGTCGTCCTCGGCCTCGCCGGCGGCCTGCTCGCCTACGAGATGCTGCACCGCCGCGGTCGCTTCGAGCTGCCGGCGGTCGTGGCCTGGTTCAGCCTCTACGCCGCTTTCATCGTCGTGGTTGCGGTCAGCTGAGCTCGGCGAGGGCCTTGAGGACCAGGTCGTCGTGCGTTTTGGGCGAGACCTTGGGGAAGACCTTGGCGATCTTGCCCTTGGGGTCGATGATGAAGGTCGCCCGCTGCACGCCCATGTACTTCTTGCCGTACATCGACTTCTCGACCCAGGTGCCGTACTTCTCGGCGACCTCGTGGTCGGCGTCGGCGAGCAGGGTGAAGTCGAGGTCGAATTTGCCGGCGAACTTGCCGATCGCGTCGACCTCATCGGGTGAGATGCCGATCACCCGCGCCCCGGCGGCCCTGTAGTCGGCGCCGCGGTCGCGCACGCCGCAGGCCTGGGTCGTGCAGCCCGGGGTGTCGGCGCGGGGATAAAAATACAGTACGACCGGCTGCTTCCCGACGAGATGCGAGAGCTTGACGAGGTTCCCCCCCTGGTCCGGGAGTTCAAAATCGGGGGCCTTGTCGCCTGCGTCAAGCACCATTCGGGAGTCTATCTAGCGGCCTTGAGGGTCTCTGTCTCGTGGATGCTGTCATATCAAATCTCTCAAACACTCAAATTTTCTTGATATGTAACCGGGTTCCTTTTATCGTCGGACTGGAGTCCAAACATTTGGACCACCGAGCATTCGGATGGCCTGAAGCCCTGCTTCCAGCGATGCCGGTGGTAGATGATGAAAGGAACGATCATGCGACCTGCACGTGTGTTCTCTTTGGCGGTATTGATGTGCGCACTTGGCGCGCTAACTTGGAGCATTGCCGCGAGCGCTACCGAATCCAGACCTGAATGGCAGGTGACCAAAGGCGGTGTAAAGCAAACTCTCAAAGCTGGAGAATCTGAAGCGCTATCGCAATCGATAACCACTATAAAAAACTGGGTCTTCAAACAAACGGAAGGCACTGGAATTACGGTGGAATGCAATAGCCTCAAAT
Organism: Solirubrobacterales bacterium; assembly: GCA_035548675.1. Lineage (GTDB taxonomy): Bacteria > Actinomycetota > Thermoleophilia > Solirubrobacterales > 70-9 > VRUE01. The sequence goes on from DASZSJ010000154.1 coordinate 13,694, forward strand.
TTAACTCGGCATCTGGCAACTCCATTACTGGCCTAAGAGCTTTTAAAGCTGGAGCAATTCTTTTTACAGGATGCAAAGTCACCGCGCCCGCTGGCGACACGTCATGCGAAACGTCCTCTACGGGCTTTCCGAATGGTCAAATCAGAACCCAAGCCCTAGGGTTCTTTGCGGAAGAAGCCCTTGAAGGGTCGACCAAAGCTCCGAAGGTGAGATGGCGGCCGGAATCAACTCATGAAGAGATCGTTACTCTTGAACTCAAAGGTGGATCGTGCACGCACGCAGGTAGTTACGAAATAGAAGGGTTGCTTGTTGCGAACATAGATACGTCTGCTCAGCAAAAAGCGCATAAATGGGAATTCACCAAAAATACTGGTACGAGACTAACCATTGGCGGGGTGGAAGCTCAATACTCAGGCACGGGCGAATTCACGCTGAGCTCAGGTAATGAATGGGGGGATGGGTAGCCTCTAGCTAGGCGAGGAAGAGGGCATTAGATAGTTGAAGCGGGTCTCGGGCTGAACGAGCCCCGAGACCCGCATAGATCTACGTGTCGGCGCGGGGGTAGAAGTAGAGGACGACGGTTTGCCCCTTGAGCTTCGAGAGGGTGATCTTTCCCCCGTTCTGATCGGGCAGGGTGAAGCTGGGCGCCCTGTCGCCGGCTTCGAGCAGGGCGCTACTCGGGGTCCTCGCGGCCGGGCTCCTGCCCGTCCTCGTCGCCGTCCAGCTCGTCGTCGCCCTGCTCGAGCGCGGTCTCGGAGACCGAGCCACCCGAACCCGGGTGGTAGCTGGTCTGGAAGCTCTCCAGCACCTGGTCGCGGCGATCTTCGTCGACCGGCACCTCGTCGGAGACGCGCACCCACTCGGCTCCCTCGTAGGCCTCGAGGTTGAAGACCTCCTGGTCGAGCGAGGTCGAGTCGTCGACCACGACCAGCACCTCGGTCTGCGGGTTGAAGTAGGTCCCGGGCTGCATCAGCAGCTCCTCGACCTCGTAGAGGTTCTCCTCGGCGGCGCTGGCCATCAGTGACCCAATCCTATGAAATCGGCGACTTCGCGCTCGACCTCCGCCTCGACGTCGAGCGGCTCCTCGCCGCGGCGCATGCGCCGTTCGTTGCGGGCGATGACCAGCTCCCTGACTTCCGCCCGCAGTTTCTCGTCGAGGTCGCGTTTGCGGCCCGACCCGCTCAGCTCGGTGTCGATCAGCGCCGTCATCTCCGCCTCGACGTCGAGCGGCTCCTCGCCGCGGCGGGTGCGGCGGTAGGACTTCGCCTCCAGCATCTGGCGCGCCTCGGCCGCCTGGATCGCCAGGTCGATCTCCGGCGAGGGCTGGGCCATGCGCGGCGGCGGCATCGAGTGCATGACCCCGAAGCGGCCCTTGCCGATGTTGTTCCAGGCGGGGCCAGAGCGAATGAACCAGAAGGCGGCCAGGGGCAGGACGAAGAGCGTGATCGCGGCCAGCACGTAGCCGCTCTGGAGATAGGTCAATGCCAGCGGGCCGACCATGGCTCCAAGACTAGGGCTAACGCTCCCGGGCTGCTATCCGGTACCCTGCTGCTTGGTTGACTGACCAGTCAATCGGTGGTCGTCGCCCGGTGGCGAGGCCGCATCCGCAAGGCTTACGCAACGATTAAGAAGGAGCCCCGACCAGTGGTTGACTTCACCCTGACCGACGAACAGAAGGATCTGCGCGAGCTCGCGCACAACTTCGCGGAGAAAGAGATCCGCAAGGTTGCCTGGGAGTACGACAAGGATGGCACCTGGCCCCAGGACATCATCGACAAGGCCTGGGACGTCGGCCTGATGAACACGCACATCCCCGAGGCCTACGGCGGGCCCGGGCTCGACTACCTCTCCGGCTGCCTGATCGAGGAGGAGATCGGTTGGGGCTGCTCGGGCATCGGCACCTCGCTGATGGCCAACGGCCTCGCCTCCGCGCCGGTCACGCTCGGCGGCTCCGAGGAGACGAAGAAGAAGTACCTCGGCATGCTGACCGAAAGCAAAGCGCTCGCCTCCTTCTGCCTGACCGAGCCCGACGCCGGCTCCGACGTCAGCGGAATGAAGACCCGCGCGGTCAAGCAGGGCGACAAGTACATCCTCAACGGCTCCAAGTGCTTCATCACCAACGGCACCTACGCCGACTGGTTCACGGTCTACGCCAAGACCGACCCCGAGGCCGGCCACCGTGGCATCTCCGCCTTCGTCGTCGACGCCAAAGTGCCCGGCGTCAGCGTCGACAAGAAGGAGGACAAGATGGGTCAGCGGGCCTCCAACACCGCGACCATTTCCTTCAACGACGTCGAGGTCCCGGCGGAGAACCTCCTGGCCGAGGAAAACAAGGGCTTCAAGCTGGCGATGATGACCCTCGACCGCACCCGTCCCGGCGTCGCCGCGATGGCCACCGGGATCGCCCGCGCGGCCTTCGAGTTCGCCTGCGAGTACTCCAAGGAAAGGGTCCAGTTCGGCGTGCCGATCGCGATGCACCAGGCGATCCAGTTCATGATCGCCGACATGGCCACCAAGGTCGACGCCGCCCGCCTGCTGACCTGGAACTCGGCCGTCGCCCTCGACCAGGGCAAGCGCAACACGCTGGTCTCCTCCGAGGCCAAGCGCTTCGCCGCCGACTCGGCGATGGAGTGCACCGTCGATGCCGTCCAGGTCTACGGCGGCTACGGCTTCATCAAGGAGTACCCGGTCGAGAAGTTGATGCGCGACGCCAAGATCATGCAGCTCTACGAGGGCACCAGCCAGATTCAGCGCCTGGTCATCGCCCGCGAGGTGCTGCTGCCGCGCAACATCGACGAGACCACGCCGGAGGCGGAAGCGCTCGCCAAAGACTCGGAGAGCAGTCAGTCCGAGCAGGCGGCGGCGACGGTCTAGGTCGCGTCACATCGCTTAGGGCAGGGGCCCTAGTCGGGAGCCGCCGGGTGAATGTTTGCCCGGCGGCTCCTTTTTTTGTCGTTCGAACGGGGATGTGGGGGCATGGCGGGTGTGCCTCTGCGGGAATTGAT